>NZ_JAAFHA010000043.1 GCF_010365055.1 Rhodoferax sp.
TGCCCTGCCTGAAGTTGCCGACTGAGGGGATGAACAAGGGACGGCGCAGCAGCCCGGTGTATTTCATGATCTCGGGAATGTGCTTGTGCTTCAACCCCAGGGCGTACAGCTCGAAGGCCGGGGCTTCGCCCTTTTCATAGGCCTCGATCATGGGCCGGCCACCCCCGGAGTAACCGCTGATGGCGGGCAGGGTGACAGCAAAGTCCGTTGGGATCAGGCCCGCATCAATGAGCGGGCGCAGCAAGGCGATGGCACCGGTGGCGTAGCAGCCCGGGTTGGCAACGCGGCGCGCTTGCGCCACCGCCTCGCGCTGCCCGGCGATCAGTTCCGGAAAACCGAAGACCCAGCCTGGCGCGATTCGGTGCGCTGTCGAAGCATCGATGATCTTGGGGCCCATCTGGCCGGTGCTGCGTGCTGCCTCATCAATCATGGCGACAGATTCAAGCGCCGCCTCGTCGTGCAGACAAAGCACCACCAGATCCACCTGGGCCATCAGGGCGCGTTTGGCCGCCGCATCCTTGCGCTGCTCCGGCGCAATACTGATCAGCTCAATGCCGGCCAGGCTTTGCAGGCGCTCGCGGATTTGCAGGCCGGTGGTCCCGGCTTCGCCGTCAATAAAAATTTTGTGCATGGTTGATCTCTGTCAGGAAGTGGTGGCTGCTACCGTCAGCTAACTCATGGTTTGGTGCATTGCAGCATGATACAGTTCGGGGCTGTGTTGTCCAGTGCCGTCCCCCGAGTCCTCAAACTTGGCCGCCGGATGAAAACCACCCGTTCCCGAGAGAGCCTTCATGAAAATTCACGAGTACCAAGGCAAGGAAATCTTGCGTCAAGCTGGTGTACCGGTGCCGCGCGGCATTCCGGCCTTCACCGTCCAAGAAGCGGTGGAAGCCGCACAGAAACTCGGCGGCCCTGTGTGGGTGGTCAAGGCCCAGATCCACGCGGGTGGCCGCGGCAAAGGTGGCGGCGTCAAGCTGGCCCGCTCGATCGACGAAGTCAAGCAGCTCGCCGGTGAAATCTTGGGCATGCAGCTGGTGACGCACCAGACCGGTCCCGAGGGCCAAAAAGTCCGCCGCCTCTTGATTGAAGACGGCGCCGACATCAAAAAAGAATACTACGTGTCGGCAGTGACCGACCGCGCCAGCCAGCGCGTGGCCATGATCGTCTCCAGCGAGGGCGGCATGTCGATTGAAGACGTGGCGCACGACACGCCCGAGAAAATCATCACCGAGATCGTCGACCCCGCCACCGGCCTAACCGCCGCGCAAGCCACCAAGCTGGCCAACGCCATCGGCGTGCCCGCTGGCTCGACCGCGCAAGCCGTGGACGTACTGCAAAAGGTTTACAAGGTCTACATGGACACCGATGCCTCGCTGGTTGAAATCAACCCGATGATCCTTGAAGGCAATGGCAACATCAAGGCGATCGACGCCAAGTTCAACTTTGACGACAACGCGCTGTTCCGCCATCCCGAGATCGTGGCCTACCGCGACCTCGACGAAGAAGACCCGGCCGAAGTCGAGGCCAGCAAATTTGACCTGGCCTACATCAGCCTGGACGGCAACATCGGCTGCCTAGTCAATGGCGCAGGCTTGGCGATGGCCACCATGGACACCATCAAACTGTTTGGCGCCTCACCGGCCAACTTCCTGGATGTGGGTGGCGGCGCCACCCCCGAGAAGGTGACCGAAGCCTTCAAGATCATGCTGAAAAACCCCAATGTCAAGGTGATTCTGGTCAACATTTTTGGCGGCATCATGAAGTGCGACACCATTGCGGCCGGCGTGATTGCGGCCTGCAAGGCGGTCAACCTGAACGTGCCGCTGGTGGTGCGCATGAAAGGCACCAACGAAGAACTGGGCAAGAAATTGCTGACCGAATCCGGCTTGCCCATCATCAGCGCCGATACCATGGCCGAGGCAGCACAAAAAGCGGTTGCGGCCGCCAAAGCAGCCTGAAACTGACTACGGAAACACATCATGTCTATCCTCATCAATAAAGACACCAAGGTCATCACCCAAGGCATCACCGGCAAGACCGGTCAGTTTCACACCGAGAAGTGCCAGGAGTACGCGAACGGCAAAAACTGTTTCGTCGCCGGGGTGAACCCCAAAAAGGCCGGCGAGAAAATTTTTGACATCCCGATTTTTGCGTCGGTCAAAGACGCCGCCAGCCAGACTGGCGCGACCGTGTCGGTCATTTACGTGCCTCCCGCTGGCGCAGCCGCTGCGATCTGGGAGGCCGTCGAGGCCGACCTGGACCTGGCGATCTGCATCACCGAGGGCATCCCGATCCGGGACATGCTCGAAGTGCGCAATAGAATGCGCGCCAAAGTGGCGGCCGGCGGCAAGGAAACCCTGTTGCTCGGCCCCAACTGCCCGGGCCTGATCACGCCGGACGAGATCAAGATTGGCATCATGCCCGCACACATTCACCGCAAGGGCCGCATTGGCGTGGTCAGCCGCTCCGGCACGCTGACCTATGAAGCCGTGGCGCAGTTGACTGAGATCGGCCTGGGTCAGTCCAGTGCTGTCGGCATTGGCGGCGACCCGATCAATGGCCTCAAGCACCTCGACATCATGCGCCTCTTCAACGACGATCCCGATACCGATGCGGTCATCATGATTGGCGAAATCGGTGGCCCGGACGAAGCCGACGCAGCGCGCTGGTGCAAAGCCAACATGAAGAAACCGATTGTGGGCTTCATCGCCGGCGTTACCGCTCCGGCAGGCAAACGCATGGGCCACGCCGGCGCCTTGATCTCGGGCGGCGCCGACACGGCCGAAGCCAAGCTGGCGGTGATGGAAGAATGCGGCTTCAAGATCACGCGCAATCCGTCTGAACTGGCCAAGCTGCTCAAGGCGATGCTCTAAGGTCGCGTTGCCTTGACCGGTGTAGTCTCGATGCTGCACCTAACCAGAAGAGCCGGATTTCCGCAGGGATAATCCGGCTTTGTTGTTCATAAGCCCCAGGCATTCAAAAAGACCCCTACCGTGGAAGAATTTCTCACCCCTCATTTCTGGTTTGCTGTCGGCCAGATCATCATGATCGACATCTTGCTCGGCGGAGACAATGCCGTGGTGATCGCCCTGGCCTGCCGCCAGCTGCCGTTGCACCAGCGTCTGAAAGGTATTTTGTGGGGGACAGCCGGGGCGATTGTGCTGCGTGTCGTTCTGATCGCCTTCGCCTTGACACTCTTACAAGTGCCGTTCTTGAAATTGGTCGGCGCGGCCCTGTTGTTGTGGATCGGCGTGAAGCTGCTGCTACCGCAGGACGAAAACGGGCACAACAGCATTCAGGCCAGTGACAAGCTGTGGGCAGCGGTCAAGACCGTGATCATTGCCGATCTGGTGATGAGCGTTGACAACGTCATCGCCATCGCCGGCGCGGCCACCGGCGCGGGTAGCCAGCACCAGTTGCCACTGGTCATTTTTGGTTTGCTGGTCAGCGTTCCGATCATTATTTGGGGCAGTCAACTGGTGCTCAAGCTGATGGACCGCTTCCCGGCGATCATCACGGTGGGCGGCATGTTGCTGGGGTGGATTGCGGGCACCATGGCGCTCAGTGATCCCGCCGTGAAAAACTATTTGCCCCAGACCATGGTGTGGCACTACGGCTTCGGTTTGGTGGGCGCGGTAGGCGTGTTGGCGGTGGGGGCGGCGATCAAGAAACGCCGACAAGCACCCACCTGAGTCTGTGCCCGGGTGCAGGCAGGGTTGTTGCTGGCCGTGGCCTGTGCGGCATTTTTTTGCAAAGCCCTGCGATATTTCGTCCAAAGGTCTCTTGTCGACGTTGACTCCATCTGCTACCGTACCCGTGCGCTGGATGTCTGGGTCTGACATTTTTCGGGCCTCTACGCCTCTGATCGGTTTCAGCCACACAAAGGGTTAAGGTGCCAGGTGGCGAAATTTTCTTTATCTAAGTCGGTTTCTTTCTGGCGCACCGACTGGTTTGCAGTCGTTCTGGTTGTAGTCACCGTGCTGTTGTTGCACCTGGGCAGCGACGTCATCGGCACACTGGAGCGGCGGTTTTATGACTTCGCCAGCACCAGCACTTCGCGCCAGCCCTCCGACCGCATCGCCGTTATCGCCATCGATGATCAGAGCATTGCCAACATCGGTCACTGGCCTTGGCCACGCGATGTTCATGCCCAGTTGATTGACAAGTTGACGGCCGCCAAAGCCAGGGTCGTGGTTCATACCGTGTTTTTTTTTGAACCTCAGGTTGACCGGGGTCTGAGCTATGTTCGCAAAATGAAAGAGGTGCTGGGCGCCGGCGCCGATCCAGCCAGCATCCCATCCGCGCGCAGCGAACAGCTGGCACGGGTGATTGCCGAGGCCGAGACAGCTCTCGACTCCGATGGCCAGCTGGCTGCGAGTCTCAAGAGCGCCGGCAATGTCATCCTTCCCGCGTATTTCACCCTGGGCGAACCCCAGGGCAACGCCGGTCAGCCCCTGCCTGCGTTGGCGCTCAAGACCGCGCTCGATGAAAACAGCGGCTTCTCGCTGCCAGCGCTCAGAGCGCAGCTGCCCATCGAACGCCTGGGGGCGGCCGCAGCCGGCATCGGCCACCTGAACCAGACGCAGGACGTGGACGGTGTCGTTCGATTTGAGCCCCTGCTGGTCAATTACGACGGCAAGACGGTGCCCTCGATGGCGCTGCTGGCGGCCACCAAAAGTCTCAACCTGAGCACGACTGATATCACGCTCAATGGGGGTGAATCAGTGCAAATCGGCAAACTGCACCTGAAAACGGATGCGGCGGCGCGCATGTTGCCCCAGTTCTATCACGGGCGTGACGGCAAGCCTGCCTTTGTCGTGGACTCTTTTGACGACGTGCTCACCGGCAAAATTCCTGCCTCCAAATACGCAGCCAAGATTGTCATCATTGGGGTCACGGCGGCGGGCGTGGGCACCCAGTTCCCTGTGCCCGGCAACCCGGCCATGTCCCCCGCAGAAGCGATTGCGCACATGACGTCGAGTATTTTGAGCGGCCACTTTGTTGTTCAGCCAGGTTGGGGCGATGGGGCCACGCTGGCGGTGTTGCTCCTGGTCAGCGCCTATCTCATGGCCGCCTTGCCCCGCTTGTCGACGGGTTGGGCAGCCGTGTCCACCCTGCTGTTGTTGGCGGTTCTATTGGGCACCGAATTTGGTCTGTTGTCGGGCGCCACCCTGTGGCTGAAGCTGGTGTTTCCGGCCACGCTGCTGCTGGTAGGGCATCTGGCCTTGACGATCAGGCGATTCTTGGTGACGCAGGCCCCCCAGCTCAAGCCGGATGAAGAGTCGACTGAAACCAACCGCATGATGGGCCTGGCCTTGCAGGGGCAAGGGCAACTCGACATGGCCTTTGACCGGTTCCGCCGTGTGCCCATGAGCGAAGCGGTGATGGGGAATCTGTACAGCCTGGCACTCGACTTCGAGCGCAAGCGCCAATTCAACAAGGCCGAGGCGGTGTACCAGCACATGGCGTCCTACAACAAGGACTACCAAGGCCTCAAGCCGGCGTTGAAGCGGGTCAAAGAACTGTCAGAAACCGTGATATTCGGTAGCGACAACGCCCGTCCCGCAAGTACCCGCCGGATCGACGGTGGCGCGGTCGCGAAGCCGATGCTGGGGCGCTACCAAATAGAAAAAGAACTGGGCAAGGGGGCCATGGGCGTGGTGTATTTGGGTAAAGACCCCAAGATCGGTCGGATGGTGGCGATCAAAACGCTGGCCCTGAGCGAAGAATTTGAAGGTGATGCGCTGGTGGATGCGCGGGAGCGATTTTTCCGTGAAGCCGAAACGGCCGGACGTTTGCAGCACCAGAATATTGTCACGATCTTCGACGCGGGTGAGGAGCGCGACCTGGCCTATATTGCCATGGAGTTTCTCAAAGGCAAAGACTTGGTCGACCATTGCACGCACGGGCATTTGCTGGCGGTACCCACCGTGCTTTCCATTGTGGCGCGGGTGGCAGAAGCGCTGGCTTATGCCCACCAGCAGCGCGTGGTGCACCGCGACATCAAGCCGGCCAACATCATGTACGAGCTCGAGAGCGACACCGTGAAGGTGACTGACTTTGGGATTGCACGCATCACCGATTCAAGCAAAACCAGAACCGGGCTGGTGCTGGGGACCCCCAGTTTCATGTCGCCTGAGCAATTGGCAGGCAAAAAGGTCGATGGCCGCTCCGACCTTTATTCGCTCGGTGTCATGCTGTTCCAGCTGCTGGCGGGTGTACTGCCCTTCCGGGCAGACTCTATGGCCGAACTGATGCACAAGATTGCCAACGAAGAGGCCCCCGACATTTACCTTCTGCGCAAGGAGTTGCCGCCGGCGCTGGCGCGTGTGGTCGCGGTGTCACTGAGAAAACGCCCGGAAGCCCGCTACCAGGATGGAACTCAGTTTGCCCATGAACTGGTGGCGGTATTATCGGCACTGACGGGTGAGGCGGCGGCTGGCAGTGCCAGACCGACGGCAGTCCGGCAAGCGCCAACCTTCAACGAAGAAGCGACAGAATTTGAGAAAACAGTCGTGCTTGCGAGCGCGGCCGCCCACGTTGAAACCGCCCGGTACCAGTGCCGGCGGCCTTGACAACTAGCCTGGTACCTCCATGAATTTCACCTTCTGTGCGCAAACCGATCCGGGCCGGGCCCGGGAGAACAATGAAGACTCGGTGGCCTTTGATGCGGCCACCAACCTGGGCGTTTTGGCCGATGGCATGGGGGGCTACAACGCCGGTGAGATTGCCAGTGGCATGGCGACAGCCTATATCAGGTCGGAATTGGCTCGCTGGTTGACCGAGGCGAGCCAACAGGCCAACGCCGGGGAAGTCAGACGCGCCATTGAGATTTGCGTTGACAACGCCAATCGCTCTATTTACGGGGCGTCTTGCGCCAATGCCCAGTATGCGGGCATGGGGACCACCCTGGTGGTTGGCGTTTTCCAGGACAGTCGTCTGCTGTTGGGGCATATCGGGGATTCCCGCTGCTATCGCTGGCGCGGCAATGCCCTGTCGCAGCTCACCAAGGATCACTCGCTGTTGCAGGAGCAGATTGACGCCGGCCTGCTAACGACCGAGCAGGCGGCGACCGCGCCCAACAAAAACCTGGTTACCCGCGCACTGGGCGTCGACGATGTGGCTTTGCTGGAACTTCACGAACATCGCGTGGAGCTCGGCGATATTTATTTGATGTGTTCTGATGGACTTTCTGACATGATGCGAGACTTGGCAATTGCGCAAGTCCTGGAAAATGGAACGTCGCTGGCACTCATGGCGGCAGAGCTGGTAACCTTGGCCAACGAGAATGGCGGACGCGATAACATCACGGTCCTTCTGGTACAAGCCTCAGCCACCCCGGAAAAACGCGGATTGATGGCCAGATTGCTGGGTAAATAACTTAGTCAGCCCATGGAAAACCTCATAATCACTTTCAGGAACAGGAGTCGGTCATGCCGAAAATGATCGTATCGATCGATGGTGTCGTCATCAAAGAAGTGCAATTGATGAAGGACCGGACGACGCTGGGACGGCGCCCTTACAACGACATCGTGATCGACAACCTGGCCGTCAGCGGCGAGCATGCCGCGGTGCAAATGACGGGTGGCGAGGTCTACCTGGAGGACCTGAACAGCACCAATGGCACCTATGTGAACGGCAAGGCCGTCAAAAGGCAATTGCTTCAGGATGGTGATGCGGTCGAAGTCGGCAAATACAAAATCAAATTTGTCAGCGACGCTCCAGCGGAGAATTCTGCAGCGACCAGGATGGCCAGTGCCGGGCCGGCTGGTTTAGCACCCTCTGGTGCACCCGCACCGTTGACGCCGCCTGCACCGACAAGTTTTCCAGCACAATCCAGCGGCGAATCACCTGGTGCCGCGATCAAGGTCCTGTCAGGCCCGGCGGCCGGCCGTGAAGTGCCCTTGACAAAAGTCGTCACCACGATTGGCAAGCCGGGCGTCGCTGTCGCCGCCATCACCCGGCGCCAGCGTAGCTTCGTGGTGCATCACGTGGAGGGCGCGGGGAACCCGACGCTCAACGGGGCATCCATAGGGGCTGAGCCGATCGCTTTAAGTAATGGCGACCTGATTGAGCTGGCCGGGACCCAAATGCAGTTTATCCAGGCCTGATCGGGCCAATTGACAGGCTCGGCTTCCCGGCCTGTCTGGGCGGGTCCAGAAGAACACGTACAGCAAGGCGTTATGGGATATTTATCAAAGCATTCGTCATGAAAGTGCGTGTACTGGGCTGTTCAGGCGCCATCTCAAGAGATTGCCGAACCACGTCGTTCCTGATCGACGATGACCTGTTGATCGACGCGGGCACCGGGCTGGGCAACCTCACGCTGGATAAAATGCGCGGCATCGAGCACGTCTTGCTAACGCACTCGCACCTGGACCACGTGCTGGCACTGCCCTTGATGGTGGACGCGGTTGCCTCCTGGCGCACGACCCCGCTGCAGATTCATGCACTCCCAGACACCATTTTCGCCTTGAAAGCGCATATTTTCAATGACGTCATCTGGCCCGACTTCGCTCGCCTTCTCGCGCCAGAGGCGCCCCTTGTCAGGTTCCATGAAATCCAGGTGGGCCAGACCCTGCAATTGGGTGGCAAGCTGGTTGAAGTCTTGCCCGCGGTGCACAGCGTTCCCGCCGTCGGTTATGCCGTCACCACAGGACACGGCTGCTGGGTATTCACCGGAGACACGGAACGGAACCCGGCATTCTGGGACCGGCTCAATCAACTCAATGTGGCGATGCTGGTGATCGAAACCGCCTTCAGCAATCGCGAAAAAGACCTGGCCCAACTCAGCTTGCACCTGTCGCCCCAGGTGTTGGCCGATGAACTTGACTGCATCGCACCCGGCAACAGTTATCCCATTTACATCACGCACACCAAGCCGGCAGAAACCGAGTCGATCATGAACGAAATTCAGCATTTTGATCAGGCCCTGGTCAATGGACCTCATGTGACCCACGACATTCGCTGGTTGCGCGCCGGGCAGGAGTTTGAGTTATGAGCGCCGTGATTAAACCCGTCAGTGGCGAGAGAACTTCCGAGCAGGTATTTTTCGAATCACAAAAACTGCCCAGCGAGAAACGGGGCATGCTGTTTCAGGCCCTGTTCTACAAGCAACTGCAACAGGTCACGACCCGCATTCACGAGACCGAGAACCTGGAACAGATCATGCTGGAGGCGAGCCAGGACATCTGCAAACTGTTCAATGCAGACCGCCTGACCCTCTATGCCGTCAATGAAGACCAAAGTGCCATTGTGTCCAAGGTCAAGACCGGGCTCAACAGCAGCCGCGATCTCAAGTTGCCCATCTCGCCCCAAAGCATTGCCGGTTACGCCGCCTTTAGCCGCCAACTGCTGAACCTGCCCGAAGTCTATGACGACGACGCGCTCAAACAAATCCACCCGGCCCTGACCTTTCTCAAGGAAGTAGACAAACGATCGGGCTACCGCACCCGCCAGATGCTGGTGGCCCCTGTTCTTGAAGGTGAAACGCTGTACGGCGTCCTGCAGATCATCAACAACAAAAATGACCAGCCCTTTGGCGAGCTTGAAGTGGAAGGCGTTTCGCAACTGTGCAAAACACTGGGCACGGCCATTCGGCAGCGGCTCGAGAAGGCCCAGGCGAGCGCGCGGCGCATGGCGACCAAGTACGATGGCTTGATCGCCGATGGTGTGATGTCGGCGCAGGAACTGGAGCGTTGTCTGCAGCAAGCACGCATTGAGGGCAAGCCGGTGGAACAGGTCCTGATGACGCAATACAGCGTGCGGCCAGCCCAGATTGGCCCGTCACTGGCCAAGTTTTTTGGCGTGCCCTATGAGCCCTTCAGCGCCGGACGCATCCGCTCGGAATTGCTTCATGGCCCGCTCAAGCGCGAGTTCATTGAACAGCAGGGCTGGCTGCCGCTGGAGGAGTCGCCCGATGGCCTGGTCATCATGTGCCTCGACCCGGAGGCGGCGCGCAACTCGCGCGTCGTGCCACAGGTATTTCCGCGCATCAGCAAATTCTCGTACCGGGTCACGACGCAGGCCGAGTTTGCCGACTCGCTCAGTCAAATTTTCGGTTTGGAAGTGGCGGGCGGCTCAATCGACGAGTTGTTGGCCGACATGGATGGGGGTGCGATCGACGATGGCAGCAATGACGACTCACTGGAGTCCGCGGCCGCTGACAACGAACTGGTCAAGTTCGTCAACAAAGTCATCGTTGACGCCCACAGACAGGGGGCGTCCGACATTCACATTGAACCGATGCCGGGCAAGCTAAAAACCGGCATCCGGTTCCGCATTGACGGCACGCTGCAGCCGTATATCGAGGTGCCAGCCCATTTTCGCCAGGCCATGGTGACGCGCTTGAAGATCATGTGCGATCTCGATATTTCGGAGCGTCGCAGGCCACAGGATGGCAAAATCAAGTTCAAGAAATATGGGCCGCTTGACATTGAACTGCGGGTGGCCACCATACCTTCCGCGGGCGGTGTGGAAGACGTGGTGATGCGGATTCTGGCCGCCGGGGAGCCGATCCCGCTGCACAAACTGGGGCTGACGCCGCATAACATGGCCCGTGTCGTGCGTACCGTCGAAAAGCCCTACGGCTTGTTCTATGTCTGTGGCCCGACCGGGTCCGGCAAGACCACCACGCTGCACTCCATCCTCAAGCACCTCAATACGCCCGACACCAAAATTTGGACCGCCGAAGATCCGGTCGAAATCACGCAAAAAGGCCTGCGCCAGGTGCAAATCAACCGTAAAGCCGGCATTGACTTTGCACTCATCATGCGGGCCTTCTTGCGGGCGGACCCCGACATCATCATGGTCGGCGAATCAAGAGACAAAGAAACGGTGGCGATGGGTGTGGAAGCCTCGCTCACCGGCCACCTGGTGTTCTCCACCCTGCATACCAACTCGGCGCCCGAGTCCATCACGCGCTTGCTCGACATGGGGATGGACCCGTTCAACTTTGCCGATGCACTGTTGGGCATTCTGGCGCAGCGCCTGGCCAAGAAGCTGTGCGAATGCAAAGAGTCCTACATCCCGGAGGTCGAGGAATTGCGCCTGTTTGCCGCCGAATATGCCGACGAACTGCGGCACTCGGCCGCCTGGACCGCTGACTATGAAGGCGAAACCAAAAAATTGATTGAGGGCTGGCACCGGACGTACGACCAGGACGGCCAACTTCGGTTCTACCGACACACCGGCTGCGACAAGTGCCATGACACCGGTTACAAAGGCCGCGTCGGCCTGCACGAGCTGCTGATTGCCAGCGATGACATTAAAAAGCTGATTCAGGAACGCGCCCGTGTCGCCGAAATTTTTGCCGCTGCCGTCGAAGGCGGCATGCGCACCCTGAAGATGGATGGCATGGAAAAAGTCATGATGGGCCTAACCGACATCAAGATGGTCCGGTCGGTGTGCATCAAGTGACGCGATGAAGAACCCAATTTCAGATCACACCCAATGCCAGCGCCATGATCCGAAGGCATGGGGGTTTTAAGAAGTCATCTTAAAAGCTTTCCCAATCATCGCCGCCCGCCTTGCCTGGCGCGACTTGCCGAATTTTGTTCGCGGTCGCAGCGGGGGCCGCCAGCGAGGGCGGCTTGGGACTTGAACCGGGCTTGGTCTTGGCGACGCTCCCGAGCGCTTTTGCGGCCGGGGCCGGGCGCGTGTTGGTCGTCCGTTGCGGCGGCGTGTGGTGCGCCACACCGCCATCAAACTCCTGAGACAGCTTGAACACGGCGACTGTCCCGACCAGATCCTGTGCCTGACCCTTCAGGCTCGAAGCCGCCGCCGCCATCTCTTCCACCAGTGCGGCATTCTGCTGCGTCGTTTGGTCCATCTGCGTCACGGCCTCGCCGACCTGCGCCACGCCCTGGCTTTGCTCGACGCTGGCCGCAGTGATCTCGCCCATGAGGTCGGTGACGCGGCGGATTGAACCGACCACTTCGGTCATGGTGGCGCCGGCCTGATCGACCAGCGCCGTGCCCTGCTCAACCCGCTCGACGCTGGCATTGATCAGACTCTTGATTTCCTTGGCGGCGTCCGCCGAACGTCCCGCCAGGGACCGCACCTCACTGGCGACCACAGCGAAACCACGCCCCTGCTCGCCAGCGCGCGCCGCTTCCACCGCCGCGTTCAGCGCCAGGATGTTGGTCTGGAAGGCAATGCCATCGATCACGCTGATGATGTCCGAAATTTTGCGCGAGGCGTCATTGATACCCTTCATGGTATCCACCACTTGGCTCACCACCTGACCGCCCTGGATGGCGACGGTGGAAGCGCTTTGCGCCAGCTGGTTGGCCTGTTTGGCGTTGTCAGCGTTTTGCTTGACGGTGGCGCTTAGCTCTTCCATCGAGGCGGCGGTTTCCTCCAGCGCGCTGGCCTGTTGCTCGGTGCGGCCGGAGAGGTCCTGGTTGCCCTGGGCGATCTCAGCACTGGCGCTGGCGACGCTCTCGGAGCCTTGGCGCACCGTGCCGACCACGCGGGTCAAGGATGCTTGCATGCGTTCCACAGCTGCCAGCACACTGGCTGTGTCGCCGTTGCGCAGTTGCAGCCGAGCGCTCAGATCGCCATCGGCAACGCGGCTGACGGCGTCGCATAGCTCGGCGGGTTCGGCGCCCAATGAGCGTGACAGGTTGCGCATAATCGCCCAGCCCACACCCGTGCCAATCAAGAGCATCAACAGCGCCAGGCTGATCAGGATCGTCAATGAGGCGGCGGCCTCTGCCGCGGCATCATTGGCCAGTTTTGCAGCGAGGTTCTGCTGCAGCGCCATCGAATCAGCGACGGCCTTGAACAAGGTGTTTTGCAGGACTTGCACTTCACCCATCAGCACGCCGCCAGCGCTCGCGTCCGCGCCGCGGCTGGCAAGCTCGGCGACACTGTCGATACCCAGGTAGTAGCGAGGCCCCGCCTCTTTGATGATTTTCAAGAACTCGACGGCCTGAGGCGAGCGGATGGATTGCTCTATCTGCCCCAGGAGCTTGGCGTTAGCGGTCCGACTGTCGTCGATTTTCTTCTTCTCGCCATCACGAACGACATTGTTCTTCGTGATGACCATGTTGCGCACGGAACTTGCCACGACGTTGAGGTTGTCCTTGTAGGCAGCAAACTGGAATGTTTTGACCATGCGGTTATTGGCCACCTCATCGAGATCGCCGGCCAGCGTGCGCATTTTGAGCGCACCAAAGATCGAAACGGCAGTGCCGATCAGGACAATCGTGCCAAAGCCTAGTGCCAGACGGGTTGAAATTTTCATGTTGGTAAAAAATGCCATGGGGGTCCTCTGGAGTTCTTGAAATCAATGGGAAATTGAATTGAGCAGTCCAGCGTCGGCGCTGCCCATTGGGGTGCCGTGGATTCCTGCTGCGCTGGATCGAAAGGCGGTGTGCTGGCTCATGCGGGGATCTTTCTATTGCTGGGTTGACCGGGTACCACACTCGTACCCCGGGTCATTTTCGGCGTGAGCGTTAGGAGAGCTATCGGCATAATTCGTGATAATTCAAGGGCGATCTTCATTCCGCTGAGATGCAAATCGGCTCGTCGCAGCAAACATACGCTATTTCAACAGAAACACGTGGCAAAGAGATGACGGTCACGGGTTCGACTGTCCACAGTCAAGGGCACATCAGGCAAAAAGAAGAGGTGGCAGCGCTTCGGACTGAAGCGTGCGCGGCAATGGTTGCCGACTTCGCCCTGGCGGCGGAGTCTGAGGTCATCATTCGGATCTGACCCGTTGAAGGCAACCCCGCTACCACTTTGCACGAATGCGTCAGGCCGGAAGCTTTGCGACCCCGTCTTTCGATCGGGTGTGCTTTTGAACTTGAACACATTGTATATTCGTCAGTGTTGGCGCGACCGATGCAGCAATACTCAGAATTTCCCGGGGTTGGCGTGACTGGCTGGCTCAATTCTGTTGCTTCCTGCTCGGCGTTTGTCAGGCCCGCGATAATTTCCGGATGAACACGTTACCCGTTTTGCCCTGCTGCCGCCACTGCGAATCCACCACACTCCCTCGCTTTCACTGCCTTCAACACCTGTGATCATGCCCATGCCCCCCGAATCGCTCATCACCTACCCGTCGCCGTTCCCCATCAAAGTCATGGGCACCAAAGTGGACGGCCTGGTGCACGCCATCACCCTGATCGCCCATCAGTTCGACCCCACCTTTGATGCCAGCCTTATCGAGCTGCGTGAGAGCAAGGGCGGCAAGTACTTGGGTGTGACCATCACCGTCACCGCGACCTCGCGCGAACAGCTCGACGAGCTGTACCGCACCCTCTCCACGCATCCGCTGGTCAAGGTGGTGCTGTAGATGGCCGTGCATTCATGGGCGTAGCGACTCAAAAACTTTCACAAGCGTATTTGTTCAAATTTCATATAAAAATATATCGACATTTATTTTCGTAAAAACAGTATCATGGGCGTCTTATAAAAATATCCATGACAGAACCCACACAGCGCGCTGGCCGCTACGTCCAGCAAGTCACGGGCTATAAAGCCTTTATTCCCGAAAGCCTGCCCCCCATTCCCGACATTCAGTTCGATGGTGAGTTGCGCACCCTGCTCTCCGCCGCTGACCGGGACATTGCCCGGCTGGATGCCATTGCCGCCCTATTGCCCAACCCTGACCTGTTTGTGGCCATGTATGTGCGACACGAAGCCGTGTTGTCCTCTCAGATCGAAGGCACACAAAGCACCCTGGAAGACGTGCTGGCCTTTGAAGCGCAAGGCACACACAACGACGGCCCCACAGACGTCGAAGAAGTCATCAACTACGTGCGCGCCATGAACCACGGGCTCAGACGTCTCGGCGAGCTCCCCTTGAGCTTGCGCCTGCTGCGCGAAATTCACGGCGAACTCATGCACAACGTGCGCGGCGGAGAGAAAACGCCCGGCGAATTCCGCACCGCCCAGAACTGGATTGGCGCAGCAGGCAGCACGCTCGCCAGCGCTTCATTCGCGCCTCCGCCCCCGCATGAGTTGATGAATGCCCTGGGCGCACTGGAAAAGTTCCTGCACGACGGCAAAACGACTGTGCCATTGCTCATTCGCTGCGGCCTCGCTCACGCTCAGTTTGAAACCATTCACCCCTTCCTGGATGGCAACGGTCGGGTGGGGCGCCTGCTGATCACGCTGATCTTGTGTGAAGAGCAGGCCTTGTCGCGCCCGCTGCTGTATTTGTCGGTTTTTCTGAAGGCGCATCGGGCTGAGTATTACGACCGGCTCACCGCCATCCGCAACCAGGGTCATTGGGAGCAATGGCTCAAGTTTTTTTTACGCGGCGTCAGCCAGACGGCCCGCGCTGCCACCCGCACCGCCACCGACATCGTGAACATGCGCGAGGCACATCGCAACGCTGTGATGAAAAGCCCCAAAACACTCAAGCTGCTCGACAGCCTGTTTCAACAACCCATGGTGTCCCCCAACCGCATTGCCGAGATTGTGGGCTGCACCCACCCCACTGCCGTCAAGCTCGCCCGCGACTTGGAGGCGCGCGGCTGGCTGCGCGAGGTCACAGGCTACGAGCGCAACCGCCTGTATCGCTACCAGCCTTATCTGGAGCTCTTTCACCGTGAAACGGTAGAAGCTACCTTTGCCGCGCAATCTGCCGCACCGGGACGCCTGAGCGCCACCTGAACCAACAACACCCATGCCCACCCTTGACTGGCTCAACCGCCCTAGCGCCTTCACCCTAGCTGCCCGCGTGCCTTACCGGCTGCTGGAACAGGTGTCGGTTCACACCCCATCCACACCGGCCCAGGCATCCAGTCCCCCACCGGCTGACACCACGCCGGTTCAGGCTGAGCTGGTCGAAGCGCCGACAGAAACTGCCACCAGCCCCATCCGCACAGAAATCACGGACAACCTGCTGATCCAGGGCGACAACCTTGAAGCGCTGAAAGCCTTGCTGCCGTTCTACCGCGGCCAGGTGAAATGCATCTTCATCGACCCGCCCTACAACACCAAGAGTGCGTTCGAGCACTACGACGACAACCTGGAGCACGCCCAGTGGCTCAGCATGATGCTGCCGCGCCTTCAGTTGCTGCGAGAACTGTTGCGGGAAGACGGCTCGATCTGGGTGACGATTGATGACAACGAGGGGCATTACCTCAAGGTGCTGATGGATGAGGTGTTTGGGCGGGGGAATTTTGTGGCGAATGTGGTGTGGCAGAAGAAGTACTCGCCACAAAACGACGCCGAATTCTTTTCGGCTATGCACGATCACGTATTTGTGTACGCCAAAAATACTGCGAGTTGGTCACGAAATCTTGTGCCAAGAACTGCGAAGCAAGACGACGCATATAAAAACCCCGACGACGATCCGCGCGGTATTTGGAAAGCCAGCGATCTGACGCGTGCCGAGCATCGTGACCGAGACTTTTACGCAATCACCACCCCATCGGGCAAACAAGTCTTTCCAGCCAGAGGTCGCAGTTGGAGTCGCCCGCCGGAAGAAATCGACAGACTACGAACCGACAACCGTCTTTGGTTTGGCAAGAAGGGGGATGCAATTCCTTCGCTCAAACGCTTCCTTACCGAAGTAAAAGACGGCGTAGTGCCTCAGACAATATGGTTTCGCGACGAGGTTGGCGACAACCAGGATGCAAAAAAGGAAGTCAAGGAACTCAATGCCGATGAGATTTTCGGGACGCCAAAACCCGAGGCATTGATCCGCCGACTTTTGGAGATCGCCACCAACCCGGGTGACCTCGTCCTCGACAGCTTCCTCGGCTCCGGCACGACGGCGGCCGTCGCCCACAAGATGGGCCGGCGCTGGATTGGCATCGAGATGGGCGAGCACGCCGCCACGCACTGCCTGCCACGCCTGCAAAAGGTCATTGACGGCGAACCGGGCGGCATCAGCAAGGCCGTGAACTGGACCGGTGGCGGTGGTTTTCGCTTCATGAAGCTGGGCGCGCCGGTGTTCGACGCCCATGGCCGCATTCACCCCGAGGTGCGCTTTGCCACGCTGGCGGCCTTTGTCTGGCAGCAGGAAACCGGCAGCGCCCTCGCTGGCGGCGGATGGCCCGGCACGCCCTACCTCGGAACAAACTACACAATTGATAGCTGTATAAGCAATGAAGACGAGGGCTACAGCCCAGTTTTATCCAAAAAAACGCCACAATTTTCAGTCTATCTGTTGTTCAATGGAATTTTGAAAGACAAGCGCCCCGCCAGTGGCAACGTGCTGACCCAAGCCGTGCTCGACGCCCTGCTGACGCTGCACCGCCAGATTCACGCTGCCTCTGATAGCACCCAACCAGCCGACCCTGGGAGCCTGGGCGGCAGAGCGTTCTGTGCAGGTCAAGGAGGAGCCCGCGCAGCGGGCGGGGGACACGGAGCAGAACGTTCTGCCGCCCAGGCTCCCGGCGACACACCGACGCCCGCCGCCGCCATCCCGCTGCTGGTCTTCGGCGAAGCCTGCCGCCTGGGCGCGGCCCGCTTGAAACTGGCGAATGTGACTTTCAAGCACATTCCGTATGACGTGAAGGCGCGGTAGCCCAAGCCATGAAGAACTTTGCTGACCTGTTGGATGAATTCAGGCGCATGCCGGTGGAAACGGAATGGCTTGAGTTCAAGGAAGCAAAGAACAGCTTCGATACGGACGCGCTGGGTCGTTATGTCTCGGCCTTGTCCAACGAAGCGAACCTGCATGGTCGCGAAGCTGGCTGGTTGATTTTTGGCGTCAAAAACAAAATCGACCCCGTCACCGGTGCGCGGCCCCTGGTGGGCAGTCTCTACGCGGCAACTGCAGCCGACCTCAATGACCTGAAGCTTCAGGTCTACAACCATACGTCGCCCTCTGTCGGCTTGAGCGATCCCGTTGTGGTTGATCACCCAGACGGCGCGCCCGGTTCACGAGTGTTGATGTGGCGCATTCCCGCCACCGCACCCGGAATGCCGATGGCCTGGAAAGGCCACTACTACGGCCGCTCAGGCGAGTCATTGGGTGCATTGCCGCTCAACAAACTCGACACCCTGCGTGCCCAGTCCGTCACGCAAGACTGGTCCGCAGTGCTGGCGACAGACGACTGGAGTTTGCTTGACCCGGCCGCGTTGCAGTTGGCACAAGCGTTTTACAAACGTCGGCATGCCACCCATTCACAAGTGCTGTCCACGTTGCAAAACAGGTCCGTATCGGACTGGCTGCACGGCCTGCGCCTGGCGGTGAATGGAAGGCTGACCCGCGCTGCGTTGGTGCTATTAGGCAAACCGGAGGCCGCCACTTGTTTGGGTGGGCCAACGCCCCGCCTGACTTGGGTATTGACGGACCACACGGGAACGATACAAACCCATCAGCACTTTGATTTGCCACTGATCATGGCGATGGATCAACTGGTGGCCAAGTTGCGAATCATTGAAGTGAGTTTGCTGCCGCCCCGGCAAACCGCGCCCCTGAATCTGCCGAACTATGACGACTGGGTCATTCGGGAAGCACTGCACAACTGCATTGCGCACCAAGACTACGCCCAAGGCGGTCGGGTTCGGGTCACAGAAGCCCCTGATTCGCTCACATTCTTCAACCTGGGCTCTTTTCTGCCAGGCACCGTCGAGCGCGTATTGAGCAGCCGCCAGCCCGAGCTACGCTACCGAAATCAGTGTCTCGCTAACGCGATGGTGGAGCTGGATTTGATCGAGACGCTCAACAGCGGTCTGCCAAAGATGTTCAGACTGCAACGGGAACGGTTTTTCCCGTTGCCGGATTTTGAGTTTGGACAATCGCCAGACTCGGTCAGCGTGCGTATTTACGGAAAGACGCTGGACGAGAAATATGTTCATGCCCTGATGTCAACGACTGATCTGTCTCTGGAAGAAGCGATATTGCTGGACCGGGTTCAAAAGGGTCAGCCGCTGGCGACTGAACAAATCAAGCGCTTGCGTGCCAAAAATCTGGTGGGCGGTCGTGGCGCCAAGATTTTCATTTCGGCACAAGTGGCGGTAGCGACGGGACAGGAAGTCAGTTACGTCAATAACAAAGGGCTGGATGCAAAGCATTACAAGGCACTGGTACTGGATTTATTGGCACTGGGTGCTCAACCCCGCCAGCAGATTAACGGCCTTCTGCTATCCAAGCTTCCGGCTTCAATTGATGGAGATTTGCGTCGAAAGGAATACATCAAGAATTTACTGCAGGAAATGGCACGAGACCAGCAGATTGAGAATGTCGGGGGCGCTACGCGGTCGGCCAAATGGCAACTCAAGAAATGATTCCCGAATTGGATAAAACCTCGTTCCGAGACGTCTCCTTATCCAATTGGAATACCGAATTTTTAGAGTTTTCCATATAAATCAATAACTTACATTGGATAAATTTTTACCCATAGGTAAACTTATCCAATTCAAAACGCCGCCCAATGACCACCCTCGCCCTCAAGTCCTACCAACAAGCTGCCCTTGACGCGCTCAAGAGTTTTGCCCGTGCTGCCCAGCTCAAAGGCCCGGCGCTGGCTTTTGGCGAGCTTACTGGGCGGCCTTACAACCCCGATCCGTTTGGCGAGGTGCCCTGCATTTGCCTGCGCATCCCGACGGGTGGCGGCAAAACGTTGATGGCAGCGCATGCCGTTTACGTGTTGGCCCAGGCGTGGCGAGCGACCGATGCGCCGGTGGCGGTGTGGCTGGTGCCCAGCGACACGATTCGCAGCCAGACCCTCAAGGCGCTGCAAACGGCGGGGCACCCGTACCGCGAAGCGCTGGAAGCCAGTTATGGCGCGGGTGTGCGGGTTTGCGTGCTGGAAGACTTGGCAAATATTGCACCACCTGATTGGGGCCAGCGCGCCGTGGTCGTGGTGGCAACCATTCAAAGTTTTCGGATTGACGACACCGACAAGCGCAATGTGTACAGCTTCTCGGAAAGCTTCGAGCGGCACTTCAAAGGCTGTGACGAGCAGCGATTGCGGGTGCTGCGCGATTTGCCTGATGCGGTGGTCACGGCTGAAGAGGCTGTCAACGATAAAACAGGGGTACTCGGTGGCTTTGTGGGCCAGCCACGCTGGAGCCTGACCAACTGGCTGGCGCTTCATGAACCGCTTCTGATTGTGGACGAGGCGCACAACACCAAAACCGACAAAAGCTTTACCGCGCTCAAGCGCCTGAACCCCAGCGCCATTCTGGAGCTGACAGCGACGCCCATCCCCTCCAAAACCAATGTGCTGTACCACGTCAGCGCCCAGGAGCTGGCTTCGGAGGCCATGATCAAGCTGCCGATTGCGCTGGCCGAACATCCGCAGGGCTGGCAGCAGGCGGTGTTTGCCGCCGTACAAAACCAGCGCGCACTCGAAGGTGAAGCACTGAAGGATGAGGCCACGGGTCACGGCTATGTGCGGCCCATCGTGCTGTTTCAGGCGCAAAACGAGAACGACGAGGTGCCGCCCGCCGCGCTGCGAAAACATCTGGAAGATGAGCTGCATATTCCCAAAGAGCAGATCAAGGTGGCGACCGGTGACACCCGGGAGCTGGAGGGACTGGACCTGGCCTCCCGCGATTGCCCGGTGCGCTATGTGATCACGGTACAAGCGCTGCGCGAGGGCTGGGATTGCCCGTTTGCCTATGTCTTGTGTTCGCTGCAAAAACTGTCCAGTGCGACGGCGGTCGAGCAGTTGTTGGGCCGGGTGCTGCGCATGCCTTACGCCAGCCGACGCGGGCGCGAGGCGCTAAATCGGGCTTATGCGCATGTTTGTGAGGCCAAGTTTTCTACCGCAGCCCATGAGCTGGCGGACCGCTTGATCAACAACATGGGGTTCGAGGCGCTGGATGTGGCGTCCATGCTGGTGCAGCAGTCTGTATTGCCGCTCTTTGAACAGAATCAGCACCTAGCCCCCGTGTTACCTGCACCAGTAGCTACTAATTTTGTAGCGTCTTCAGCCTCACCAGAATTGCAGGCAGCGGCAGGCGTTGAGATTATGCAGATCGCGGGCGAACAGGCCGTGGTGGTCACCGGACACATTGGCGCGGAGGTCGAAGCGCTGTTAATGGCCCAGGTGCGTGGCCCGAAGAAGCAAGAGCTAGTGCGCAACAAGGTGGCGCAGCACAACGCGCTGGTGGCGGCGCAAACCGCCCCTGCTTCGCGCGGCGAGCGTTTTGCACCGATTCCGACACTGGGCTACCGCAGCACACCGCAGGGCCAGCTCTGGCCACTGGAGCGTGAGGCGGTGCTGGAAGCCTTGGAGCTGGATTTGCTGACACCTGACGCGGTGCAATTGCCCGGTTTTCAGGTGGTGGAGCAGTCCAACACCTTTGAGATTTATCTAAAAGACTCGCACGTCGCGCTGCGGGCCGCAGACGCCAGCCAGATTGCCTTTGACTATGGCTCCAGCACCATCACGCAAGATGACCTGGTGCGCTGGCTGGATCAGTCTTTGTTTCAGAAACTGCCGGAGTTCACGCTGGGACAGCGCACGACCTATTTTGTGGCGGTGGTCAGCCATTTGATCAATGAGCGAGGCATACCGCTGGTGACCCTGGCCAAGGCGCGCTTCAAACTGGCGCAGGATATCGAGGCACGGGTGGGTGATTTGAAAGACAGGGCAGCCAAGACCCAGTTTCGACAATTGGTGCTGGAGGAGGCTTGGGACATCGAGCCCGACTGGAGCCGGCCGCTGCTGTTTGAAGCCAATCGCTATCCGGTGCCTGCGGGGTCACGCTACAGTGGTCGGTACCAGTTCAACAAGCACTTTTACCCGATGCAAGCGGATTTGAAGGACGGCGGCGAAGAGTTCTTGTGCGCCCAGTTGCTGGACAACCATGCCAGGGTCAAGCACTGGGTTCGCAACCTCACCACCGCACCCTGCGGCTTTGCGCTGGCGACCTCCAGAGGCCGATTTTTCCCGGACTTTGTAGCCGAGTTGGTCGATGGGCGCGTGGCCGTGGTCGAATACAAGGGCGCACACCTTCTGAATGACCCCTATGAGATTGAAAAACGACACATCGGGGAACTGTGGGCGCGCAAAAGCCAGGGACGTTGCCTGTTCGGGCAGATTGCCAAAGAGCGCGACGGCGTGGGTATGTCGGGGCAACTGGACGCCTTGCTGAAATGAGCATTGAATTCCAACAACTTGGCCGGGTCGAGTACCTGCCCACCTATGAAGCCATGCAGGACTTCACCGCCGCACGCACCGCAGAGACGCCCGACGAACTATGGATTTGTGAGCACACCCCCGTTTATACGCAAGGGCTGGCGGGAAAAAAGGAACATATTTTCAACCCTGGTGACATCCCGGTGGTGCCAACCAACCGCGGTGGTCAGGTCACCTACCACGGCCCCGGCCAAGTGGTGGCCTACCCGCTGCTGGACTTGAAACGCGCGGGTTATTTCATCAAGGAATATGTTTACCGGATCGAAGAAGCGGTGATCCGCACGCTGCTGCACTTTGGCGTGACCGGCCATCGCGTGGCGGGCGCACCGGGCATTTATGTGCGCCTGGACGACCCCGCCTCGCACGCGCTGCTGGCGCAGCGGCCGATGAAAAAGACTGAAACAACGGACCCCGGCGGCGTTGATGTTCCTGCCGCGCGGGCGGCGCCTGACTTCACCGGCCTGGGCAAGATCGCCGCGCTCGGGCTCAAGGTCAGCCGCAACTGCACGTACCACGGTGTCGCGCTCAATGTGGCGATGGACCTGGAACCCTACACACGTATCAACCCTTGCGGCTACGCCGGTCTGCAAACGGTGGACCTTTCTACAATCGGCGTTTGCGTTGGCTGGGACGAGGCGGCCGAACTGCTGGGCCACAAGCTCAGCCGCTACCTTGCGCCTTGAGCCGGCCAGCAAGCTTATCTGCACCCTTTACCTACTATTTGTCACCATGAGTCACAGCCCCGACGACCTTGCCACCCCAGCCACCGCTGCGAGCGTGCGCGACGCTGCGCCGACCGAAGCCTACGACGCGACGGTCAAACAAAAATCCGCCGCCAAACTCTCGCGCATCCCGATCAAGGTGGTGCCGGGCGAAATTTTGCGCAAACCGGCCTGGATTCGCGTCAAGGCGGGTTCACCAACGAGCCGCTTCTACGAAATCAAGGACGTGCTGCGCGCCAACAAGCTCGTCACCGTGTGCGAAGAAGCGAGTTGCCCCAACATTGGCGAGTGCTTTGGCAAGGGCACCGCCACCTTCATGATCATGGGCGACAAATGCACGCGGCGTTGCCCGTTTTGTGACGTCGGCCATGGCCGCCCCGACCCGCTGGATGTGAACGAGCCCGCGAACCTGGCGACCACCATCGCCCAGCTCAAGCTCAAGTACGTGGTGATCACCAGCGTCGACCGTGACGACCTGCGCGACGGCGGTGCCGGGCATTTTGTCGCCTGCATCCAGGCCATCCGTGACAAATCGCCGCAGACCCAGATCGAGGTGCTGGTGCCCGACTTTCGCGGCCGCGACGACCGGGCGCTGGAGATTTTGAAAGCCGCGCCGCCCGACGTGATGAACCACAACCTGGAAACCATTCCCCGGCTGTACAAGGAAGCACGCCCCGGCAGCGATTACCAGTTTTCACTGAACCTTTTGAGGAAATTCAAGGGACTGTTCCCCGACGTGCCGACCAAGAGCGGCCTGATGGTCGGCCTGGGCGAAACCGATGAAGAAATTTTGACCGTGATGCGTGACATGCGCGCACACGGCATCAACATGCTGACCCTGGGCCAGTACCTCGCGCCCTCCAGCGCGCACCTGACCGTCAAGCGCTACGTGCACCCCGATACCTTCAAGATGTTCGAGGCCGAGGCCTACGCGATGGGCTTCAGCCACGCGGCGGTGGGCGCCATGGTGCGCTCCAGCTACCACGCCGACCAGCAGGCGGGCCATGCGCTGAGTCAATTGGCGCTTTGAAATACTATCATTAAAGTAGCTGCCTACGCAATGGATACGGGGGCTAGCGCCCTATTTTATGCAAATTAACAGCGCCACGAGCGGCCCCTGGTTCAGCACCCAGTCGCTGGCCAGCTCGGTCGACCGCGCCACCTGGGATCGTGGTCTGACGCTGTACCTGACGCAAAAGGTGTTGTCGCTGGAAATCAAGCCCATGAGCGACTACTGGCAGTTGCTGGCCAGCGTGCAGGGCAGTCAACGCTGGCCGTACCGGGTGTCGATCGAGCTCAGCTTCAAGCCCAATGGCGAAGTCGCCAACTGGGACAGCGACTGCAGCTGCCCGGTTGGCTACCAGTGCAAGCACGGGGTGGCGGTGCTGCTCAAGGCGGCGCAGCAGGGGCGCCGGCTGATGGACCCCAGCGCCGCGCTCAGTGCGTCCGCGCCGGCAGCGCCCACGCCCGAACAGATTGAAGCGGCGCACCAGGCGGCGCTGGCCCGTGCCGCGGAGCAAGCCCGGCGCGAGGCTGAAGCACCTCTGCTGCACTGGCTGCAGGAATTGCACCAGGCCGCGCGCCAGGGTGCGCCGGCCGACATCGACTCGCGCACACCCTTGGTTCACGAACAATATCTCTACCTGTTGTCCGTGGCGGGTGCCAAGGGCCGCGCGCCCGAGCTGCAAATGGACGTCGTCCTGTCCTACCCCAAAGTCCATGGCGGCTGGGCCAAACCCAAAGCCCTGCGCCTGCCGCCGGCGCGCGGCCAAACCACGTTTGACCAGGCCACGCAGATCGATCAAGAACTGCTGCAGTTGATGCGCGCCATGCCCAGCGGCAGCAGTGGTTACTACAGCTACGGCTACAAAGCCAAGGTGACGCTGCACGGCAAGGTCGGCGTCATGGCGCTGCAACAAGCGGCCAGCACGGGGCGCCTGCTGTTTGATAACGGCAAGGGCATGCCGGGCGCCCCGGTGCAATGGGGGCCGCCGCAGCTTGTGCGCTGGGAATGGCACGAAGTCAACAGCCCAGACCTTGACGAGCCCAGCTGGGCCTTGCGCGCCCGGCTGGGCGATGCCCGCGCGCAGTTGTGCCTGAATACGCCACCCCTTTACTTCGATGCGGCAAGTGGTCTGTGCGGCCTGGTGCAGGCTGAGGGCGTGCCGGCGGCGCAACTGGCGGTGCTGCTCAAAGCGCCGCCCCTCAAGCCCTCGGCGTTGAAGGCCCACCAGCTGGCGCTGCTGCAACAACTCGGCCCCGTGCCGCCACCGCCGGTGCTGGAACAGCTCGCCACGCTCTCGGGCATCGCGCCCCGCGCCTGCCTGCACATCGCGCCGGTGCCGGCGACCGACACCCCGGTCAAGGGATTGCTGCAGGCGCAACTGCGCTTTGACTATGCGGGCCGCCAGGGCTGGTGGGCCGGACAAGGCAGCACCGTGCTGATTGATGACGCGCAGGGCCGCGTGCTGCTGCACCGCGACCTTGATGCCGAGCTCGAAGCCGTCAGCCGGCTGGCTCAGTTGGGGCTGCGTGCGGCCGAGCAAGGCCGTTTTGGCATTCCCGGCGACGCCTCGCAACAAGATTGGCTGCAATGGGCGGACAACGGTTTTGCCGTGTTCACGGCGGCCGGCTTTGACGTCACGCAGGACGACGCGCTAACGCACTGGATCAGCCACGCCGACGCGCTCGACGTCACGCTGCAAGGTCAGCGCGAGCCGGGCAGCGACACTGATGATCTCCACGCCCGGGGCGATGCCGACGAAGATCATGAAGGCGCGACCTCACCCTGGTTTGACCTGTCCCTGGGGATGGAGATCAACGGCGTGCGCCACAACATCCTGCCCTGGCTGCCGACGCTGATTGCGCAGGCGGCGACCAGCCCGCTTGACCCGGACACCGGCTTGCCCACCATTGCGCCGTTTATCTTTGTGCCCAACAGCGCCGGCCAGGGCTTCATCCGCCTGCCGACCGACGCGCTCAAGCCCTGGATGGCGGCGCTCTTGGAGCTGGTCGGCGACCGCAGCCATGATTTTTCAGGCGAGAGCCTCAAACTCTCGCGCCTGGACGCCATGCGCACCACCGCCGCCTTGGGCGAAGGCGCCGTGTGGGACGGCGCGCAAGCGCTGCGCCAGATGGTCAAGCAGCTCAGCGGCCACACCGAATTGCCCGAGGTGCCGGTGCCGACCAGCGTGCAGGCCAGCTTGCGCCCCTACCAGCAACAGGGCGTGAACTGGCTGCAGTTCTTGCGCCAGCACAGCCTGGGCGGCATCCTGGCCGACGACATGGGCCTGGGCAAAACGCTGCAAACGCTGGTCCATATCCAGATTGAAAAAGACGCGGGCCGGCTCAAGCACCCGGCGCTGATCGTCGCGCCCGTGAGCCTGATGGGCAACTGGCAGCGCGAGGCGGCGCGCTTTTGCCCCAACTTGCGCAGTCTGGTGCTGCACGGCAAAGACCGGCACGAGCTGGCCGACAGCCTGCACGACTTTGATGTCGTGATCACGCCCTATTCGCTGCTGGAGCGCGACCGCGAGCGCTGGCTGAAAACCCGCTGGCACATCGTGGTGCTGGACGAAGCGCAAAACATCAAGAATGCCAGCACCCAGGCCGCCCAGGTCGCGAGCCAGCTGCGCGCACGCCAGCGCCTGTGCCTGTCGGGCACGCCGATGGAAAACCACCTGGGTGAAATCTGGAGCCTGTTCCACTTCCTGATGCCGGGCTTTCTGGGCAGCCAGAAGAAGTTTGGGGACCTGTTCCGCACGCCGATTGAAAAACTGGGCAATCCGGAGCGGCTGGAACAACTGCGTTCGCGCGTCACACCCTTCATGCTGCGCCGCACCAAGGCGCTGGTGGCGGGCGAGCTGCCGCCCAAGATCGAGACCGTGATGCGCGTCGAGCTCACCGGCAAGCAGGCCGACCTGTACGAAACCATTCGCCTGGGGATGGAGAAAAGTGTGCGCGAAGCCCTGGACACCAAAGGCATGGCCAAGTCGCAGATCACAATTCTGGATGCGCTCTTGAAGCTGCGCCAGGTCTGCTGCGACCCGCACTTGGTGACACTGGCCGCCGCCAAGAAAGTGAGCAACTCGGCCAAGCTGGAACGGCTGATGGAACTGCTGCCCGAGATGCTGGCCGAGGGCCGGCGCATCTTGCTGTTTTCGCAGTTCACCAGCATGCTCAAACTGATCGAGGCGGAACTTGAGAAACGGGGCATTCCCTGGGTCAAGCTCACCGGCCAGAGCCAGAAGCGCGACGCCTTGATCGAGCAGTTCACCAGCGGTGCCGTCCCCTTGTTTTTGATCAGCCTGAAAGCCGGTGGCGTCGGCCTGAACCTGCCGCAAGCCGACACCGTGATCCACTACGACCCGTGGTGGAACCCGGCGGTGGAAAGCCAGGCCACCGACCGCGCCCACCGCATCGGCCAAACGCAAAGCGTGTGGGTCGTCAAACTGGTCGCGCAAGGCACGATTGAAGAGCGGATTCTGGGCCTGCAGGAGCGCAAAGCAGCGTTGGCCGAGAGCATGTACAGCGGCGCGGTCGGGCGCAAACAACCGCTGTTTTCCGAGAGCGATCTGGCGGAGTTGCTCAAGCCGCTGTCTGCTTAGCTTGGGTAGGTCCCCGGGTTAGCGGACCAATTCAATCACTGCGCATGTGCCGTTAGCCGATGGCCGGCGGGATGTCGGTCGGTTCGGATCCCACTTCGACGACAACAGCTGTGCTTGGGGTCGCTGGTACTGTGTCGTCGAGGTCTGATTTCGCGTTCTCGATGATTGCATGACCTTTGCCCAACATTTTCCAGACTTTTTTGTTCAGTTCTCCCAGCTGGGAAGGGTCCGTGAAGGAATCCTTGTGCTTATTCATATTCGGCTTTTATCAACTTGACGACTCGGGAGCAAGGACGACAGTGCCATTTTGTTGCTCAATTCAAAACCAGTCTGTGCGGATTCGCACATAGCGGGTTTTGGTTCCAGATGAATGGTTCATGACGATATCTTTCCATCTCGCTTACCGGTTGCATGGCGGGAAATAGGCCCGCCGTCCGGCTTCGATTTCTGCAATTCCCGTTTCAGCGTTTCGCTCATGCTGCCCAGTGGCGCTCGCCGGCCATGCGATAACGCAAGGACTTTGGCGGGCAGGGGCGGACAATTTGCGGCCTGAGAAGTCTTTGGAGTCAATAAAATGCGCCACCTGCTTATCGCCTTTTTGTGGCTGTTGGGGTCGACGACTTCGGCCATGGCGCAACTCAGTATCGGTGTTGGCATCGGATTGCCTGGTGTCAGCATCGGAATCAACCTGCCGATGTATCCGGAATTGGTCCGGGTGCCGGGCTATGGCAGCAGCAGCGCAGCGGCTGGGACCAATGGAAGCGCAGTACGGTGCCAGCGCCCGCCCCGCTGCCGACCTACCAGCGACGGTATTTAGGGGATCGGTATCCCCCGGCGGAACAGCAACGCTCGCTGCAAAGCCAGCATTACCGCTATCAGCCGCGTGATCCCGTCGTGCGGCAGCACGATCAGGATCAGAAGCGCCCGATGAAGGAGGAACGCGGCCAGGGACGCAGCCGGTAGGGCGGGAGGACCCATCCATCGAACATCCCGCTATCACCCCGGTTGCAGTGCTGCAGGTCGAAGGTCTGTGCTTTGGCTACCCGCAGCGTGCACTGTTCACCGACTGGTCGGCGCGTATCCCGCCGGGGGTCAGCCTGGTGCGGGGCGGGGATGGCAGCGGCAAGACCACGCTGCTTCGGCTGTTGGCCGGAGCGCTGCCCAACCAGGGCGGGCAGCTGCGGCTCAACGGCGCCAGCTTGCGCGCCCAGCCGGGCGCCTACCGGCAGCAGGTGTTCTGGGCTGACCCGCGCTCGGACGCCTTTGAGCAGATCACGCCGGCTGACTACTTGAAATCCTTGCGCCCCCTTTATCCTGGGTTGGACGAACTGCGCTGGGGTGAGCTGATCAAAGGGCTTGTCGCTGGCGCCGCACCTGGACAAGCCGCTTTACATGCTGTCCACGGGCTCAAAACGCAAAGTCTGGCTGGCTGGCGCCTTCGCGTCGGGCGCAGCGGTGACGTTGCTGGACGAGCCCTTTGCCGCGCTCGACAAGGCCTCGATTGGCTTTGTGCTGGAAATCCTGCAAGACGCGGCGCGGCACCCGGCGCGCGCCTGGGTGCTCGCCCACTACGAGGCGCCGGCGACGTGCCACTGGCCCATATCATGGATTTGGCCGACTGAGGGCGGCTGCAGCGGCGACGGCAACTGCGGCCAAATGGGGACAATTTATGGGTTTTCGGCGTCTAGCCCAGGTGGTGTATGCACATGCCGCTATAAAAATAGTAGCATTTCAACACTGCGCGGTAGACCTCCTGACGCTTTGCCAAAAAAGAAGGAGATGCGCTACCCATCAGAATCTGGACGATCGAAGCCCAACGGTCGCCCAAATCGCGTTTCCAGCTAGACTTTGACCATGAACAAAGTCTATGTATTGCTGTGCTGGCTGTTGTTGGGGCTGACTGCGCCCGGCACGCTGGCGTTCGCCAAGACCCCGGGCGAGGTGGAAGTGGGTAGCGTGCTGCGCGACGCCCCGATGCACGGGCTGTCGGGCCCGTCGCGCCTGCTGTCGCACTACCGCGGCAAGCCGCTGATCATCAATGTCTGGGCCAGTTGGTGTGGTCCGTGTCAGCAAGAAATGCCCTCCCTGGAGCGCTTGGCGCGCAGCAAGCTGGGAAAAAATTTTGCGGTCATTGGCATCTCTACGGACGACTACCCAGAGGCGGCGCAGTCCTTTCTGAAGCGTTACCGAACCAGCTTCAGTCACTATATTGATCAGAGATTGTTGTTGGAAAACATGCTGGGCGCAGTGCGGCTGCCGCTCACCCTGCTGGTGGATGCGCAGGGTCGGGTGCTGGCCAAATACGTCGGTGCCAAAGAGTGGGACAGCCCGCAGGCGATGCGCCTGATCGGGCAGGCCTTTCAGCTCAAACCGTAGCGGGCGCCAGGCGAATTGAGCCGTCTGCAGCGCCGCCCTCAAACCGGTTCCTGGTACTGGTCTTCCAGCAACTTGGCCTGCGCCGCGGCCAGCCGCGCGATCGGCACGCGCGGGCCTGAGCACGACACGTAGTTGAGCTTGATGTGGTGGCAAAAGCGGATCGAGCCGGGGTGGCCGCCATGTTCGCCGCAGATGCCGACTTTCAGGTCCGGGTTGGTGGCACGGCCGTTTTGCACCGCCATTTTCATCAGCTGCCCAACGCCCTTGATGTCGAGCACCTCGAACGGGTTGTCCTCCAGAATGCCGGTCTCGTTGTAGAAGGGCAGGAACTTGTTTTCGGCGTCCTCGCGGCTGAAGGAGAAGGTGGCCTGGCTCAGGTCGTTGGTGCCGAAGGAGAAGAACTCGGCGGTCTCGGCCATGCGACCGGAGCGCATGCAGGCGCGCACCACCTCTAACATGGAACCGAACTTGAACTGCACGTCGATGCCGTGGGTGGCACGCACTTCCTGGCGGATGCGCTGCACATAGCTGTGGATGCGCTTGAGCTCTTCCACCGTGGCCACCTGCGGCACCATGATTTCGGGATAGATCTCGATGCCCTGCTTGCCGCACAGGGCCGCGGCTTCCAGAATCGCCCGGATCTGCATACAGTAGATTTCAGGGTAGGTGATGCCCAGACGCACGCCGCGGTGGCCCAGCATCGGGTTCACTTCGGCCAGCGCGCGCACTTTTTTCAGGATTTTTTCCTTCTTGGCAATGACCTCGTCCTCCATGTGCGACTTCTTGAAGGTGCCCAGCGCGCCCATCAGGGGCGTCAGACCGTCAGCGTACTGCTGGTAAAGCTTGGGGTTGAGCATCTTGAGCGTTTCGGGCAGGTCTTCCAGCGCCTTGATGGTGTCGCGCAACTGGTGCAGATGCGCAATCTCGACTTCCAGCTGCGCCGCCGTCGGCAAGAATTCATGCATCGGCGGGTCCAGCAGCCGCACCGTCACGGGCAGGCCCTTCATCGCCTTGAAGATGCCCTTGAAGTCGGCGCGCTGGATCGGCAGCAACCGGTCCAGC
>NZ_JAAFHA010000166.1 GCF_010365055.1 Rhodoferax sp.
GCGGTTCGCCTGTTGATCGACCCGATCTTGCTGCACATCGCCGAAGCCTGGATTGCCGGCAACAGCGGCTGGATGCGGCTGACCCAGCGCACCACCTGGGACGTGCAGGGTATTGAAGGCCTGAACTACCGCAGCTGGTACCTGGTCAACTGCAACCACCAGTCCTGGGTCGACATTCTAATGCTGCAGCATTTGTTCAACCGGCGCATACCCTTGCTCAAGTTCTTTTTAAAGCATCAGCTGATCTGGGTGCCGGTGATGGGGCTGGCCTGGTGGGCGCTGGAGTTTCCGTTCATGCGCCGCCACAGTGAGGAGTTCCTGAAACAGCACCCCGAGATGCGCGGCAAAGACCAGGAGACCACGCGCAAGGCCTGTGAGAAATATGCCTTGATTCCCACCAGCGTGATGAATTTTCTGGAAGGCACGCGCTTCACGCCAGCCAAACAACAGCGACAAAAATCACCCTACAAGCACCTGCTCAAACCCAAGGTCGGCGGCATGGCGCTGGCGCTGAACGCGATGGGCGACAAGTTTCAAGCCATCCTGGATGTGACCATTGTCTACCCGGACGGCGCCCCCACGTTCTCGCAATTCGCGACCGGGCAACTGCACCGCGTCACCGTGCGCGTGCGGGCCTTGCCCGTTCCGCAGCACCTGGTACAAGGCGATTACGCCGGCGACCCGGCAGTGCGCGAGGCGTACCAGCAGTGGGTGCATCAGATGTGGCTGGACAAGGACGCGCAGATTGAGGCGCTTCTGGCATCTTCATAGGTAAAATCGAGCTGTAGCCCACGTGCTATAAGCGTAGCATGCTATAAATTTATGCAATTACTCAGGTCACCAGTGAAATGCATACAAGGTCGGGTTAGGGTCAGCGCAAGTGCTTGAACATCTTGGCCTTGAATGACTCGGTGATACGCAGGCGCCGCGGGCCGGGCACCAAGTCAAAGCCCTCGCCGGCCCGCAAATGCCCTGGCTGGTCCACCGCCAGATAGAAACCGCAGCAACCGTGTTGTGCCATGGTCTTGGCGGCGCCATTGAAACCCATCGCGGCATTGAACTTGTAGCAAGGCTCGCGCGGCTGCGTCACCCGCAGCGCACAGTGGGCAAACCAGAGCACGTCGCCGACCCAGACATCCGCTTCCAGCACACCCTGCAGCGTCAGGTTTTCACCCACTGAGCCAAAAGGCAGCGCGTCATCAATTTCGGTCAGACCGGCTGCTGCACGCGCCGCGCGCCAGAACGGGTAATGCTCCGCGGGATAGGCGTAAACCGCTTTGTCCAGACCGCCATGCACTGACAAATCAGCCTGCTCATCGCCCGCCAGGCCCAGCGGCCCCACCAGGACGGCGCCTGTGACCGGCAGCTTGTGGATGGCGCTCAGGATGGCGCGGCCGTCGATTTGAATGCGCCGGGCCGGCGCAGCCTGGATGCTGAGAAGCGTGGGCATGCAGGCTATTTGGCGCCCAGCCCCATCGCCCGCGTGATCACCTCTTTCATGATCTCGTTGGTGCCGCCGTAGATGCGCTGCGGCCGCGCGTCAACGTAGGCGCGCGTGATGGGGTATTCCCACATGTAGCCATAGCCGCCAAACAGTTGCACGCACTCGTCCATCACCTTGCACTGCAAATCGCTGCACCAGTACTTGGCCATGCTGGCGGTGGCGGTGTCGAGCGTGTCCATCATCAAGAGTTCAGTGCATTTGTCGATGAACACCTGCGCAATCTGGACCTCGGTCTGCAGTTCCGCCAGGGTAAAGCGCGTGTTCTGGAAAGCCGCCACCGGTTGGCCGAACACTTTGCGCTCCTTGACATAAGCCACGGTCCAGTCAATGGCGGCCTGCGAGGCGGCAATGGCGCCGATGGCGATTTGCAGTCGCTCCCACGGCAACTGCTCCATCAGGCAGATGAAGCCCCGGTTTTCGTGCGCGGAGCCACCGAGCAGGTTGTCAGCCGAGATGCACACGTTGTCAAAGAAGAGCTCCGAGGTGTCCTGCGCTTTCATGCCCATTTTCTTCAAGCGCTTGCCCACCGTGAAGCCCGGCATGCCACGCTCGACCAGCAGCAAACTGGTGCCCTTGGCGCCGGCTTGCGGGTTGGTCTTGGCCACCACAATCACCAGATCGGCGTGCCAACCGTTGGTAATAAAGGTCTTGCTGCCGTTGAGCAGGTAGCTGCCGTCAGACTGCATGATCGCGGTGGCCTTGATGCCCTGCAGGTCCGAGCCAGCGGCGGGCTCGCTCATGGCGATGGCGCCAATCATCTCGCCGCTGGCCAGCTTGGGCAGGTATTTTTGCTTTTGTTCTTGCGTTCCATAGTGAAGGATGTAGGGCGCCACAATTTCACTGTGTAGGCCGTAGCCGATGCCGCTGAACCCGGCACGACCGATTTCTTCGAGTTGCACCACCGAAAACAGCTTGTCGGCGCCAGCGCCACCGTATTCTTCCGGCATGGCCATGCATAAAAAGCCGTTGTCACCGGCTTTGGTCCACACTGCGCGATCCACGTAACCCTGCTCCTCCCAGTCCGCATGAAAGGGGGCAATCTCCTTGTCGATGAAGCGCCGGAAGCTGTCGCGAAAGGCTTCGTGGTCAGGGGTAAAAAGGGTTCTTTGGATCATGGCGGCACCTGGTTAAAAACAATTAGTCTATTTATACAAAGCAATCGCTTTGCGAAAAGCAATATACTGTATTCTGATCGTTCGCAGCACCTCATTTTCTGAAAATTGATTTTCAATTGGAGCCCCCATGACTGAAGCATTTGTGTATGACGCCATCCGCACGCCACGCGGCAAAGGAAAAAAAGACGGCAGCCTGTATGAGGTCAAGCCCGTCAACCTGCTGGCGGGGCTGCTGACCGAGCTGCAGCGCCGCAACGACTTCGACACCGCCAAGGTGGATGACGTGGTCATGGGCGTGGTGTCTCCCGTAGGCGACCAGGGCGCGGTGATTGCCAAGGTGGCAGCGCTCAAGGCCGGTTGGGACTTCACCTGCGCCGGCATGCAGATCAACCGTTTTTGCGCCTCGGGCCTGGAAGCGGTCAACCTGGCGGCACAAAAGGTGCGCTCCGGCTGGGAAGAGCTGGTGGTGGCCGGTGGCGTCGAGAGCATGAGCCGCGTGCCGCTAGGCTCGGACGGCGGCGCCTGGGCGATGGACCCGGAAACCAGCTCCGCCACAGGCTTTGTACCGCAGGGCATTGGTGCCGATTTGATTGCCACGCTGGAAGGCTTTTCACGCCAGGACGTCGATGCGTTTGCGCTCGAATCGCAGAAGCGCGCCACCCAGGCAAGAGCCAGTGGCTACTTTGACCGGTCAATCGTGCCTGTCAAAGACTTTCTGGACCAGGTCATTCTGGCCCAGGACGAGTTCATCAAGCCGCAAACCACCCTCGAAGGCTTGGCATTGCTCAAGCCCGCGTTCGAGCAGATGGGCGGCATGGGTTTCGACCAGCTCGCCCTCACCCGCTACCCGCAGGTGGAGCGCATCCACCATGTGCACCATGCCGGCAATTCATCCGGCATCGTTGATGGTGCTGCCGCCGTTTTGATTGGCTCCGAGGCCGCCGGCAAGGCGCACGGATTCACGCCCCGCGCGCGCATCGTGGCGGCCGCCCTGAGCGGCGCGGACCCGACCATCATGCTGACCGGCCCGATGCCGGCCGCCCGCAAGGCGCTGGCCAAAGGCGGTCTGACAATTGATCAGATCGACCTGTTCGAAGTGAACGAGGCCTTTGCAGCCGTGGTGATGCGCTTCATGAAAGAAATGAAAGTGCCGCATGACAAGGTCAACGTCAACGGCGGCGCCATTGCCATGGGCCACCCGCTGGGCGCCACCGGTGCGATGCTCATCAGCACCGTGATCGACGAACTGCACCGGCGCCAGCTGCGTTACGGCATGGTCACGCTGTGCGTGGGCGGGGGCATGGGGATTGCCACGATTGTGGAGAGAATTTAAACGAAATCGGGCTCTAGCCCCCGTATTTATTGCGTAAGCAGCTATTAATTTCATATAAACATCACCATGAAAACCATCCAGTACGAATTACACGACGGCATCGCCACCATCACCTTTGACGAACCGAACTCGCCCGTCAACACCATGGGATTGCAGTGGCAAGAAGACCTGTCGGAGTTGGTAGCCCAGGTTTTGGCGGACCAGGACAGGATCAAAGGCATCCTTCTGACGTCTGCCAAATCCACCTTCTTTGCGG
>NZ_JAAFHA010000167.1 GCF_010365055.1 Rhodoferax sp.
TCTAACCATGAAGCCCTGAGCGCTGCAAATCACCAACACCCAAAACTAAATTTCGGAAATTTACAGAAAAGAAGTTGCTTTATCGTGATCTCGGCGCGGCTATGTGTCTAACCCGGCGCTGCGACCGGGGCATGTGCATGCGGTTTTGGGGTGAAAACACACGCGAAAGGCAAGCTGCAGTTCGCCACCGACTGCCGACGCGCGCCTTTCACCCCAAAGCCCGGTCACATACCCCAATCACCACGCCTAACGCTGTCGGCGAAATGATCCAGACCGTGCTAGTGACAGCAATACTGACAGCGGTGACAGCGACTAGCAGCGTGCGTTGGGTATCTGACGCAGCGTGGACTTGGGGTTTTGCCAAGTCAAGGAGGAGGCTTGGGCGAAGCACAAGCCGGGGGACATTCGCGGAGTCAGATACCCAATGCGAGCTGCGGGTCAAAGCAAAGCAGGCATCAAAAGTGACTATTCAACGTTAAACGTAACGGACACACCAAACACCAAGAAGACAAAAATGAACACTACAACTTCAATAGCTACTCAGGCAACAGACACGGGGGATACAGCCCAATTTGATACAAAATCTGCGCTGAAATTCATCACCTGCGGCAGCGTCGATGACGGCAAGAGCACACTGATTGGCCGCTTGCTGCTGGACAGCAAAAGCGTGCTGCTGGACCAACTGGCCAACGTCTCCAAGAGCGGCGAGGCGGACCTGGCACAGTTCACCGATGGGCTCTCGGCCGAGCGCGAACAGGGCATCACCATCGACGTGGCCTACCGCTACTTCAACACGGCCAATCGCAAATTCATCATCGGCGACGCCCCCGGCCACGAGCAATACACCCGCAACATGGTCACCGCGGCCAGCAGCGCCGATGCCGCTGTCGTGCTGGTGGACGCGACCAAGCTGCAATGGCAAAAGCCTGCGCTTGGGCTGCTGCCGCAAACCCGGCGCCATTCGCTCTTGTGCCACTTGCTGCGCGTCAACAGCATCGTGTTTGCCGTCAACAAGCTCGACGCGCTGGAAGACACGGCCAAACCAGAAACTGAGGGTCAGGCGGCGCTGGCGTTTAGCAACATCAGCCACGCGCTGGAAGCATTTGCGCAAGCCGCCGGCATTGCCGTAGCCGCGATCGTGCCGATTTCTGCGCTCAAGGGCCACAACGTGGTGGAAGCGGCCGAAGGCTGGTGCGGCTACAGCGGCCCGAGTCTGCTCGACATTCTGGAGTTGTTGCCGGTGACTCCGGCGGACACCGGTTTGCCACTGGCCTTTCCGGTGCAATGGGTCGAAAAGTTCTCAAGCAGTAGCGACACCTCGCAGGGTCGCCGCGTTTTTTGGGGTCGGGTCGCCACCGGCTCTGCCCGCGTCGGGCAGGCGGTCAAGCTGCTGCCCAGCGGTCAAAGCGCCAGCATCGCGCAGGTATTGGGGCACACGCGCCAACCCGGCACCGTGGCCGCCGGACACAGCGCGGGCATTGTGCTGGACCGCGAGGTCGATGTGTCGCGCGGCGACTGGCTGCTGGCGTTGGAGCCCACGCCGACAGCTACCGCGGTGGCACCGGATGATTTCGATACGGCACCTGCCAGCAGTAGCCTGGCGCCCAGCCGCGAGCTGAAAGTGACGGTTGCCTGGATGGACGACGAGCCGCTGGTCGCCGGTCGCGTTTATTGGGCGCTGCACGGGCACCGTTGGGTCAAAGCGAGGGTCAAGCGCATCGTGCACAAGCTGGACATCAACACCCTGGCCGAAGAAGAAGCCACCGCGCTGGCCGCCAATGCCATCGGCCATGTCGAACTGGTGCTGCAAGAGCCGATTGCAGCCCGCCCTTTCAGCCAGTCCCGGGTGCTGGGCGCGCTGGTGTTGGTGGACACGGCCTCGCACAAAACCGCGGGCGCGGTGCTGATTAATTGACCTGGTTCAAGTAATTCATCGGCGGCCAAGGCCAATATGACTGAATGGATTTTGAAACCCAATAAAATCAACCCTTTTCACCTACCTTGTCGAAAAACACAACATGACACATACCGTCACTGAAGCCTGTATCAAATGCAAGTACACCGATTGCGTCGATGTCTGTCCCGTGGATTGCTTTCGCGAGGGTCCCAACTTTTTGACCATTGACCCCGATGAGTGCATTGACTGCGCCGTTTGCATTCCCGAGTGCCCGGTCAACGCCATCTATGCTGAAGAAGACGTGCCCAAAGACCAGCAGCACATGACCAAGATCAACGCCGAACTGGCCAAGTTGCCAGGCTGGAAAACCATCACCAAGCGCAAGCCGGCACTGCCTGAAGCCGAAGAGTGGAAAGACAAGACCGGCAAACTGCCGTTTTTGGAGCGTTGATTCTTTTTTACTTTTTTCAACTTGGATTAGTGACTCGCCTGTGCGCAACCATCAAGACCCCATAGAAACCGACGCCGTGATCGTCGGTGCCGGCCCGGTCGGGCTGTTTCAGGTGTTTGAGCTCGGCCTGCTCGAAATCAAGGCCCATGTGGTCGATTCGCTGGCGTACCCCGGCGGTCAGTGCGTCGAGCTCTATCCTGACAAGCCCATTTACGACATCCCGGCGGTACCGGTCTGCACCGGCCGGGAGCTGACGCAAAACCTGCTGAAACAGATTGCGCCGTTTGGTGCCACCTTTCACTACGGACAGGAAGTCACCACCGTAGAGAAACAAGACGACGGGCGTTTTTTTGTCGCCACCTCCAAGGGCACGAGCTTCCTGAGCAAAACCATCTTCATTGCGGCTGGCGTGGGCGCCTTCCAGCCACGCACACTCAAGGTTGACGGCCTGGACGTGTTTGAAGACTCGCAATTGTTTTACCGCGTGCGCAACCCGGCAGATTTTGCTGGCAAGAATCTGGTCATCGTCGGCGGCGGCGATTCTGCCCTCGACTGGGCGCTGGACTTTGTCAAAGACGGCCCCCACAAAGCCGCCAGCGTGATCCTGATCCATCGCCGCGACGGCTTCAAGGCGGTGCCGGCCAATGTGGCAAAAATGCGCGAACTGTGCGACGCGCTGGAGATGCAGTTCATCGTCGGTCAGGCCACCGGCTTTGAAGCACAAGACGGCCTGCTGACCGGCATCAAAGTCACCGGCGCCGACGGCATCACCCGGGTCGTGCCGCTGGACGTATTGCTGGTTTTTTTTGGCCTGTCGCCCAAGCTGGGCCCTATTGCCGACTGGGGTCTGGACATCGAGCGCAAACAGCTCAAGGTCGATACCGAGAAGTTTTCCACCAGCGAGCCCGGCATTTTTGCCGTCGGCGACATCAACACCTACCCCGGCAAGAAGAAGCTGATCTTGAGCGGCTTTCACGAATGCGCCCTCGCCGCCTTTGGCGCCATGCCGATCATTTCGCCCGAGAAAAAGGTCTTTTTACAGTACACCACCACCAGTCCTAAACTGCACAAGGTGTTGGGCGTGGAAACGCCGGTGTTTGACTGAGTAGAATCTGCATCGCGCTCTTTTGTTGGAGCGCATTTCGCTAGGGGTGTTGCCCAGCTTTCAATGAAAGCGGGTGACTGAGAAAGTCCCTTTGAACCTGATTGAGGTAATCCTCGCGCAGGGAAGCAAGTCTGAAAACCGGTGTCACCGCCTTCTCTGCTGACACAGCTGCGTTTTCAGATTCAGCCAACCTGCCAACTTTTTTGCATGGAGCAAATAGATGGCAAATTCAAATATCACCGACAACGTGAACCAGGCTTTGACGCCAGTGGCAACCGCTGAGCGGGTTTTTAGCTGGCATGACCACGCCTCACTTTGGTTCAGCCTGGGCGTGGGCCTGCTGGTGATGCAAATCGGCGCTTACCTGGTGCCGGCCGTGGGCAGCCGCGATGCGGCCATTGCCATTGTGCTGGGGTCGCTGCTGGGCGCCGGCCTGCTGGCCTGGACGGCCAAGCTGGGTTGCGACAGCGGCTTGTCCAGCGCCGGGCTGATGCACGCCACCTATGGCAGTTACTTTGCACGTTTGCCGGTGCTGTTGAACATGGCCCAGCTCATCGGCTGGACCACCTTTGAACTGGTGGTGATGCGCGACGGCACAGCCGCTATTGGCAAACAATCTTTGGGCCTGTCGCTGCAGGGCACGGGCGGCATCGTCGTTACCACCCTCTTGTGGGGCGCGGTGCTGACGCTGTTGCTGGCAGGCTCCATGAC
>NZ_JAAFHA010000168.1 GCF_010365055.1 Rhodoferax sp.
TCAGTCAGGGCAAAAGCCGCCCCGGTGCCGAAGGCCTTGCGCTCAATCGAGTTGTGAATGATGCGCAGCGTCTGGTACGGAAAGCCAAAAATGACCTCATGGTGACCGACGATGCCACCGAGCCTGAGCGACGTGATGCGGTCGTTGTCGATCTCCAGGCTGTCCGCAATTTTGCGGGCCGTACCAGAGATTTCCGGCTTGTCCCGAAAGTGTTGTTCCAGGATTTCAACGTCGGCAAAGGGCGCGATTGTGCGCAGCAGCCTGGCTGCCAGGATCAGAAAGTTGATGCCCAAAGTCATGTTGGGTGAGCACAAGACCCGCGTGTCGGCTCCCAGACTGCGCATGAAGGCAAGCTCGTTTTCGCCGTACGACGAGATCGCGCTGACCAGCATCAGTTGACGCCGGCGCACCTCTTCGCCATAGACCGTGACCGCAGCAGAGTTTGAAAAATCGATCAAGGCGTCTACCGGATGTGCATCCAGCCAGTCACCCAGGGCCACCTGGTCCAGGCCGATGATCGGAATGGCGCTGTCCGGCAAGGTTTCTTCCGGTTTCGATGCGGTGCGACGTGCGATCCAGCACAGGTCGAAGCGCGGATCGTCGCACAGCACCTGTGCAACCGCCTGGCCTGCTTTGCCATAACCCATGAGTCCCACTTTGATCATGACTGCCTCCTTTTTTGCCAATGTCGCTGCTGTGAAAGAATCTTCAGGTCTGCATTTGAACTAATATAACAAATTGCATTTGTCGCAATGCATTCTGAGAAAATCAACTTCTTCATTTCTGGTGCGACACCATCAGTCACCCCCTAAGGCAGCCATGCAAACGCGTTTTCCGGTTTTTTATGCGATCAGGCAAGAGCTTTACGACTGGCGCTTGTGGACCGGGCGCGCCGTGGTGCTGGCATTCGCGGCGCTGGCGGGTTTGGTGGTTGTGGGCTTCACCTGGCTGACAGAGCAGGCCTTTGCCCAATTTCTGTGGTTAAAAAGTTCGTACTGGTGGAGCCCGCTGTTGTGGACGCCGCTGTCCACGGTGGCCATTGTTTGGCTGATGCGGCGCTACGCCATTGGCGCCACCGGGTCGGGCATTCCGCAGGTCATGGCGGCGCTGTCGCCCGAAGTGAGCCGGGAACACGTCAGCCTGTATGTGTCGGTCCGTTTGACTATCGCCAAAATACTGCTGGCCAGTTGGGGCTTTCTGGCTGGTTTGTCGCTGGGGCGCGAGGGTCCCTCGGTGCAAATTGCCGCGGGCGTCATGCACCACGCGCGGCGCTGGTTGCCGGCGCAGTCGCAGGTATCGGCCCAAGGCTTGATGATGGCCGGCGGCGCGGCGGGTATTGCGGCGGCCTTCAACACGCCGCTGGCGGGCGTGATGTTTGCCATTGAAGAGTTGACGCGAAAGTCGGAGCATCGCAGCAACGGGTTGCTGCTGGCGGCCATTGTGTTGGGGGGCATGATGGCAGTGTCGGTGCATGGCAACGCCACCTACTTTGGCGTGATCCGGGTCGAGAACCTGAGCATGGCGCTGTTGCTCCCCGGCTTGTTGGTTGCGGTCAGCTGTGGTTTGGCCGGCGGCCTGTTTGCCCGCTTGGTGGTGCTGTCCTTGTCGGGGCAATCGAACGACTGGTTCAGTCGGTTGCGACTGCGTTCGCCCTTGCGTTTCGCTGCGGCCTGTGGTTTGGCGGTGGCGCTGTTGGGCCTGGCCAGCCACGGTGCAACCTATGGCAGCGGTTACGACTACACCCGCGAGATGCTTGAAGGCAACGCAACTGAGTCGCCTTTTTACGTGTTGCTGAAATTTGTGGCCACCTGGATTACCACCTGGGCGGGCGTGCCGGCCGGAATTTTTGCGCCATCACTGGCCATTGGTGGTGCCTTGGGCAATGACATTGCCCAGTTGACCTCCTATGCCAACGCCCCCACGTTGATGGCTTTGGGCATGGCCGCTTTCCTGGCCGCCGTGACGCAAGCCCCCATGACGGCCTTTATCATCGTGATGGAAATGGTGGACGGGCACGCGCTGGTGCTGAGCTTGATGGCCAGTGCGCTGGTTGCCAGCGGTGTATCGCGCCTGATCAGCGCGCCGTTTTATACCTCGCTGGCGCAGCTGCAATTGCAGCGCTTGCCGCCGCGTTGATCAAAAAAAAGAGCCCCGAAGGGCTCTAAACTCGTTTTGTTGATTTGCCGCTTAAAACAAGACCAACGTTGGCATTGTATTTGATCAAATGCAATAAATTGACTAGGGATTTCCCGTGCTCTTGCGATGCTGCGCCAAAACCCGGTCATCTGGCGCATTAGCCAGGTCATTGGCAAATAATATTAATTTGATAGCATCATGCACAATGTATATAAGGGCTAGAGGCCAGTTTCATCTGTAAAATTGGGCCATATTTGGCACGGCTGTTTCGCAGTCTGCTTTTTGTCCAAAAATAGTTTTCAAGGAGAATTTTCAAGCGTGAATGAATTGCTACTTTGGGCCGCACTGGCCGTCGTCATGCTGAATGTCAGCTTGCTGATTTGGGTTGTTCTGCAGCGCGGCAACGCCCAGAACCGGGCCGAGACTGACCGGCTGTCACGCGAGGCGGCGCAGCAGGCGCTCATGGCCTCGGTATCGGCCAGCTCGGAGCGGTTGGAGCGTGAGCTACGCCGCGAGATCAGCGAGTCAGCCCGCGGCGGGCGCCAGGAACTGACGCAAAACCTGGCCACCTTTCAGCAAGCGCTGGTGGCGCAGGGCGCGCAGGCCACGCGCACGCAAAACAGCCAGATTGACGCCTTCGGCCAGCAGTTGACCCTGCTGCAGAAGACGCTGTCGGACACGCTGACGACTCAACTCTCCGGGGTGAGCGAATCGAACGCGAGGCGCATGATTGAGATTCGTGAGACGCTGGAGAAACAGTTGGCGCAGCTGCAGGTCACCAACGCGGCCAAGCTCGACGAGATGCGCGCCACCGTCGATGAAAAGCTGCAGAGCACGCTGCAGACCCGGCTCGGTGAGAGCTTTAAGCAAGTGGCGGACCGGCTTGAGCAGGTCCACAAAGGATTGGGTGAGATGCAGACGCTGGCCCAGGGAGTGGGTGACCTCAAGCACCTGCTGACCAACGTCAAGACCCGCGGCATTTTTGGCGAGGCACAGTTGGCCTCGCTGCTGGAGCAGGTGCTGGTGGTTGACCAGTACGCGGCGCAAGTGGCGACCCGGCCCGGCAGCAAGAATGTGGTCGACTTCGCCATCAAGCTGCCGGGTACCTCCCCACATGGCGAGCCGCTGTGGCTACCGATTGATGCGAAGTTTCCCAATGAAGACTACGAGCGCCTGCTGGACGCGCAGGGCAGGGCGGATGTACTTGGGGCCGAGGCGGCCGGCAAGGCGCTGGAGTTGCGCATTCGGCTGGAGGCTAGATCGATTGCCGACAAATACGTGGAGCCGCCACACACCACCGATTTCGCCATTTTGTTCTTGCCCACAGAAGGCTTGTATGCGGAGGTGCTGCGCCGGCCCGGCCTGATGCAAGCGCTGCAGCGCGAGCACCGCATCACGCTGGCCGGGCCGACCACGCTGCTGGCGATGTTGAGCTCGCTGCAGATGGGCTTTCGCACACTCGCGCTCGAGAAGCGTTCTAGCGAGGTGTGGCAGGTGCTGGGCGCCGTCAAAACTGAATTTGGCAAGTTTGGCGACGTGCTGGCCAAAGTCAAATCACAAACCGAGACCGTGCTCAAAACGCTCGACAGTGCCCAGACCCGCAGCCGCGCCATGGGCCGGGCCTTGAAACAGGTCGAGGCGCTGCCAGAACCCCAAGTGCCCACGCTGATCTTGATCGACCCTGACCTGGACCGCGATGCGACGCTGGACCAGGCGTGAGTTCGGCCACAGGCAGTAGCGCGCTCGGCCCGGTCGGGCTGGCGCGTCTGATCGGCGGGCATGTTTGTCTGCACGCCTGCATGGCGGGTCTGCGCCTGGCTGCGCCCCTGATGGCGCTGCGCGAGGGTTTCAGCGCGCTGGCGGTGGGCATGCTGCTGTCGCTGTTTGCGTTGACGCAGGTCTTTCTGGCCCTGCCCGCGGGGCGTTATGCGGACCGCCACGGCTACCGACGGTCGATGGGCTTTTGCGTGCTGGCGAGTGCAGGCGGGGCCGCTCTAGCCGCCGCCTTTCCGGTCTT
>NZ_JAAFHA010000169.1 GCF_010365055.1 Rhodoferax sp.
TATAGATAAGGCCTCATAAAGTATGAACTTTTTCTGGTTTTTGTAATCGAATGATCATGGAAAAAGAAAGCGCAAGAACGCAAACTCTGGAGCAGCTTCACGAACGACGCAAGCAAGTCGTAAGGTTGTACAAAAAAGGCATCAAGATCATGCAAGTCGTCGCAATGACGGGCTTGAGCTATCCGACAGTACGAGCGGCTATAGATCTGTTTGAAGCTGGTGGTTGGAGCGCGATCCGACCGGCGGTTCGTGGGCGCGCCAGAGGTGATGGTCGGGTGCTCAGTGCGGCGCAAGAGGACACCATCCAACGCATGATCATTGACAAGCGCCCCGAGCAACTCAAGATGGACTTTCATCTATGGAGCCGCGCCGCAGTGGGCCAGCTCATTGAACAGGAGTTTGGCATCAAGTTGCAAGTGCGCAGCATCGGCAAGTACCTCACGCGTTGGGGCTTTACGCCTCAAAAGCCAATCAAACGTGCGTATGAACAAAGCCCTGCTGCGGTGCAAGCCTGGCTAGAGGGTGAGTACCCCGGAATCGAGCAGCGCGCCAGAGCAGAAGGGGCTGAAATGCACTGGGGTGACGAGACCGCGTTGGTGAACACCGATGTGCGCGGCAGGAGCTACGCGCCAGCGGGGAAAACGCCGGTAGCCATGGCCATTGGCGGCACCCGTCAGAAGCTCTCGATGATCGCCACGGTGACCAACCAGGGCAAGACACGTTGGATGATCATTGACGAAGCATTTGACGCTGAAAAGCTCATCGAATTTTTGCAGGCCTTGATCAAAGATGCGGGGAAAAAAGTCTTCCTGATTCTGGATAACTTGCGTGTGCATCACAGCAAACTGGTGAAGGCTTGGGTGGCCGATCGCAAGGACCAGATTGAGCTCTTTTACCTACCCAGCTACAGCCCGCAACTCAACCCAGAGGAGCGCCTCAACGCGGATTTGAAGCAAGAGATGGGCAAGCGTGTCCCGGTCCGAACCAAGACCAAGTTACGTGAAGCGGCCAACGATCACATGACGATGCTCGAGCAAAACCCTGAACGCGTTATGAGCTACTTCCAGGATCGGCGGGTGCGCTATGCGGCTTAAGACTTCACAGGGCCGAATCAATAGGGCGATATTCTCTCCAGCGTGGATCTCGCTTAAGCCGACGTTGACGGCCTATGGAGAGGCGTCCTTGGCCCACGCTCACATGTTCCTGAAAGCATTTGGGTACGCCATGCCGGGCTGGAGCTGCTTGAGAGGTGGTACTTGACGCGGCCTTCGTAGCGGGTTGCTGCGGCGCCGGTGAGGCGTTCTACCGAGCCAAGGTGTAGGCTCGTAAATGATTTGTTGCTGGGAGTTGCCGTGCTTCGGCTGCCAACTCAGCCTGGACAACGCCACCCGAAGCATGCAGGGCGTCTAGTACTGCGCACCGGCGCCTGCCGGTCAGGTTGGCAAGGCTTCCTCAATGGAGCGCACCACCTGCAGCAGGCGGGGGCGTACCTCGTCCAGCAGAAACTGAGGCGACAATTTGTAGGAAGGGCCGCCCACGTTAACCGCCATGATGGGCAGGCCGTTGCCCGGATCGAACGCGCGGGCCACGCCGTTGACTTCTTTGTTCCAGTCGCCAAACGAGCAGGTGATACCCAGTGTTTGGTAGTCCTCAAGCGCCTTTTCCACGCCCGTCTTGACGCTATGCCAAGCGAGGTGGTCAAGCTCACGAATCTGTTCCATCGCCTCTAGGCGCTCGTCCCGCGATACGGCAGCGAGCCAAGCGCGGCCCATGGCCGACGTGGACAGCGGCATGCGAGAACCCACGTCGAGTGTGAGTGTCAGGGCCGCTGAGCTACGGCAGTTTTCCACGTAAATCATGGACAGCTTGTCACGTACTCCCAGCGACACCGAAGCGCCCGAGAATTCTGCTAGCTCCTGCATCATGGGCCGTGCGATTTTGCGCACATCGAGCTTGTTGAGTAGGGCGCTTCCGAGCGCCAAACAGGCCGTACCGAGGCGATAGCGGCCACTTTCCTGCACATGGATAAGGTAGCCCAGTTTGGTCAGCGTCATGGTCAAGCGCGACACGGTAGATTTAGGCAGCTTGCAGCGCTGAGCCAGTTCCTGGTTGCTCAGGGTGATTTCACCGTGGCGAAAACAGGACAACACTTCAAGACCCCGCGCAAGCGCGGTCACGAAATGCCGATCTTCCTTGGGTTTTCGGGCTTGTACGTTTAGGGTGAGGGCGCGCGCGACGCCAGCTTGCTCCCCTTCGGACCTCGACTCGATGTCACTGACTTGGTCTGCGCTCAAAATGGAACTCCGTTGTGCAAATGAAGCGTTGGACTTTATCCGCATTCGAACGCTTTCGGATTGTGCTGGCAATGCGGGTAAACCACAAGTGAAGCTCAGTCGGGAGTCGTTTGATCCTAGTACGTGGAGATCAATTCAGGCACGGCCACAACCACGTCAGCCTCAAGTGCGTATTCGACCACGGAGAAGATGTTGGCTTATGAAGTTTTGTTGATCCCCACGATCATCCTGGAGTCTGACATGCCGGCCAAGTGCATCGTGGCTCCCGAAATGCCGCCGGCGATGTAGAGCCGAGGCGCCACGACCTTGCTGGTCTGTCCCACCTGCCCGTCGTTGGGCGCATAACCCGCATCCACGGCTGCGGAATTGTTAATCAGCGCGGCAGCGAGATTGTCGGCCAAAGGCCGTTCTATCTTCGATGAACGTTCGCTTGAGCTCAGCGTCCGACCACCGAAAGCAATGACTTTGGTGGCGGTCAGGTCGGGGAGGTCGCTTTTGGCGATCTCGTTGCCTAGGAACGGGAGTCGGCCACGAAGTACCAAAGAGCGAAGATGGAGTGGTGGTTGGCCATTCGCCCGGCATGATGACGAGCTACCACGGCGAGCCGGAGAAAACCCGAGAGGCCGAGTGGTTCGACGTCGAAGGCAAGCGGTTCATCCGCACGGGTGACGTCGGCCGCTTAGACGCTGACGGCTTTCTGGTGCTCATGGATCGCCGCAAAGACATAATCATCAGCGGCGGTTTCAATGTGTATCCCAGTGACCGCGACGCCTCGCTGCGCCAGCACCCAGCCGTGGCCGGCGTGCCTTCCGAACAATGGGGCGAGACACCGGCGACCTTTGTGGTCCGCCACCCGAGTACGTTGGTGACCGAGCCTGAACGGATGGTCTGACAAAACGAACGTTCAGGCAAGACTCAGCGCCCATCGACGCTTCACTTCGTGGACGAACTGCCACGCAACGCCATCGGCAAGGTGCTCAAACCGGCATTGCGCGAGCACTACACCGCTCAGACTCCCCGAGTCCTCTTTACAAAATCCTCATCTCCTCCCAACGCGTGGCGGATTACAACTTCAGGGTCAGCCAATTCATTGCGCTCGCCCTTGGTCAGGTTGGACTGGTCGTCTTTGGCGAATAGTGTCAACAAATACAAGGACAAGGGCATCAACTCGTCATGAAAGTAATAGATGACGCGAACGCCACCACTTTTGCCCTGTCCACCACTGCCCCAGCGTAGTTTTCGGGTGCTCTGCCAAATGCAGAATGATGTCTTGCCGCTGGGATTCAGTCAGCAGCTTGTTGGCGGCGTGAGTGAACTCTGGCAATTCGGCGACGGTCAGCATGAGCGTAATTGCAATCCATTGCGAAGGCTAGGCGGATACCACCCGCAGCGAACCCGATGCGGCCATGGCATCAAACATGACTCCCAGCGGTGGCGTTGTGTCCCTGAATCTGCACCACGACTCCGGAGGGGGTTTCCAGCCACTCGGTGAGGCTGGAGAACGAGCGGCGCAAGCCGTGCAAGTTCAGACCTTGCAGGCCCGCGTGTGCGGGTTGTTGGGTTCGGTCAGGCACCCGGTCGCGCTGGCGGGGCTTGAGAAAATCCATTCCTTGCGGCGCGGCAGGGCACCTTGCCGTACGAGAGTGGCTGGATAGGACTTATCAATCCATTGGTGTGCCAAAATGCGCGAACAGCGTGCTTTAACCAATTTCCAAGTGCCGTTTGCCTTGAAAGTAAATGCGGCGGTGTAGCCGCTTTTCCCTCTTCCGACCCAAGATTTAACAATGAGTAACACCAATCAGTGTCGTCCAAATCGAATTTCTTGTTGACTATCGAGTGGGAATTGGGATGTGGCT
>NZ_JAAFHA010000170.1 GCF_010365055.1 Rhodoferax sp.
GCCGACCGTGCTTTGCACGCCGATGGCACCGCCCATCAGTTCGATCAGTTGCTTGGATACGACGAGGCCAATGCCGGTCCCTTCCTCGGTGCCAAGGGTACCCGCTCACAATGGGTGGCTGCTGAGCTGGCCCGAGGCCCGCACCAAATTCAGTTTTGTAACTTCAAGTAGGCCGCAAGTTTGGCATCAGAGTGTCCGATGTGATCCGTCAGCCAATCGGACAGAAACACCGCCAGTTTGTTTCGGTCCAAAGTCTCTGCTGCAATGCCGGTCGCTATTGAATTAAGGCCTGAAACCAAATCATCATGTTCCTGCATGTGTTCATTGATGGACGGGTACTTGAGGTGGCGCATCAGCTCTTCCTCGTGGGTGAAGTGATCCCGCACGTACTGGAAAAAGCCCATTACAGCGTCAGTCAGTCCAGCCTTATCCTTTGCCTCAAGGAGCACTATCGCTTTGTGAAACAACTCACGGTGCTGTGTATCAATCTCTTGGTTCCCGATGGCGTAGCTGTCATGCCATTCGATCTTCATTACGAGTTCCTCGATTTCTTTGAAAAATTATTGATTTCAATCCCCACCACGAAAGTGTAGTTCATGGTACCTGTTGCCTTGCCCCTCTTGTGCCGGAACTCCCACCGTGGCACCGGCTCTGCATCACACCACAACCCCCGCTTGTCGGTCTTGGCTGCATCCTCAGCCGCCTCGTGCAATCTTTGATCATCTGGTGACTGCTCACGCTGGTATTTCCGGTAAAACCAGGCCATGCCGCGCTCCACCTGGACGAGGTTCACATCTTGCCCATTGAATAGAATATCCTCGATTCCTGGTTTGGGCGGCCTCTTTCCGCACTAAAGCGGCTGTTCAACGTTGAGGTTGAAGTGCGGCTGACGCGAATGCGCTAGGTGTGTCCATGCTGGAGGCACTAAAGCCCAAATGCGTCATGCTTAAAGGTCTATCACCTCAGCTACCCACGCCATCGGCGCCTGCCAGTTCGCCAACCAGTCCGGCACTAACTCAGCCGGCATAGGCCTTGCGATGGCATATCCCTGGCCTAATTCACAGCCAAGGGCTAGCAACTGGGCACCGTGGGCTTCGGTTTCCACTCCTTCGGCAATCACGGTGCGGTTGAAAGCGGCGGCCAGGCCAATAACGCCTTTGACGATCGACAGGTCGCTGACATCGTCGAGCATATCTCGGACGAAACTTTTGTCTATCTTCAGCGTGTCCACCGGTAATCGGCGCAGGTAGGTGAGCGATGAATAACCGGTGCCAAAGTCGTCCAACGAGAAGTTCACCCCTAGCCTGTGGCAGTCCGCAATGATCGTTTGTACGGCGTCCATGTCTTCCAGCGCGCTGGTTTCCAGAATTTCCAATTCCACCATGTCGGGGGCTATGGCGGAGTGCCTGGCTAGCATTGCAGCCAGCGTGGCGGTGAACTTCTGGTCCAGAAACTGGCGCGCGCTCACGTTGATGCTGACCGGTAGCTTCAGCCCGGCCTGGTTCCAGGCATCGAGCTGTTTGAAGGCCGTCGCCATAACCCAGGCGCCCACGCGCTCGCTCAGCGGGTGCTTTTCAATAGCCGGCAAAAAGCTGGCCGGTGCCAGCAAGCCGCGCTCTGGGTGGTTCCACCGTATCAGCGCCTCGACCCCCATCAAGGCGCCGCTGCGCATATTGACCTTGGGCTGGTAGTACAGCACCAGTTCCTGTCGCAGCAGTGCCCCCTCGATGCGAGTTTGCTCGCTGGTGCGGGCATTCACCTCAGCTTCTTGGTCGGCATCAAACAAATGGAAACGGTTCTTGCCGCTGCGCTTGGCCTCGTACATGGCAAAATCGGCGTTGCGCATCAGCTGGTCGGCATCCACATCGTCATTGGAGTAAAGGGAGACACCGATGCTGGCGGTAACAGACTGTTCGTTACCGGCCACCGGCACCGGGCGCGCACACGCTGCCAACACCCTGTTCACCAATTGCAGGCAGTCTTCAATGCCGTGCAGCTCGGTTAAAACAATCACGAATTCATCACCGCCCATACGAGCCAGGGTGTCGCCTTCGCGCAGCATACCGCGCATTTGATGGGAGACAGCCACCAGCAGTTCGTCGCCGGCGCTGTGGCCAAAGGCATCGTTGATGGACTTGAAGCCGTCAATGTCCAAATACAGCACGGCCAGCATCTGGTCGTGGCGCTGGCAATTCACCATAGCCTGTTGCAGCCGGTCCGACAGCAGCAAGCGGTTGGGCAGGTCGGTCAGCGCATCGAAGTGCGCGCCGTGCTCAAGCTTTTCTTGATTCAATTTGAGGGGAGTGATATCGGAGAACAGCGCCACATAATTGCTAATGGCACACCTGGTCTCGCACAAGCGGCTAACGGTCAAGAGCACAGAATAGGCAGCACCGTCTTTGCGCCTGCTCCAGACCTCTCCCCGCCACTCGCCATGGCGCATCAGCGCCCAGCGCATCTTTCTGAACACTGAGTGACTCTGACGGCCGGATCGAAAAGTCAGCGGGTCCTTTCCCAGTACTTCGTCATGGCTGTATCCTGTGATGCGCGTAAAGGCCTCATTGACATCCACGATCAGACCTTCTGCATTGGTGATCAGAATGCCTTCACTAGTGGCCGAGAACACCCTGGAAGTTAGGCGCAACTGGGCTTCCGCCAACTTTTGAACGGTAATGTCGCGGGCGATCTTGGAGGCGCCTATGACTTTCCCAAAACCGTCGCGTATGGGAGAAACGGTGACTGAGACGTTGATGAGTTTGCCGCTCTTGCAAACGCGCACCGTTTCGAAGTGGTCAATGACTTCGCCGCTCCGAATTCGTTCAAGAATGAACTGTTCTTCGCCCTTGCGGTCGGGCGGCAGCAGCACTTCGATGCTGTGCCCTATCATTTCCTGCGCGGTGTAACCGAATATCTTGGTGGCGGCCTGATTCCAGCTCGTCACAATGCCATTCAGGGACTTGCTGACCACAGCATCGTCCGTGGAGTTCAGGATGGCATCGGACAGACGGGCGGCGGTCTCCAATTTGACCCTCTGTGTGATATCGCGTGCGATTTTTGAAACACCGACAACTACACCATCACGGTCACGAATCGGAGATACGGTGACCGACACATGAATGCGGTTGCCATTCTTGTGCAGACGTTCGGTTTCGAAGTGGTCCACTCGGGCGCCACTGCGCACCTGTTTAAGAATTTGTGCTTCCTCATACATGCGATCCGGTGGAAACAGCACCAACATGGGCTTGCCCAGCATTTCTTGCTCGGTGTAGCCAAAGATGGACTGCGCACCTGAATTCCAACTGGTGACCAGACCGTCCAGGGTCTTGCTGATGATGGCATCGTCCGAGCTTTGCACAATGGCCTGGAAGTGTTCCAGCATGTGCTCCAGAGCCCCTGCGGGATCCTGGGGCCCACCGGTTATTTTGATGTCTGAGATGATTGAATTCTTGATCATGCCGCCTCCTGTTTTACTTCAAAGAGTCAGATTGCTCAGTTTAGACACTTCAGGGAAAGTTGCAAACGTAGCAGTGGCAGCGTACTTTCTAGACGGCAATTCACCAGTGCAAACAGGTTGGTCTTGGAGGCTGCAGGGAACACCTGTCCATACTCATGTACAGCTTTTTTGGTAGGGCTTGGTCCGCTATCAAGCAGATCTACAAATGTGCGTTGTTGTTGTTGAGGTTTGCCCGACATGGTTGCTTCGCCATGTGAACCAGCGTGAGGCGGGGAATGTCCGAGTGTTAGCGCAAAAACTTGGGCGCGATTACAAGAATGTCCACACCGATGTGTCCGCTTTGGAATCTGCTGGGTTGCTGGTGCGGGACGGGCGCAAACCGACCGCGCAATGGGACGAATTGCAGGTCATCTTGAGATTCACCTTCGCGAGTTGGGCACTACTAGCCAGACCAGATCATGCATGAGTTGGGTGCTCGCAAGGGATGACACAAGGACTAATTACTCGTCCAGCGTTCCTGCCATGCATGACTTGGTTAAGCACGCCCGCTAAAAAATAGCCCATCTATCGGACATGTCGCCCACGGTAGTGCAACATTCGTTCTGTAATTTCCCCGACCACTGAAACTGACCCTGTTTGGAAGTTTCTGGTTTTGGGATTTTTTAATCA
>NZ_JAAFHA010000171.1 GCF_010365055.1 Rhodoferax sp.
TCGTCGTTACCACCCTCTTGTGGGGCGCGGTGCTGACGCTGTTGCTGGCAGGCTCCATGACGCAACTGGTGCGAAAAATTATCAGCCGGATCGGCCTGCCGCTGGTGATTGCGTCGCTGTTGTGGCTGACCTGGCAGTTTGGCGGCCAACTGCACAGCAAGGGGCTTGAAGCGTTCTGGGCTAGAGAGGGTGATGGCAGCATGGGCATGCTCTCGGCGATGGACCTGGTCATCGCCATGCCGGTGTCGTGGTTACCCCTGGTGGCGGACTATGCGCGTTACGGCAAGTCAGGCCGCAGCGCCCTGAGCGGCACCTGGCTCGGCTACGCGCTGGCCAACATCTGGTGTTACGCGCTCGGTGTGATGGTGGTCAGTGTGGCGCAGCCCGATGCCAATCTGGTCAGCGCCCTGCTGCTGGCGCAAGGCGGCCTGATCGCGCTGAGCCTGATCCTGGTGGATGAAATTGACAACGCCTATGGCGATGTCTACTCCGGCGCAGTGTCAGCGCACAGCATCAAGTCATCCTGGACGGTGCGGCAATGGGGGCTGGGGCTGGCGCTGCTGTGCACGGGCCTGGCGCTGGTGTTGCCGATGCACAGTCTGGAGCCGTTTTTGCTGCTGTTGAGCTCGATTTTCGTGCCGCTGTACGGGATTATTCTGGGGCGCCTCAGTGGTGTTTCGGTGGGCTTGCAGCCGATGCGGCGCAAGGTAGACCTCAGTGCCGCGTTGCTGTGGCTGGCTGGCATTGCGGTCTATCACCTGCTGACAAATTGGGCGCCGCAATGGGGCGCGGCCTTACCGACGCTGGCACTGACCTTTGGCTTGGCCTGGCTGACGCGCGCTAACGTGTCCATGAAGCAATTGGCAGAACCCGCATGAACATCACCATTTTGGGAGCCGGTCTGATCGGGCGCTTGCTCGCGTGTGAATTGGCCCGTGCGGGTCACCAGCTTGAGTTATTTGATGCGGGTGGCCCCGAGGCGCTGAACTCGGCGGCCCGCGCCGCGGCAGCCATGTTGGCACCGCTGGCGGAGTCGGCGGTCGCCGAGGACCCGGTGGTGAAAATGGGCGTGTACGGGCTCGGCCGCTGGCCTGCGCTGATTGCGCAACTGGATGAGCCGGTGTTCTTTCAGCAGCAGGGCACGATGGTGGTCTGGCATCGGCAAGATGCGGCTGAGGCCACACGTTTTTCGCGCCAACTTGAGGCCACGGCGCAACGGCTGCCGACGCTGCCGAAAGCGCAGCCGCTGGATGCGTCCGGCATAGCACGGTTGGAGCCCAGTCTGGGTGCGCATTTTTCGCAAGGCCTCTACCTGCCGGGCGAAGGCCAGTTGGACAACCACCAGTTGCTCGCCGCCACGCTGCATCAACTCCAGCGACTGCAGGTGACGATTCACTGGAACAGTCCACGCGCCCCCAGCGACTTCACCCCGGGGCAGCCTGGGCAGCCCGACTGGGTATTTGACTGCCGGGGCTTGGGTGCGCAGCCGCAGTGGTCCGCGTTGCGTGGCGTGCGCGGCGAGATCATCACGCTGCTGGCGCCGCACGTGAAACTGTCGCGCCCCACGCGACTGCTCCATCCGCGCTACCCGATCTACATTGCGCCCAAACAAGACGGCTATTTTCTGGTCGGCGCCACCGAAATTGAGTCCGACGACCTCTCACCGATGAGCGTGCGCTCCGCGCTGGAGCTGCTCGGCGCCGCTTATACGGTGGACAGTGGTTTTGCCGAGGCGCGCATTGTGGAGTTGGTCGCCCAGTGCCGCCCAGCCTTGCCTGACAACCTGCCCAGCATCCGCCAGTTGGGCCCACGCGTGATGCAGATCAACGGCCTCTATCGCCACGGCTACCTGATGGCCCCGGCCCTGCTGGATGTGGCGCTGGAACTGTTTCAAACCGGCACCTCGCCGCTGGCGAACGATTTTGCCCTGTCGATCCACCAATTGCCATGAACGTCATCATCAACCAGACCCGGCACACCCTGCCTGAGGGCGCCACACTGGCCGATGCAATTGAATTGCTGCAAGCGCGGGCGCCTTTTGCGGCGGCCGTGAACCTGCAGTTTGTGCCCCAAACCCGCTACAGCCAAACCCGACTGCAGAACGACGACCGGATCGACATCATTGCACCGGTCACTGGCGGTTAGGGGCTCCTGAACGTTTTAGAAGATTTTCACCATGTCAATGACCTCCCTGAATTCAAGCGCAGATACCCCCAGCGCCGATCCATTGCTGTTGTACGGCCAGCGCTTTAATAGCCGCTTGTTGCTGGGCACCTCCCGTTACCCTTCGCCCCACATTCTGGAGGCGGCGCTGCGTCTGGCCCAACCGGCCATGCTCACCGCGTCACTGCGGCGACAAAACATCAGCGACCCGGATACACCGAACCGGTTTTGGGAACTGCTAAGAACACTGGGTACGCCGGTGCTGCCCAACACCGCCGGTTGCCACAGCGTGCAGGAGGTCATCACGACCGCGCAGATGGCACGCGAGGTGTTTGAGACACCCTGGATCAAGCTCGAACTCATCGGCGACGACTACACCTTGCAGCCTGACACCCTGAACCTGGTGCAGGCGGCCAGCCAGCTGATCAAGGAGGGCTTCAAAGTGATGCCGTATTGCACGGAAGACCTGGTGCTGTGCCAGCGCCTGGTGGACGCAGGTTGCCAGGCCATCATGCCGTGGGCGGCGCCGATTGGCACCGGCAAAGGCCCCATCAACGCCTATGCGCTGCGCACCCTGCGTGAGCGCCTGAGTGTCCCCATGATCGTGGACGCCGGCTTGGGCCTGCCGTCGCACGCTTGCCAGGTGATGGAATGGGGTTTTGACGGCGTGCTGCTGAACACCGCCGTGGCCCTGGCGCAAGACCCCGTGGCCATGGCAGGTGCTTTTGCCGCTGCCACCCAGGCGGGACGCACTGCATTTTTGAGCGGCGCCATGCCCGAGCAGCAGGCGGCACAGCCCAGCACCCCCGTGCTGGGCACACCCTTTTGGCATCAGCTTGGAGCCGATACATGACCCAGCATGACAGCATGGTGCAGACCATCGTCACGGCCCACGCCGATGTCGCTTTGGCGCTTGACGCCAGCGCAGCGCAGCGCGCAGTCACCGCCACATTCACCTGTGAGGCAGCGGTTTACCGCGCCGCCAAAAGCGCCTGCCTGGCGCTGGGTTTCATTGAGGCGGATGCCGAGTGCGTGGCACTGGCCTGGCAAAAACAGACTGATCGCACCGGGCATTTTGACGTGCTGGCCTGGCCCGACCAGCCAGAGGATTTCGGTATGCAGGCCTGGCCGCGCCCAACTGCGTTTGCGGCTTGCCCGCGTCAATTGGGCCTGTACGCGGTCCTGCCCGATGCGGTATGGGTGGGGCGTATGGCACGCGCTGGTGTGTCCACCGTTCAACTGCGCTTCAAAGCCGATGACACGGTGGTCATTGCCCGTGAAGTACGCGCTGCGGTGACGGCGGTCAAAGGCACGAACGCCCGGCTTTTTATCAACGACCATTGGCAAGCTGCCATCGATGCCGGGGCCTATGGCGTGCATCTGGGGCAGGAGGACATGGTCGAAGCAGACCTGGAAAAGATCAGGGCAGCGGGCCTGCGTTTGGGTCTGAGCAGTCACGGTTACGCCGAGATGCTGCGGGCAGATCACTACAGTCCGAGCTACATCGCCATGGGTGCGGTGTTTGCCACCACGCTTAAACGCATGCTGACACCGCCGCAAGGCCTGGCACGACTAGGCGCTTATGCCCGGCTGATGCGTGACTACCCCCAAGTGGCGATTGGGGGAATTGACGCCAGCAAACTGCTGGACGTGCTGAACTGCGGCGTGGGATCGATTGCGGTGGTGCGTGCCCTGGTGGCCGCTGAAAATCCTGAAGTCATGGCAAATAGTCTACAAGCCAAGATCAACGCCAGGCTCTTGGCCATGGCGCCTGAGCCCGCGCTTTGAGATGCAAGGCGTTGCGCGGAGGTGCCGTGGAACAGATAAAGCAACTTCTTTTCTGTAAATTTCCGAAATTTAGTTTTGGGTGTTGGTGATTTGCAGCGCTCAGGGCTTCATGGTTAGATAGATTTT
>NZ_JAAFHA010000044.1 GCF_010365055.1 Rhodoferax sp.
ATCGAACAATCGAATGGAACTTCACTCGACAAGATGCAGATCGCAAGCTCGGATCACATTATGTTTCGAATTTTTCGTGTTGATGTACTAGTTTGATGGCAGCGTGCCCATGCGCACCTTTTTCCCACCTTCAAACACGCGGCCAAATGTGGCTGTTAGCTCCCTTTCCGCCCCGGCGGGGGTGGAGAGGGTTGGGGTGAGGGGGGGAATACAAGGCCTGAAAAACAAGAACGCCACCAAATGACCAATGACCAACTAACCAAACCCATCAATCAACGCAATTGAGTGAAAAAATATAGCAACAAGCCTATGATGCACGTGGGCTAGACCCTTGAAAGACTCAAGCACACGCGGGTTCAAGGTCTCACAGCAGTCGCTTCAAATAACGCCCGGTGTAGCTCGCCGGGTTGGCCGCCAGGTCTTCGGGTGTGCCGATGCCCACTACCTGCCCGCCACCGGCGCCGCCTTCGGGTCCCATGTCAATGAGCCAGTCGGCGGTCTTGATGACGTCCAGGTTGTGCTCGATCACCACGATGGTGTTGCCGGCATCGCGCAACTGATGCAAGACCTTGAGCAGCAGGTCGATGTCGGCAAAGTGCAGGCCGGTGGTGGGTTCGTCCAGGATGTAGAGCGTGCGCCCGGTGTCACGTTTGGAGAGTTCGAGTGCCAGCTTGACGCGCTGCGCCTCGCCGCCTGACAGCGTGGTGGCCGATTGCCCCAGCCGGATGTAAGACAGGCCCACGTCCAAGAGCGTGTGCAGCTTGCGCGCAATGTTGGGTACCGCTTTGAAGTATTCATGTGCCGCTTCGACCGTGAGGTCCAGAATTTGCGCGATGTTCTTGCCCTTGTACAGCACCTCCAGCGTCTCGCGGTTGTAGCGCGCACCCAAGCAGACGTCGCAGGGCACGTACACGTCGGGCAAGAAGTGCATCTCGACCTTCACCATGCCGTCGCCCTGGCAGGCCTCGCAGCGCCCGCCGCCGCTGGACTGGCTCACGTTGAAGCTGAAGCGCCCGGGGCCGTAGCCGCGTTCGCGCGCCATCGGGACCTCGGCCATCAACTCGCGGATCGGCGTGAACAGCCCAGTGTAGGTGGCCGGGTTTGAGCGCGGTGTGCGCCCGATCGGGGACTGGTCGACATTGATCACCTTGTCAAAGTGTTCAATGCCCTCGATTGCCACATGCGCGGCCGGCTCCTCGTGCGCGCGGTACAGCGTGCGCGCCACCGCCGCGTAGAGCGTGTCGTTGACCAGCGTGGACTTGCCCGAGCCCGACACACCGGTGACGCAGGTGAGCAGGCCAACCGGGAACTCAACATCGACACCCTGCAGGTTGTGGCCGCTGGCGCCAATCACCCGCAGCGACTGCAGCTGGCCTTGCGTGGCCCGGTGCATCGCCTCGCGCTCGGCGCGGCGCACGGCGGCCGGGCTCGGCGCATGGTGCGCAGACTTGTATTTGTCGGGCGAATGCGCCGCCGGTACGGTGGGCAGCCAGCGCGTGCGCCTGGAAGGCACTGCAATCTGCAGCGTGTGCGCCAGGTACTGGCCGGTGAGCGAATTGGGCGTGGCCTTGACCTGCTCGAAAGTGCCCTGCGCCATCACGCGCCCGCCGTGCAGGCCCGCGCCTGGGCCCATGTCGATGATGTGGTCCGCCGCGCGCATCATGTCTTCGTCGTGCTCGACCACCAGCACGCTGTTGCCGATGTCGCGCAGGTGTTTCAGGGTGCCGATCAGGCGGTCGTTGTCACGCTGGTGCAAGCCAATGCTGGGCTCGTCCAGTACGTACATGACGCCGGTCAATCCCGAGCCGATCTGGCTGGCCAGGCGAATGCGCTGCGACTCACCGCCCGATAGCGTCTCGGCGCTGCGGTCCAGGCTGAGGTAATTGAGCCCGACGTCATTGAGAAACTTCAAGCGCAGGCCGATCTCGCGCACGACTTTGCTGGCGATCTCGCCCTTGGCGCCGTGCATTTGCAGCGCGTTGAAATACTCAAAACTGTCGCGCAGGGTGAGGTGGCTGAGCTCAAAAATAGCGCGCGCCTGCGCGCCTTCGCCAATCTTGACGTGGCGCGCCTCCAGCCGGAGCCGCGATCCGCTGCATTCCGGACAGGGCTGGGTGCTGCGGTAGCGCGCCAAGTCTTCACGCACCACGGCGGAATCGGTTTCGCCGTAGCGCCGCTGCATATTGGGGATGATGCCTTCGAACGGGTGCTTCTTGCTCACCTTCTTGCCCGCTGATGAGCCGGAGTCCATGATGTAAATGAACTTGATGTCCTCGTTGCCGGAGCCGAACAGCACGGCGTGTTGCACCGTGGCCGGCAGCGATTCAAAGCCCTGGTCAATGTCAAACTGGTAGTGCGCCGCCAAGCTCTCCAGCATGGCAAAGTAATAGGCATTGCGCCGGTCCCAGCCCTTGATCGCGCCACTGGCCAGGCTCAGCGTGGGGAAAGCCACCACGCGCGCCGGGTCAAAGAAATCATTCGCCCCCAGGCCGTCGCAGGCCGGGCAGGCGCCGACCGGCGAGTTGAAGGAAAACAGCCGGGGCTCGAGCTCGGCAATCGAGTAGTTGCACACCGGGCAGGCAAACTTTGCATTAAATATATGCTCAACTGGCCTCTGGCCCCCGTCTTTATTGGCTGTATTGCTATCTATTTCTACAGCAATCGCGCGCCCGCCGGCCAGGCGCAGGGCGGCCTCAAAGCTCTCGGCCAGGCGCTGGCGCAGATGCTCAAAGTCGGTTTGCGCCTCTTGGCGCGCGGCCTGCGCGGCCGCCATGCTGGCTGAGTCAGCACCGGTGTCTGTGCGGGTGCTGCTAGGGCTGCCGGTGTCGGTTTCGCTGCCCGGCGCGGCGCTTGCCAATGATGTCAGCGGCGCCGGGGCGTGGCGCACCTTGATGCGGTCTATCACCACGTCGATGTCGTGCTTCTCGGTCTTCTTGAGCGTCGGCAGGTCCTCGGAGTCAAATGCCGCACCGTCAACCCGAAAGCGCACATAACCCTGCGCCTGCATGTCGGCAAACACGTCCAGGAACTCGCCCTTTTTTTCGCGCGCGAGCGGCGCCAGGATCATCAGCCGGGTATCAACCGGCAGCGCCAGCACGGCGTCCACCATTTGGCTCACGGTCTGGGACTGCAGCGGCAGATCGTGCACCGGGCAAAACGGCGTGCCGGCGCGCGCAAACAGCAGCCGCAGGTAGTCATGAATCTCGGTCACGGTGCCGACCGTGGAGCGCGGGTTGTGGCTCGTGGCCTTCTGCTCGATCGAGATCGCGGGCGAGAGGCCCTCGATCAGGTCCACATCGGGCTTGTCCATGAGCTGCAAAAACTGACGCGCGTAGGTGGACAGGCTCTCGACATAGCGGCGCTGGCCCTCGGCGTACAGCGTGTCAAAGGCCAGGCTCGACTTGCCCGAACCAGACAGGCCTGTGATCACCACCAGCTGGTTGCGCGGGATATCCAGGTCGATGTTCTTGAGGTTGTGCGTGCGCGCGCCCCGGATGCTGATGTTCTGCAGCTGCAAGGCCCGGCCCAGGTGCTGGCCCTGCGGCTGGTGTGCGGGGGCGGTGGCGTCGTGGGTTAAGTTCAAGGTGAAATCTGGTCGGGGAAACCTGCCATGATAGTCAAAGCGGCTTGGCTCGGCACTTTTGCCTTGACGTGGGCGTGCGATTCAAAGTGAGTGGGCTTCAGATGAAGGTTCTTTTCGGAAGCACTCAGGTGCGTCTATTGGATTGGGGCAGACATCACGGTGGTGGGTGAATCAGCCGGGCGATACGCTTTGCTACGTGTCCCCCGCCCGCTGCGCGGGCTCCTCCTTGACCTCCGCAAAGCGCGTCACCCGGCTGATTTTGCCCGCGGTTGGGTACGCTGGCAGGGGGAATTCAAAAGTTGCCTGCGGTGGGTGTGACGGGAATGGATCTGGGCCGTTGACTCAAAATTTCTGACCCTCACAACGCTAGGCACGGTGATTGGGCTATGCGACCGGGCTTTGGGGTGAAAGGCGCGCGCCTACAAGCGCTTGCATACCCCAGCTTCAATTTCGCGTGTGTTTTCGCCCCAAAACCGCATGCGCATGGCCCAGTCGTCGGGCCGGTTTTATACGCAAAGCCGGGTTTGACGGGCGGCCTTGATTTCTTCAGGGGGCCACATCACCTTGAATCGCACCCCTGACGTGGCGTGCGCCGTGCCGGCGGCCATCCGCAAGATCGCCGCGACCAAGCCGGGGCAGGCGTTTCAACATGTCAGGCACGTTCGAAGTCAATAAAACTCTTCTCCGCATCCACCGCCAGCAACCTGACGCGCGCCGTATCGCCCACGTCCAGCCCTTCAAAACCGCGCACCACCCGGCCTTCGAGCATGGGGCTGTGGATGCGCACAAAAGTGCCCTTGGCGGCAGCGCCGGTGACGATGGCCTCAAAAACCTCGCCAATGCGCCCGTGCAACAGCCAGGCGCCTGCGGCTTTCAGCACCTGCCGCTCGACCTTGCTGGCGTTGTCTTCCTGCAGCGTGCAGTGCTGGGCGATTTCGGTGAGTTGTTCGGCCGAATAGGGCGACGCCTCGCCCGCAATGGCGGCTTTGAGCAGGCGCTGGGTCACCAGGTCGGGAAAGCGCCGGTTGGGCGCGGTGGAATGCGCGTAATCGTTGACCGCGAGCCCGAAATGCCCCAATCCGGTCGCCGCGGCCGCACCGGCCGCTGCAGCGGGTGCGGCCGCGTACTCGCCCGAGCCCAGCAGCTTCACCACTGCCAGGGACAGATCGGCAAAGCCGGCCGGGTCGGCCAGGCGGCGCGCGCTCAGGAAACGGTCAAGCGCCAGCGGATCAGGCGTTTCTGGCAGCTGCACGTCGTGGCTGGCCGCCAGCAGGGCGATGCGGTCCCAGCGGCGCGGCGTCTGCAAGTAGCGGCGCAGCGACGCAAGGCCCTTGTCCGCCAGATACCGCGCCGTCGCGCCGTTGGCCGCGATCATCAGGTCGGCGATCAGGTCCTTGGCGCGGTTCTTCTCGTCGGGGCGCAGGTCCACCAGCTGCCCGTCCTCAAATACCGGGCGTGCGGACACCGTGTTCACATTGAGCGCGCCACGCGTCTGGCGCCATTGCCGCAACTGGCCGGCCAAGGCGTCGTGCAGGCGAAGCTGATCTTCGAGCCCGTCCACGCTGGCCAATTGCGGCGGCGGTGGCGCCTCGCCATCCAGCCACGCCGACACACTGTCGTAGGTGAGCTTGGCGCGGTTGCGCACGGTCGCCCGGTAGACGCTGGACGCCGACACGGTGCCGTCTGCCTCCACCTGCATCTCGACCACCACCGTCAGGCGCTCCTGGCCTTCATGCAGTGAGGTGAGGTCGGTGGACAGCACCTCCGGCAGCATCGGGAACACTCCGGCTGCCGTGTAGACCGAGGTTGTGTTGAAGGCCGCATGCCCATCCACCGCGCCGCCGGGCGCTACCTTGGTGTCGACATCGGCCACCGCCACGCGCAGGCGCGTGGCGCCATCGGGCAGCGCTTCGGCCACGCTCAGTTGGTCCAGGTCGCGCGTGTCGTCGTTGTCGATGGAGAACCAAGTCAGGTGGCGCAAGTCGAGGATGGCGCTGTCGCGTTCTGGGCTGGCCTGGCGCGCGGCCTCGGCCTCCTGCAGGGCCTGCGGCGCAAAGGCGGGCAGCAGGCCCCGGGTGCGCATGGCCAGGACGGCGATTTGGTGAAGGTTGATGGGGTTCATGGGATGCTCGTGGTTGAGTCGCCCCAATGTAACCGCTGGCCCGCTTCCACCGGGTCCCGCGCCTGCAGCAGCACGCCTCGGTCATACCTGCCTGGAAATACAGGCCGCTGGCACAGATCGGGGACAATGACGCGATTTTGTCGGCAGCCACTTTTGGCATGGTGCGTTGGGGAGTCCTGTTTTGTCCAAGATGAATACCGTAGTGGCGGGAAAAGGCGCTGTTGCCGCCTTTGCGATGACGCCGACCGAGTTGCGCGCCAGTTTTTCGCTGGCCAGCATCTTCGCCCTGCGCATGCTGGGGCTGTTTCTGATCTTGCCGGTGTTCGCGATTGAGGCCGCCAAATACCCCGGTGGCGACGATCTGGCCCTGATCGGCCTGACCATGGGGATTTATGGCCTGACGCAGGCCCTGCTGCAATTCCTTTATGGCATGGCCTCCGACCGGATGGGGCGCAAACGGGTCATCATTTTCGGCCTGCTGCTGTTTGCCATCGGCAGCTTTGTCGCTGCCTGGGCGCCCAGCCTGACTTGGCTGGCGATTGGGCGGGCGCTGCAGGGCGCGGGTGCCGTGTCTGCGGCGGTGACCGCGCTGCTGGCCGATCAGACGCGTGACGAGGTGCGCACCAAATCGATGGCGCTGGTGGGCATCAGCATCGGGCTGATGTTTGCGCTGTCATTGGTGGCGGCGCCGATGCTGGTGGCTGTCGTCGGGCTGAACGGGCTGTTTGCCCTGACCGGCGTACTGGCGCTGCTGGGTGTCGCGGTGGTGATCTGGTGGGTACCGGCCGAGCCCCATGAGCATAAAAATATGCCGCGCGGCGGTTTGCTGGAGGTGTTGCGCCTGCCCGCCTTGCTGCGGCTGAATTTTGGCGTGTTTGTGCTGCATGCGGTGCAACTGGCCATGTGGATGGCCGTTCCCGCCATGCTGGTGCAGGCCGGCTTGGCGCGCGACCATCACTGGTGGGTGTACTTGCCCGCGGTGCTGGGCTCGTTTGTTGTCATGGGCGGGTCGCTGTTCCAGCTGGAAAAACACGGTTACCTGCGGGCGGTGTTTCTGGTCTCAATTGGGCTGACGGCTGTCGTGCAGCTGGGCTTGCTGTTGTTGGCCACGACCACGCCCAGCGTCGGGCTGATGGTGGCGCTGTTGTTTGTTTTTTTCTACGGCTTCAATGTGCTGGAGGCGAGCCAGCCGAGCATGGTGTCGCGGCTGGCCCCGGCGCATGCGCGCGGCGCCGCCATGGGGGTCTACAACACCTTGCAGTCGCTGGGCCTGTTTGCCGGCGGCGTGATGGGCGGCTGGCTGGTCAAGCACGTTGGCGCATCAGGCTTGTTCGCGGTCTGCGCCGGGCTCATGGGGCTATGGTTGCTGGTGGCCTGGCCGATGGCAGCGCTGGCCGTGAACGCACCAGGGCTCGCGCCAAAGGCTGGATAATGAAGCCTGAAATCCTGTGGGATAGACCGCAGCTACGTCAATTAAGGAACAACCATGGCATCCGTTAACAAAGTCATTCTCGTGGGCAACCTGGGGCGCGACCCTGAAGTCCGTTACCTGCCCAGTGGCGATCCGGTGGCCAACATCACCATTGCGACCAGCAGCAAGTACAAAGGCAAGACCGGCGAGATGGTCGAGGAGACCGAGTGGCACCGCGTCACCTTCTTCGGCAAACTGGCCGAGATCGTGGGCCAGTACCTGAAAAAAGGCCGCTCCGTCTACGTCGAAGGCCGCATCAAGACGCGCAAGTACACCGACAAGGATGGCATCGAAAAATACGCCACCGACATCATCGCCAACGAAATGCAGATGCTCGGTGGTCGTGAAGGCATGGGCGGCCCGTCCGACGACGATGAAGGCGCCAGTGGCGGCTATTCCCGTCCCGCACCGGCATCGCGTCCGACAGCGCCGGCTCAGGCTGCTCGTGCGGCCCCCGCCCAAGCACAGGCCAAGCCCTCGAGTGGCTTTGATGACATGGACGATGACATCCCTTTCTAAATAGCGTGTTGAGGCGCCTGCGGTCATGAACCAACCCTACGTGCCGCCGCCGCCCGTGGGTCCGCAAGCGCTGATGGTGGCGCTGGGGCCGCGCGATCCCTTTCGCTGGCTGGCCGCCGGCTGGCGCGATCTGCTGGCGCAACCGGGCATCGGCCTCTTTTATGGTGTTTGTTTCTGGCTGATGGCCAGTGCCCTGGCGGCCGTGTTCAGGGCCAGGCCCGAATACACCCTGTCGCTGGTTTCCGGCTGCCTGTTGCTGGGGCCATTCCTGGCCATGGGCTTGTACGAAGTCAGCCGGCGCCGCGAGAGCGGGCTCCGGCCCGATTTCAGAACCTCGCTCACCTGCTGGGCCGCCCACATTCGAAGCATGAGCATGCTGGTGCTGGTGCTCATCGTGTTGGAGCTGCTCTGGGGTCGCGCCTCGCTGGTGGTGTTTGCCGTGTTCTTCAATACCGGCATGCCATCCAATACCGGGGTGATGGAGGCCGTGTTCAACCCCGCCAACTGGGAGTTTGTCGCGGTCTACCTGGCGGTGGGTGGGGTATTTGCCGCGCTGGTTTTTTCCACCGCCGTGGTGTCCATCCCGATGATCCTGGACCGCGACACCGATGCCATCACGGCGGCCATTCACAGCATGCGCGTGGTCTTTGCCAATCCGGGCGTGTTGCTGCTGTGGGGCGTGCTGATCACGCTGCTGGTCATGTTGGCGCTGCTGCCCTGGGCCCTGGGCCTGATCGTGGTGGGCCCCCTGCTCGGGCATGCCAGCTGGCATGCCTACCGCGGCGCGGTCCTCTGGCAGGAGCTGCCGGCGGCGCCAACGCCAGACCCCAGCCTGACTACCTGATTGCAGCTGGTTGCGTCGCGGCCACGCCCGCGCAGCCTTTGGGTTGGGTGGGCTTCTTTCGCGGGATTTTTAGACTCGCCTTGTACTGTGGGGGGTATGTTGATATACTCCGTCCAGTATATTTTTGAGGTCACTCCATGAGCTTGCTTTTATCGCCCTCTGCTGTTCGTTTGACGCGCCGTGCCCGCCGCCTGTTGCCGTGGTGCACTGTGTTGCTGATGTCGGTCGCCGCCGCGCAGGGCGGGATTCAAGTGCCGGTCGCGCCAGCGCAGGTGAAGTCGGTCGGTACCGGCTTTCAACTCGATGGCGTCGTGCAGCCGGTCAAGCAGAGCACCATTTCGGCGCAAGCGAGCGGTCGGATTGCAAGCTTGCTGGTCAAGGCCGGTGACAAAGTGCGCGCCGGGCAGGTGCTGGCCACGGTGGACGACCGCGAGGCCCAAACCGGCGTGCAGAGCAGCCAGGCCCAGCTGGCGCAGGCGCAAGCGAGCTTGCACAACGCCCAGACCAACTTTGAGCGCACGCGCGATCTGCGCGCCAAGGGTTTTGTCAGTGCTGCCGCACTCGATACGGCGGACGCGCAACTCAAGGGTGCCCTGGCCGGGCGTGACCAAGCTGGCGCTGGCGCCCGCCAATCCGCCTTGGCGCAGGGTTTTACCCGCGTGACGGCACCGTTTGACGGTTGGGTGCTGCAGACGCACGCTGAAGCGGGCGACCTGGCGGTGCCGGGCAAACCCCTGCTGACGCTGTACGCGCCGCTGCCGATGCGGGTGGTGGTGCAGGTGCCGGTGTCGCGCTCGGCTGCCGCGCATACCGCCGGTGCGGTTGAACTGCTTGTGCAGGACGGTGCCGGCGCCGGCCAATGGCAGCGCCCGGTGTCCATCAGCACCGTGCCGACGGCCGACCCGGTCTCCCAAACGATTGAATGGCGTCTGGAATTGTCGGCCGAGGCGGCCAAGACCTTGCTACCGGGTCAGCAGGTACGGGTGCGTTTCGCCGGGGGAAAATCCGAACGCATGCTGGTCCCAGGCAGCGCCGTGCTCCGGCGCGGTGAGTTGACGGCGGTCTATGTCGTGTCCGGCACGGGCTTTGTTCTCAAGGCGGTGCGCCTCGGGGCCGATCATGGGTCCGACGGGGTCGAGGTGGTGGCGGGATTGAGTGCCGGTGACCGCGTCGCGCTGGAGCCGGTCAAGGCCGGCTTGGCCGGGGCGCAGGCCGTGGCACCCGCAGCGGGAGCCAAGTGACATGTCCATGACCCCCAAACCCTTAGGCGTGTCCGGGCGCATTGCGGCGGCCTTTCAGTCCAACGCCCTCACGCCTTTGCTGGCGCTGGTTGCGCTGTTGCTGGGCTTGTTTGCGGTGCTGGTGACGCCGCGCGAGGAAGAGCCGCAGATCAATGTGACGATGGCCAACGTGCTGATTCCCTTTCCGGGGGCCAGCAGTGCCGATGTGCAGAACCTGGTGGCACGCCCGGCGGAGCAGTTGCTGAGCCAGATTGCCGACATTGAGCACACCTATTCGGTGGCGCGCCCCGGTCTGGCGATACTCACCGTGCAGTTCAAGGTGGGGGTGCCGCGCACAGAGGCGCTGGTGCGTTTGTATGACGTGCTCAACGCCAACCAGGACTGGCTGCCGCGCGACCTGGGTGCGATGGCGCCGATTGTCAAGCCCAAAGGCATTGACGATGTGCCGGTGCTGGGTGTAACCCTGTGGAGCCGCGACACCTTGTCAGCCTTTGAGCTGGAACGGGTGGCGCATGCGGTCGAGGCCGAAATCAAAAGTGTCCCCGGCACGCGCGAGGTGCAGACCATCGGCGGCCCAGGCCGTGCCGTGCAGGTGTGGCTGGACCCGGTGCGCCTGCGCGAGCGCGGTGTTGACCTGCTCGCGCTCAAAGCATCGCTCGGCGCCTCCAATTTCGGGATAACGTCCGGTGCGGTGCTCGATACCACCGGCAAATCGGTGCAGATGCTCACCGTCGAGACCGGCGAGTTCTTGCGGTCCGAGCAGGATGTGGGTGACCTGGTGGTGGGCGTGAGCAAAGGGCTGCCGGTCTATTTGCGCGAGGTGGCCCGCATTGAAACCGGCGCCCAACTGCCAAAGCGCTATGTCTGGTTTACGCCGGGCGCTGGGACCACCGCGACAGCTGAGGCCAAACCGTCCGCGGCAAACGGTGAGCCCACGGCTGCCGCGCTGCAAGCGGGCAGTGTCTACCCAGCGGTGACGCTCAGCGTGACCAAAAAACCGGGTCAAAACGCGGTGGATGTGTCCCGCGCGGTGCGGGACCGCATTGAGTCCCTGCGCAACACGGTGATCCCGTCCAACATCGAAACCAGCATCACGCGCGACTATGGTGAAACCGCCGCCGAGAAGGCCAACAAGCTGATGCAGAAGCTGGCATTTGCGACCGGCTCGGTGATCTTGCTGGTCGGCTTTGCCTTGGGGCGGCGTGAAGCGGTGATTGTTGGCGCGGCCGTGATCCTGACTTTGACAGCGACCCTGTTTGCCTCCTGGGCCTGGGGCTTCACGCTCAACCGCGTCTCGCTGTTCGCCCTGATCTTTTCGATCGGTATTTTGGTGGACGATGCCATTGTGGTGGTGGAGAACATTCACCGGCACCAGCAGCTCTCGCCCGATGCCTCGCTCAAGGACATCATTCCGCGCGCGGTCGATGAGGTCGGCGGCCCCACCATTCTGGCCACGCTGACGGTGATTGCCGCCTTGCTGCCGATGGCGTTTGTGTCGGGGCTGATGGGGCCCTACATGAGCCCGATCCCGATCAATTCGAGTCTGGGCATGGCGATTTCGCTGGCCATTGCGTTCACCGTGACGCCCTGGCTGGCGCTCAAATTGATGAAGCCGCATCCGCACGCTGGCGCGGAGCATGGCGACGCCCAGACCAAGGGGCTGGGCCCCAAGCTGCAGAAGCTGTTCAGCGGGGTGCTGGGTCCGTTCCTTGAGAGCGGTCGCAAACGTTGGTTGCTGCTGGCTGGCATTCTGGTGGCCTTATTGCTCTCGGTCGGACTGACCCTGGTGGAAGCGGTGGTCATGAAAATGCTGCCGTTTGACAACAAGAGCGAGTTTCAGGTGGTGGTGGAAATGCCGGCGGGCACTCCGTTGGAGGACACTGCGGCCACCCTGCATGAACTGGGCGCCTTCCTGGCGCAACAGCCGGAAGTGCTGAACCTGCAGGCCTATGCCGGTACCGCCTCGCCGATCACTTTCAACGGGCTGGTGCGCCAATACTATTTCCGCTCGGATGCCGATCAGGGCGACGTGCAAGTGAACCTGGTGGACAAGAAGCATCGCAGCGAACAGAGCCACGTGATTGCACAGCGTCTGCGCGTCGATTTGGAGAAAATTGGCATCAAGCACAACGCCCGCATCAAAGTGGTGGAGGTGCCGCCGGGTCCGCCGGTGATGTCACCCTTGGTGGCCGAGGTCTATGGCCCGGATGAAGCCGGACGCCAGCAACTGGCCGCTCGCTTGGCGCAAGCCTTTGCCGCCACGCCCGATATTGTGGGCGTCGACACCTCACTCAAGGAAAACGCGCCGCGTGCCTACCTGCGCGTGCGGCGCCAGCGCGCCGAGTCATTGGGCATCCCGGTAGCGGTTATTGCGCAAACCGCTGCCATGGCCTTGTCCGGGGTCGACGCGGCCTACCTGCACGACGGTCAGAGCAAATACCCGGTGCCGGTGCGCCTGCAATTGCCGCTCGAATCCCAGGTCGGGCTCGATGCCCTGCTGGCGATGCCGCTGCGCGCCGCCAACGGCCAGATGGTGCCTTTAAGCGAACTGGTGCAGGTTGAGCGCGGCGTGATTGACAAGTCCTTGTTCACCAAGGACCTCAAGGGCGTGAGCTATGTGTTCGGCGACATGGCCGGCAAGCTCGACTCGCCCTTGTACGGCCTGTTTGCCATTCGCAGCAAGTTGGCCGATGCCGCCTTGCCGGGCATGGGCGAGCTGGGTGAATACTGGATCAACCAGCCGCAAGACCCGTACCGCCAGTACGCGTTGAAGTGGGACGGTGAATCGCAGATCACCTACGAGACCTTCCGTGACATGGGCGCCGCCTATGGTGTCGGACTCATCCTGATCTATCTGCTGGTGGTGGCGCAATTTCGCAGCTACCTGACGCCTTTGGTGATCATGGCGCCGATTCCGCTCACCATCATCGGTGTGATGCCGGGCCACGCGCTGCTCGGGGCGCAGTTCACCGCCACGTCGATGATCGGCATGATCGCGCTGGCCGGCATCATTGTGCGCAACTCCATTTTGCTGGTCGACTTTATCGAGTTGCAGGTCGAGCACGGCATGGCGTTCAAGGCTGCGGTGGTGAATTCGGCCGCGGTGCGGGCGCAGCCGATTGCGCTGACCGGCCTGGCCGCCATGATCGGCGCCTTCTTTATTCTGGACGATCCGATATTCAACGGCCTGGCCGTGTCCCTGATCTTTGGCATTCTGGTGTCCACCTTGCTCACACTGGTGGTGATACCCGTCCTCTATTACGCCTTGTACCGCAAGCGTATGGAATCGCGCGCAGACGCGAATTCTTCTCTCGTGAACCCTGTGTAACTTAATTCAACCTATATCAGCAGGAGACAAACCATGGCTCATATCGTCATCATGGGTGCCGGCATTGGCGGCATGCCAGCGGCGTACGAAATGCGCGAAATGCTCGCCAAAGAGCATCGCGTCACCGTCGTCAACGCGACCGACTATTTTCAGTTTGTGCCCAGCAACCCGTGGCTTGCCGTGGGCTGGCGCCAGCGCGAGGACATCACGCTGCCGATTGCACCGTACCTGCAACGCAAGGGCATTGGTTTTATCGCCAAGGCGGTGACCCAGATCGACCCGTTGGCGAACCGGCTGACGCTGCTTGGTGGCGACACGCTGGACTATGACTATCTGGTGATCATGACGGGCCCCAAGCTGTCCTTCAGCGAGGTGCCGGGCGCCGGTCCTCTCAAATCAGGTGGCGGTGGCTTCACCCACTCGGTGTGCAGCGTCGATCATGCGCAGGAGTTCTTTGCCGACTACCAGACCTTCCTGGAGAACCCGGGCCCGGTGGTGATTGGCGCCATGCCGGGCGCTAGCTGCTTTGGCCCGGCCTATGAATTTGCCTTCATCTTGGACACCGACCTGCGCAAACGCAAACTGCGCAACAAGGTGCCCATCACCTTTGTCACCAGTGAGCCGTACATCGGTCACCTGGGTCTGGGCGGGGTCGGTGACAGCAAGTCGATGCTCGAGTCGCAGCTGCGCGGACGCGACATGAAATGGATCACCAATGCCAAGACCACGCGGGTGGAAGACGGCAAGATGTTTGTTACGCAACTCGACGACCTGGGGGCGGTCTATAAAGAGCATGAGGTTCCCTTCAAGCTGTCCATGATGCTGCCCGCCTTCAAGGGCGTGGATGCGGTGGCGGCGGTGCCGAACCTGTGCAACCCGCGCGGTTTTGTGCTGATCGACGAGTTCCAGCGCAGCAAGGCTTACCGCAATATTTTCTCGGCTGGAGTCTGCGTGGCGATTCCGCCGGTGGAGGTCACCCCGGTGCCGACCGGCACGCCGAAAACCGGCTACATGATCGAGAGCATGGTGACAGCCATCGTGCACAACATTGCCGACGAACTGGCGGGCAAGCCTGTCACTGCCAAGGGCACCTGGAACGCCATTTGTCTGGCCGACATGGGCGACACCGGGGCCGCTTTTGTTGCCTTGCCGCAGATCCCGCCGCGCAATGTGAACTGGTTCAAGATGGGCAAATGGGTGCACCTGGCAAAGATCGCGTACGAGAAATACTTCATGCGCAAGATCAAAAAAGGCAGCTCGGAGCCGATCTATGAAAAATACATTCTTAAACTTTTGGGCATCGTGCGGGTCAATAAGTAGTTTGACGCGTTAGTTCTTTTTATTTCTTTTTAACTTCAGGAGTTTCACCATGACAGTTCAGCGTTACATCGTTGTTTTTGCAGGTTTGTTCATCATGATTTCATTGGCGCTGGGCGTCGAGGGCAGTCCCTTGTTCGTCAGCAAATGGGCGCTGGCCTTTACTGCCTTTGTTGGCCTCAACCTGTTTCAGTCCGGATTCACCAATTTTTGCCCACTGGGCATCATCCTCAAGAAGCTGGGCGTGCCCGAGTCAAAAATTGGCTGTGCCAACTGAGATTGGGGAAACCCTGCCGGCCCTCATTTTTTTCGTAACTCAAGGGACCAGCCATGACTGTTCTGATCGACGCCGATGCCCGCACCGAGGTGATCAACCGTCTGCGTCGGGCTGAAGGCCAAATTCGCGGTGTGCAGCGCATGATCGAAGAGGGCGAGAGTTGCCTCAAGATCGGTCAGCAGTTTTCGGCCGTGCGCAAGGCGCTTGACAGCACTTATTTGCGCATGACCATGTGCTTTATGGAGCAGGAGTTGGGCAGTTGCTTGCAGCCCGATGAATCCCAGAAGGCCGGGATGGAAAGCATGCTCAAAGACATGGAATCCCTGCTGGCGCGCATGGGTTGATCGATTTTTAAGCCAAATCAGGCTCTAGCCCGCGTACCTTCTGCTTAATACGCTATTATTAGTATAGTGGATGGAGTCCTGAGTCAGGCGACAATGACGCCGCCGCCCAGGCACACGTCGCCGTCATACAGCACCGCCGACTGCCCCGGTGTCACGGCCCATTGGGGCTGGGGAAAGGTCAGGCTGAAACCCTCGCGCGCACCGGCGGCCAAGGTACAAGAGGCGTCGGCTTGGCGGTAACGGGTCTTCGCGCTGAAGGGCCCCGGGGGTGGGGCCGCGCCCGCCACCCAGCTGGCATCCTGTGCCGTCAATTGGAACGATTGCAGCCACGGGTGCTCATGCCCTTGCACCACCCACAGCGTGTTGCTTTCCATATCTTTACGCGCCACAAACCAGGGTGCGTGCTCGCCGCCGCCGCGCTGTGCGCCTTTGGCTTTGAGGCCGCCAATGCCCAAGCCCTGGCGCTGACCCAGGGTGTAAAAGCTCAAGCCCACATGCTGGCCGATGGTGCGGCCTGCCTCGTTCTTGATCGGGCCGGGTTCCTTGGCAATGTAGCGGTTCAGAAAATCACGGAACGGTCGCTCGCCAATGAAACAGATGCCAGTGGAGTCTTTCTTTTGGGCGTTCGGCAGGCCAATCTCCAGCGCAATGCGACGTACCTCGGTTTTGAGCAGTTCGCCCACCGGGAACAGTGTTTTCGACAATTGCGCCTGGTTCAGCCGGTGTAGAAAATAGCTCTGGTCTTTCGATGGGTCCAGGCCCTTGAGCAACTCGAAGCGACCATCGCCGGCCTGGGTCTGCGCCGCTTCGAGCACGCCACCATCCGCGGCCAGGCAACGGACACGCGCGTAGTGGCCGGTGGCGATCTTTTGTGCCCCCAAGCGCAGCGCGTGCGCCAGAAACGCCTTGAACTTGATCTCGGCATTGCACAGGATGTCCGGATTGGGCGTGCGCCCGGCCTGGTATTCGCGCACGAACTCGGCAAACACCCGGTCTTTGTATTCGGCAGCAAAGTTGACGTGTTCAATCTCGATGCCGATCACATCCGCCACGGCGGCGGCATCGACAAAGTCGATGTTGGAGGAGCAGTAGTCGCTGTCATCGTCATCCTCCCAATTCTTCATGAAGATGCCAACGACCTCGTAGCCCTGCTGTTTAAGCAGCCAGGCGGTCACGGCCGAGTCGACGCCTCCGCTCAATCCCACCACCACGCGTTGCCCACTGTGTCGCTTGTTCATAGGGGTGAGATTATCCCTGCCCGCCGGCAAGGAGCGCTGCCTGCGGGGAATCTCAGCTGGCGATGCTGGCGTCGGCCACGACCAGGCCCAAAGGGTAGCGTTTGCCGGCCAGATAGTCTTCGATGCAGCACAGCACCATCGGGCTGCGAAGACGCGCCTTGCTGGCCCGGATGTCTTCCAGTGTCATCCAGAGCGTGCGCACAATGCCGTGGTCCAGCTTGCGCGTCGGGTCGGGTGCGCCGAGCTGGCCGCAAAAGGCAAAGCGCATGTAAGTGATTTCTTCCAGGTTGGCCTGTTGCTGGCGCTGGCGCGACAGGTAGACCCCCACCAGCGCCGTGGGGGAAAAAACGTAGCTGGTTTCTTCCAGCGTTTCACGGCGGCACGCCTGCTCAGGGGTTTCACCGCAGTCCAGGTGGCCGGCCGGATTGTTCAGCCGCAGGCCATCAAAGGTCTCTTCTTCGACCAACAAGAAACGCCCGTCGCGTTCAATGATGGCGGCGACGGTGACGTTGGGTTTCCAGCGAGTAGTCATGCCCGGATTCTGCCGCACGCCTCAAAGGCCGACCCGGAAATTGCGAAGTCATTGATTCAAGTCATGGTTTGCTCGGGCGGTAACGGGGGCAAACTAAGTTAAGCTCTTGGGCGCAGCGTTTGCCGCGGTTCGTGCCGCCGGACAGGCGCCGAAAACGTAGTTGAAAAATCCAATTGAGGAGTCGCTTTATGCAAACTGGCGTACCTAACCAGGCGGTACCGGGAATCACCCCGGCGGCCGTTACCCCCAAATCACCGCAACGAATTGGCGTACCACGCGAAGTCTTTCCCGGTGAAAAACGCGTGGCCACGGTGCCTGAGGCGGTTGAAAAACTGATCAAACTCGGGTTCAAGGTCGCCGTTGAGTCCGGCGCAGGCGATGCGGCCAACTTCAGCGACGAGGTCTACCGCGCCGCCGGCGCAGAAGTCATCATTGGGGCCGCCGCACTCTGGGCAGCATCCGATATTGTGTTCAAGGTGCGTGGCCCGACCACGGACGAAGTCGCGCTGATGCATGAAGGCCAGGCCTTGGTCAGTTTCATCTGGCCGGCGCAAAACCCCGAATTGATGCAGCAGCTCGCCGCCAAAAAGGTGACGGTGCTGGCCATCGACGCGCTGCCGCGCACGCTGAGCCGCGCCCAGAAGATGGACGCGTTGACCTCCCAAGCCGGTGTCGCCGGCTACCGCGCCGTCATTGAGGCCGCCAACGCTTTTGGCCGCTTCTTCAGCGGTCAGATCACGGCTGCAGGAAAGGTGCCGCCAGCCAAAGTCTTTATTGCAGGTGCTGGCGTTGCCGGACTGGCCGCCATTGGCACCGCAGCCAGCCTGGGCGCCATCGTTCGTGCCAATGACACCCGTGCTGAAGTGGCCGACCAGGTCGTGTCGCTGGGTGGTGAATTCGTCAAGGTCGATTTTGTCGAAGAGGGTTCAGGCGGGGGCGGCTACGCCAAGGTCATGAGCGAGGGCTTCCAGCAAGCCCAGCGTGAGATGTACGCCAAGCAGGCAAAAGACGTCGACATCATCATCACCACCGCGCTGATCCCTGGCAGGCCAGCGCCCAAGCTCATCACCGCCGAGATGGTCAGGAGCATGAAACCCGGCAGCGTGATCGTCGACATGGCGGCCGAGCAGGGCGGCAACTGCGAGTTGACCGAGCCCGGCCAGGCGGTCGTGAAGCACGGCGTGACCATCGTCGGCTACACCGACCTGGTCTCGCGCCTGGCCAAGCAGTCGTCCACGCTGTATGCCTCCAACTTGTTTCGCCTCTCCGAGGAGTTGTGCAAGACCAAAGACGGCGTCATCAATGTCAACATGGAAGACGAGGCCATCCGCGGCCTGACCGTCACCAAAGACGGCAGCATCACCTGGCCGGCACCGGCGCCCAAGGTAGCAGCGCCCGCCGCCGTGGTTGCCAAACCGGCAGCCGTGGTGGCCAAGCCCAAGGGTGGGCACGGTCAGAGCAGCGAACCGGCTTCGGGCACCAGCATGGCGATCATGTTTGGTGTGGCGGCAGCCGTGTTCTGGCTCATCGGCGCGAGCGCACCGGCGGCGTTTCTGTCGCACTTCACGGTGTTCATCCTGGCTTGTTTTGTGGGCTACATGGTGGTCTGGAACGTCAAGCCCGCCTTGCACACGCCCCTGATGAGCGTGACCAACGCCATCAGCAGCATCATCGCGATTGGCGCGCTGGTGCAGGTCTCACCGTGGGTTGGCGCAGCCGATCGACCCAATGACTTGATCAGCTGGGTGGCTGCAGCGGCGATCGTGCTCACGGCGATCAATATGTTCGGCGGCTTTGCCGTCACCCAGCGCATGCTGGCCATGTTCCGTAAATAAGGGAGACGACTCATGTCTGCAAGTTTGGCAACGGTCTCCTATATTGGAGCCACAATTCTTTTCATCTTGAGCCTGGGGGGCTTGTCCAACCAGCAAACCGCCTTGCGCGGCAACCTCTACGGCATGGTCGGCATGACGATCGCCGTGCTGGCGACGGTGTTTGGTCCGCAGGTCACCGCCGCCGGTATTCCGTGGATCATCGGCGCCATGCTGATCGGCGCCGCCATCGGCCTGTACGCCGCACGCACCGTGCAAATGACGCAGATGCCCGAACTGGTGGCACTGATGCACAGCATGGTTGGCCTAGCCGCGATGCTGGTCGGGATCGCCACCTTCATTGACCCGACGGCGTCCTTCAAACTGCTGGACGGCCAAAGCATTCCCTTGTCTTCGGCTGAAGAATCGATCCACAAGATCGAAATCTACATTGGTATCCTGATCGGTGCCATCACGTTCTCCGGTTCGATCGTTGCCTTTGGAAAGCTCTCCGGACGCATCGGTGGCAACCCACTGCTGTTGCCGGGCCGCCATTGGCTGAACCTGGCAGGTCTGCTGATCGTGATCTACTTTGGCCGCGAGTTCGTTAACGCCCATACGATTGCTGACGGCATGCTGCCGCTGATCGTGATGACGGTGATTGCCTTGCTGTTTGGTATCCACATGGTGATGGCCATCGGCGGCGCCGACATGCCGGTGGTGGTGTCCATGCTCAACAGCTACTCGGGTTGGGCCGCAGCGGCGACCGGCTTCATGCTGTCCAACGACCTGCTTATCGTCATTGGTGCCCTGGTGGGCTCCAGCGGGGCGATCCTGTCCTACATCATGTGCAAGGCGATGGCCCGGAGTTTCATCAGCGTGATTGCCGGCGGCTTTGGCACCACCAGTGCGACCCCGAAACCTGCCGGTGATGCAGCCCAACCGGCCGGTGAAGTGACGCCGATCAGCAGCGTGGAAACGGCTGAACTGCTGCGCGAAGCCAAGAGCGTCGTCATTGTTCCCGGCTACGGCATGGCGGTGGCGCAGGCCCAGCACACGGTCTATGAGATTACCAAGCACCTGCGTGAAAAGGGCGTCAATGTGCGTTTTGGTATTCATCCGGTGGCCGGGCGCATGCCAGGCCACATGAACGTGTTGCTGGCTGAAGCCAAGGTGCCTTATGACATTGTGTTCGAAATGGATGAACTCAACGACGACTTTCCCAAGACCGACGTGGTCATGGTGATCGGTGCCAACGACATCGTGAACCCCGGCGCCCAGGACGACCCGACCAGCCCGATTGCCGGCATGCCGGTGCTCGAAGTCTGGAAAGCCAAGACCTCGATCGTGATGAAGCGCAGCATGGCCTCCGGCTACGCCGGCGTGGACAACCCGCTGTTCTACAAAGAGAACAACCGCATGCTCTTTGGCGACGCCAAGAAGATGCTCGATGAAGTGCTGATCGCACTGAAATCCTGAAACATTTCGGCATAAGCCGAAGTTAGGCGCAGCGAACAAGTTCTGTCCTCATTAGGTTGAGGCGCCAGCTCTTTTTCCAGGCGATCAAGGTGGGCTCAGCGCTGTCAGTTGAGCCCACTTTTTCCTTTGTTGATTAGGGGAAACACCCTCATGTCAACATGGGTGTTCACGCGAAAATCAACGCTTTGTCAACCTTGAGGAAACATCACAATGACCGACCGTATTTGGCTTAACAGCTACCCTGAAGGCGTGCCCGCTGACATTGATCCGGGCAAGTACCCGTCGATTGTGAAAATGATGGAGGAGAGCTTCAAGAAGTACGCCGATCGCACGGCCTACAGTTTCATGGGCAAGGCGCAGAGTTACAAAGAAGTCGATAGCCTCAGTCTGGCGTTTGCGATTTACCTGCAGGGTCTGGGACTGGTCAAAGGCGACCGCGTGGCGGTGATGATGCCCAATGTGCTGCAGTATCCGGTGGCGGTGGCTGGCATTTTTCGCGCAGGCTATGTCCTGGTGAATGTGAATCCGCTGTATACCGCGCGTGAGTTGGAGCACCAACTCAAGGACTCGGGCGCCAAGGCCATTGTCATCCTGGAAAATTTTGCGTCGGTTCTGGAAAAATGTATTGCCGCGACACCGGTCAAGCACGTGGTGTTGTGCGCGATGGGTGACCAGTTGGGCCTCCTCAAAGGCGCCCTGGTCAACTATGTGGTGCGCAACAAGAAAAAACTGGTGCCTGCGTTCTCGCTGCCTGGCGCCGTGCGCTTCAATGCCGCCATTGCCAAGGGCAGCGCGGCCACATTCAAAAAAGTAACAATCAAGTCCGACGATGTGGCGGTGTTGCAATACACCGGGGGCACCACCGGCGTCTCCAAGGGCGCCGTGCTGTTGCACCGAAACCTGGTGGCCAACTTGTTGCAGGTGGAGGTCTGGAATGAACCGGCGCTGAAGAAGATCCCCGCCAACGAGCAGATCACATCGGTCTGCGCCTTGCCGCTGTATCACATCTTTGCGTTCACGGTGGGCATGATGCTGTCGATGCGGCTGGGCGGCAAACTGATCCTGATTCCGAATCCGCGCGACATGGTGGCCACGCTGGCTGAACTGGCCAAACACAAAATCCATGTGTTCCCGGCGGTCAATACCTTGTTCAACGGCCTGGCCAATCATCCCAATTTCAACAAAGTGGATTGGCGCGGTCTGGTGGCGTCCGTAGGCGGCGGCACGGCGGTACAGAGTGCGGTGGCCAAACTCTGGTTCGAGAAAACCGGCTGTGCCATTGCCGAGGGCTACGGCCTGAGCGAGACCTCGCCTGTTGCCACCTCCAACCCGGTCACCGTCACCGAGTACTCGGGCACCATTGGCGTGCCAATTTCAAGCACCTATCTGAAGCTGCTGGACGACGCGGGCAACGACGTGCCGATCGGTCAATCCGGCGAGATTGCCATCAAGGGCCCGCAGGTGATGGCCGGCTACTGGCAGCGCCCGGATGAAACCGCCAACGTCATGACAGCCGATGGTTATTTCAAGTCCGGTGACATTGGCGTGATGGATGAGCGTGGCTTCTTCAGAATTGTGGACCGCAAGAAAGACATGATTCTGGTCAGCGGCTTCAATGTCTTTCCGACCGAGTTGGAGGACGTGGTTTCCCAACTCAAAGGGGTGATGGAGTGTGCCTGCGTGGGTGTGCCAGACGCCAAGACCGGCGAGGCCGTCAAGCTGGTGATTGTCAAAAAAGACCCCGGCTTGACCGAAGCGCAGGTGCGGGCCTACTGCAAAGAAAATCTCACCGGCTACAAGCAACCCAAGGTCGTTGAATTCCGCGCCGAGTTGCCGAAAACACCGGTTGGAAAAATCCTGCGGCGGGAATTGCGCGACAAATAACAGACCCGAGGCCAGCTATGCAAAAGCCAGTTCTTGGCATCATCGGCGGCAGTGGTGTGGAAGACATTGAAGGGCTGGTCAACAAGCGCTGGCAGCCGGTTGACTCGCCGTTTGGCGCGCCGTCGGATGCGCTGCTGTTGGGTGAGCTCGATGGCCAGCCCTTGGCGTTTTTGCCACGCCACGGTCGCGGCCACCGCATCCCTCCCTCTGAGATTAACTACCGCGCCAACATTGATGTGCTCAAACGCGCTGGTGTGACTGACCTGATTTCGGTCAGTGCGGTTGGCTCCCTGCGCGAAGACTTGCCGCCCGGCATGTTTGTGATTGTCGATCAGTTCATTGACCGCACCTTCGCCCGCGACAAGAGCTTCTTTGGCACCGGGCTGGTGGCACACGTCTCGATGGCGCACCCGGTTTGCAGGCGACTGGGGGACCACATTCAGGCTGCAGCTGGCAACGCTGGCATCGACGTGGTTCGGGGCGGCACCTACCTGGTGATGGAAGGCCCGCAGTTTTCCAGTCTGGCCGAGTCCAACCTTTACCGAAGCTGGAATTGCGACGTGATTGGCATGACCAACATGCCGGAGGCCAAGTTGGCGCGCGAAGCCGAGCTGTGTTACGCCGCCGTGGCGATGGTGACAGATTTTGATTGCTGGCATTCAGATCATGATGCCGTCAGCGTGGAGGCGATCATCAAGGTGCTGCTGGCCAATGCCGACAAGGCACGCGGCCTGGTCAAAACAGTGGCGCCGCGCCTGCAGACCGACCTCACTGCGGCAGCTTGCGGCTGTCGCAGCGCGCTGGAGCATGCACTGATCACGGCGCCTGCTGCGCGCGATCAAGCCGTGATGCAGCGTCTCGATGCCGTGGCCGGCCGTGTGCTGGGGCGCTGATGGCGCTTGTTCACGCAGATTCCAGCCAAGCGGCGTCGGCACTGCGTCTGGCGATGCTGGCGGCGGCCCGGACGCTGAGCGCACAAGGTCTCAACCGAGGCGCGACCGGCAATATTGGCGTGCGCTGTGGCGCCTCGTTTTTGGTCACACCCTCGGGTGTCCCGGCTGAGGACCTGACGCCCGAATCGATGGTGGCGATGGATTTTTCGGGTGCCACCCTGGGCCCCGGCAAGCCATCGAGCGAGTGGCGTTTTCACCGTGACATCCTCGCCGCGCGGCCCGAGATGGGCGCTGTGGTGCATACGCACTCACGCTTTGCGACCGTACTGGCCTGCCTGCAGCGCGAGCTTCCGGCCTTTCACTACATGATTGCCGTGGCCGGCGGCGACTCGATTCGCTGCACGCCCTATGCGATTTTTGGCAGCCAGGAACTCTCAAGCCTGGCGCTGCAGGCACTTCAAAACCGCAAGGCCTGTTTGCTGGGCAACCACGGCATGATTGCTTTGGGCGTCGATCTGGCTGATGCGCTGGCCGTGGCGGTGGAGGTCGAGTCGCTGTGTGAACAGTATTGGGCTGCCTTGCAACTGGGGCAGCCGAACATCCTCTCAGCCAGTCAGATGCAGGCAGTGCTGGAGAAGTTCAAAGGCTATGGCCGGGCGCAAGACCCGCAGAGCGAACCGGCTGCGTTGGCCAGCCATCAGGGAGTAACCAAGGCATGACACAGCAAGGGTTGAACGGGGCGCAGACCATCCAGACCTTGAGATGGGTTGAGGGTCAGCTGGAGATGATCGATCAGCGCGTGTTGCCAGCGCGCTTTGAGTATGTGCGCTATGCCAGCGCCGCGGAGGTCGCGCAGGGCATTCGCGCCATGGTGGTTCGTGGCGCGCCAGCCATCGGTTGCGCGGCGGCCTACGGCATCGCCTTGGAGGCCATCGCTTTGGGCCACTTGGCTCCGACTGCATTCGCAGCCGGCCTGGAGCGCGGCTTTGAGGTGTTGGCGGCGAGCCGGCCCACGGCCGTCAATTTATTCTGGGCACTGAATCGCATGCGCCGCATCTGGCAGGCCCATCAACAGCGCAGCGTGGCTGAAATAATCAATTGTTTGATTGCCGAAGCGCAGGAAATAGCTGCCGAAGATGTTCGCATCAATCGCGCGATGGGGGCTCACGGCGCCGCGCTGCTGGCCGACGGCGCCCGGGTGCTGACGCACTGCAACGCGGGCGCCCTGGCAACCGCCGGACACGGCACCGCGCTGGGGGTGATCCGCTCCGCAGTCGAAGCCGGCAAGCGCATTTCAGTGATCGCGGATGAAACCCGGCCTTTTTTGCAGGGCGCACGGCTGACCGCCTGGGAGATGGTGCAAGAAAAAATTCCCGTGACGCTGATTACCGACAACATGGCCGGCCATTTGATGAGCCGGGGTGAAATCGATGCGGTCGTGGTCGGCACCGACCGGGTGGCGGCCAATGGCGATGTGGCCAACAAGATCGGCACCTACATGGTGGCGGTGCTGGCGCAGCGTCATGGCATCCCGTTTTATGTGGCGTGTCCGCTGTCCACCATCGATCTAACCATTGCGGATGGCGCCGCCATTCCGATTGAAGAACGCGCTGCCGATGAAGTGACCGGATTTCGGGACTGCCAGTGGGCCGCAAAAGGCGTTCAGGTGCGCAACCCGGCCTTCGATGTGACGCCCTTTGATCTGGTGACGGCGCTGATCACCGAAAAAGGCGTGGTGCCACGCCCCGATCAGACCCGTATCGCGAGGCTATTCGCTGTCGAAGTGCCGGTCAATCTCTGAAGAGATAATGGCCGCATGAAAAACCGTACTTCTTTACATCAACTTCCTCAGCAAAACATCTTTCGCAAGGGTGATGTGTTCGTGCTGTTTGGCGAACTTTTTGGACGTGGTTACGCTAACGGCCTGGTCAATGAAGCGCGCAAGGCGGGAATGCAGATCGTCGGCATCACGGTGGGACGGCGCGACGCCAACAACAGCTTGCGCCCTCTGAACGATGAGGAACTGGCGGTTGCGCAAGCTGGGCTGGGTGGAAAGATCATCAACGTGCCTCTGATGGCAGGTTTCGATCTGGATGCACCGGCGGGCGAGCCTACGCCGACCGATTTGCTCGGCAGCATGACGCTCAAGACCTGGATGGACGACAATCTCGACTGGGAGCATATCGAAAAATGCCGGGAAGTCGGCGTCAAGCGCTTCAAGGATTCGGTGGCTGAAGTGATGACGCTTCTGGCTGGCATGGTCCCTGATGGTCGTAATGTCTTTTTTGCCCACACGATGGCGGGTGGCATTCCCAAGGCCAAGGTGTTCCTGGCCATTGCCAACCGCGTCTACAAAGGGCGCGGGGACCGCTTCATGTCATCCCAGGTTCTGCTGGAGAGCGATCTGGGCAAGCTGATTTTGAAGAACTTCGATGAAGTGTCGGCCAACACCTTCCAGCACCTCATTGACGGAAGTCAGACGATCCGTGCGCGTGTAGAAGCTTCGGGCGGCCAAGTTCGCTACTCGGCCTACGGTTACCACGGGACGGAAGTCCTCATCGACGATTCTTACGAGTGGCAAACCTACACCAACTACACGCAGGGTCTGGCCAAGATGCGACTTGAGCGCATTGCTCAGGCGGCGTGGCGCAATAACATCAAGGCAACGGTCTACAACTGCCCGGAAATCCGAACCAACTCGTCCGATATCTTCGCGGGCGTCGAGCTGCCACTGATCTTGCTCCTCAACGCGCTAAAGAAGGAAGGGGGCGGTGCCTGGGCCGAAGCGCAGTGGCAGGCCTGCCGTGAATTCCTGCTTGAGGGGGTCACACTGGAAGATGTTTTGCAGAAGGTTGCGGATTTTCAGGGCAGTGAAGTGATGCAGGGCTTCCGCGACTTTGCGGCCTGGCCAATGCCCAATAGCCCGGCTCAGGCTGACCTGACCATCGGCACCTCCGATGAGATTCTGAAGATGCACAGGGACAGCAAGGCCCTGATCACCGATCTGCTGAGCAGCTTGGTGATCGAAGCCACCGGGCCGCTGATTTTCCGCGAGTCTTCTGCACCTGCTGGTCCGGTGTTGTGGCTCAATCATGACATCATTGGCCGGCAACTGAATCAGCTTCACGCCTGAGGCCTAAGGATCTATGAGTACTTTTGGCCCCTGACATGACGACTGGTTAAGTCCGTTTCGGGGTCGGATTCTTTGGGTGGCCATCGAAGACTGAATGACTCTATGCAGTCTGGACCTGTTGCACATGAGAGTTCTGCCTAAACTTCATGCCACTGACTCTTGACACATTGCTGCCGCTCACCACTGGCAGCTCACTGGCGGTTCAATTTCCGAGTTATGGTGACCTGTCAGCAGTCATTCACATTGGCCGCAAGGTGCCACAAGGAGCCGTTCAGTAAAGTGAGGGCCGGTCGTTCGCGGCCTCGGTCTGGAAAACCGAAACAGTCAGTCGGATTGCGGGTTCGTTTACTTCCCACCAGTCCGCATTGCAGTCAAGAAAACTTCTGACATTCGAGTAACCTGAAACTACTTTTGCAGTGACGAGGGACGGGTCATGTAGGGCATATCACCGTCTGGGGTCCGATCGACATGGAGCGAACAAAATTCGACGAGGTATACCGGACCGGTTCAGATACAAGCATGACCACGACCTTCGTTCAACGATGCGAAGAATTGTGCGGATTTTGCGGATCCAGATAGCGTTGTTTAAAGTACTGGCGAACTGTCTTCATTGCAGGACTCATGCTTGCGTCGGCGCGCCACGCCAAGCCCACGTTCATGCTGGGAATGCTCTCGACCGGCTTGATCGTCTCGATCCGCTTGCCTTCCAGTGACCAGGGGCGATAGACCATGTCAGACAAAATTGCCACACCCAGATCGTTGGCAACCAAGCTACGCACTGCTTCTATCGATTTGGTGTTCAAGGTGACGTTAGGCTCACAGCCATGCAGGTGCCAATACCGAAGAGCCGAGTCAGCCGCTTCATCCACCGTCAGCATGATGAAGGGTTCTTGCGCAATGTCGGCAAAGCTGACCTGTTGTTTTGCAGCAAAACGATGCTGCGGCGAAACCCACAAGCGCCGCTGTGAGCTAAACAAAGTCTCGGTCTGAATGGCTGGGTTGCGGACATTGGACGTCAGCAGCATCGCCATGTCGTAGTTTTGCGCCAGCAAACCAGATTCAATCGTCTCTCGGTCAAGCTCGAGCATGCGAATGCGCAGCGCTGGATACAGCAGCGACAAACGTTGCAAATGATCCGGCAAAAAGTAACCCATCACGGTGTATGTGGCGGCAAGTGTCAGTTCCCCACTGACGGGCGCAATTTGCTGCGGCATGTTTCGCGCATCGTCCACAGCCGTCAAAATGGCGTAGGCGCGGGTCAAAAAATGTCTGCCGTTGTCGGTCAGCTCCATGCCGTGAGATTGACGAACAAAAAGCTTGTACCCCAAGCCTTCCTCCAGGTCGCGTATTGAAATGGTGACCGCCGATTGCGACACCGACAACTCAACGGCAGCACGGGAGATTTGTCCCAGCTCAGCCGTCGCCGCAAAGTATTTGATTTGTCGCAATGAAAAACGCATCTCAGATCAACCGTAACGCTGTAGGGGTGGGACAACCAAGACATATAAAAAATTAATACTAGCACCTTAAAAAATAAAATTATCTTTTTTTGTCACAAACTCGTAACTTTGCGTACCTGAACAGCGGCTTGTCATGAACAAACGGAAATTCAAGCCAAGTACACGAACAAAGATGGGCAAAACAATGAAAAGACTGATGGATTTGAATTCGGACATGGGGGAGGGCTTTGGCCCATGGAGTATCGGAGAGGGTGCAGACGAGGCCATCATGAGTCAGATCAGTTCCGCCAACATCGCGACTGGCTTTCACGCCGGCGACCCGAACATCATGCAGCGAATGGTGTCCTATGCCAAACAACATGGAGTGGGTATTGGTGCACATCCAGGTTTCCGTGATTTGGTTGGATTTGGTCGGCGCGATATAAAGGCATCCAGCAGCGAACTGCTCAACGACATCGTTTACCAAACGGGCGCTCTGCGCGAATTTGCGCACTGGCAAGGCTTGCGCTTGCAGCATGTCAAATTGCATGGTGCACTCTACATGCGCGCAGCAATCGATGAAGAGTTTTCAATTGCTCTGATCAAAGCCCTGCAAGAGATTGAACCCAGCTTGTACCTGTACTGCATGGAAGCCTCGGTCACTTATCAAGTGGCCAAAAAAATGGGACACCCGGTTGTGCGAGAGTTTTATGGCGACCGTAACTACGACAAAACCGGCTCCATTGTGTTCACGCGTCAGGTTGGACAACTTGACCCGGCCACCGTCGCCGCCAGGGCGCTGCGTGCCTGCACCCACGGGGTAGTTCGAACGGTTGAAGGCGAAGACATCGCAATAGATTTTGATTCAATCTGCATTCACAGTGACACACCAGGCGCGCTGGCCCTGATAAAGGCCACAAAAACGGCATTGACCAGCAATGGCATAAAAATTGCTTCATTGTCAGAAGTCGTGCCACACTGAATGAGCCGGCACGCAAAGGCCTATGGACCACAATTTGATTTGTTTGAACTGCACAGCACAACTTAGGAGCGCACAGCATGGCTGAAATTTTTTCCCCTCTCCCCGGCACGTTCTATATGCGACCCGCCCCGGATGCGCCTAACTACAAACAGGTCGGAGACAGCGTTGCAATCGATGAGGTGATCGGCTTGGTTGAGGTGATGAAGATGTTCAACGAAGTTCGTGCTGAAGTCAGCGGCAAGGTGGTGCGCTACACGATTGACAACGAAGACCCGGTTGAAGCCGGACAAGTCTTGATGATCATTGAATAACTGACCGAAATTGGGCCTCCCCACACCTCATAGCAAAGTCCATTTGATGACAACGACGCACAAAGTACTGATATCCAATCGCGGTGAAATTGCCGTTCGCATTGCGCGAGCCGCACAGGAACTTGGACTGCAGACCGTTGCGGTGGTGAGTGACGCCGACACCACCAGTCTGGTAGCACAGATGGCCGATCAGGTGGTCAACATTGGCCCTGCGCATCCTGCCAAAAGTTATTTGAATGCCGATGCCATTTTGCGGGCAGCACAGTCAACAGGCGCCACCATGGTGCATCCCGGCTATGGTTTCCTGTCGGAAAATGCCGCGTTTGCGCGCAAGGTCACTCAAGCCGGACTCATTTTTGTCGGACCCAGCGCAGAAACCATCGAGTGCATGGGCAACAAATCCGTGGCACGTGAGACGGCTCAGCGAGCCGGGGTACCCACAGTTCCCGGAAGCGCCGGCACAGTCGATGATGTGGAAATGGCGGCCAACGTTGCAGCCGAGGTTGGTTACCCCGTGATGATCAAAGCGTCAGCGGGAGGCGGTGGCCGTGGCATTCGTGTGGCGCACAGTGAACCTGAACTTCGTCATCAGTTGCCTCTTGCGCAGAGCGAGGCACGTGCGGCGTTTGGTGACGACGCCGTCTATCTGGAACGCTTCATCGCCAGGGCACGACATATCGAGGTCCAGGTCCTGGGCGATGGAAAACGGGTTGTGCATTGCTACGACCGCGAATGCTCACTTCAAAGAAGACGACAAAAAATTGTTGAAGAAGCGCCGTCCCCGGCTCTATCGCAGATGACACGCGACGCCCTGTGTGAATCAGCTGTTCGCCTGGCGAGCGCGGTGGGCTATAGCGGCGCGGGGACTTTAGAGTTTTTATATGACGACGACAGTGGTGAGTTCGTAAGCGGGTGGCCATTACACCTTGACGCCAGTGGTGCCGTGATGGCACGAGGTCGCAGTTAAGGATTTGTCGGCTGCCAGCGATGTGGCAA
>NZ_JAAFHA010000172.1 GCF_010365055.1 Rhodoferax sp.
CTGTTTTTGCCACGCCCGATGCGGTCAAGCACTACCTGCAGTTGCACCTGGCGGCCAAACCGCACGAGGTGTTTGCGGTGCTGTTTCTGGACGTGCAGAACCGTCTGCTAGCCATGGAAGAAATGTTCAGGGGTGCCCTCACTCAGCTTAGCGTTACCGCATTGCGAAAATATTTTGGCTGGCGTCAGCACAATTTGGCAGCGCGGTTCCCGCAGATGCCCTTCGGTCTTGGCTGAGTTGCACCGCTGCTTTACATCTATGCCGTGACTTGTTTATGTGGACTCGAACCAGAAGCGGGTACTCGCTGCAATCCAGCGACCGGCTGTTCAAGGCAGGTTGTTGTCTGTCAGCCTCAACCAGAAGTGTTGATCGAAGCATCAATTAATTGCCAAATTTTGGCAATGCTCCAATGGCTGCTGTACCTTTCATTGCAGACAATGACGGAACCAAGTTTGGTAGCGTGTTGCACGAAGGGCAGATGGGCTGCGGCCTCGGCCATGCGCCGGGTGTTGCACGAGGGGCAGACTCCGCGGCCTTTGCAGGAGAAGATTGCGGCCCACGCCTCACGCGTTGGCCTCACGTTCGTCACCAACAACGAGGCCGACTTCAAAGACTACCCAGGATGGCAAGTTAAGAACTGGACGGTGCCGGCAGATAGCGGAAGCTGATAAGCGCGCCTGCCTTCAGGGCTTGGCCGTCCACTCACCCCCGTTAACCACCGCCTGCGCACCCACTTTGCCCCAGGCAGCGTCGGCCGCGCCAGCCGTAGCCAGGGCAGTTCGTTTTTCAAAAAACTGCAAAATTCCAAAGCGTTGCGAGGGTTTGAAGTCTCGCAGGCTATAGGTCAGAAAAGCGTTGGCTTGCGCGTTCACGGCCGCGCCGCCCATTCGGGCTACGGGCTGCGCCGTCAATCGGTCGGCCAGCAGGGTGTCAGCGTCAGGTTGGTATGACGGCTACTGGTAGCCGATGCGCGTCTTCAGTTTGGCCATTTCGACGGCGTAGACCTGCACTTGGGCATTGGCCGCAGTCAGGTCCGCCGGATAGGCCTGGACGACTGCCAGTTGACTTTTTGCAGCGGCGATGGCGGCGCCAATCTTGTCAAAGTAGGCGGGTGTAGCGGGCTGGCCGGTGTACCAGGTGAGAACCCCCATGATGCTGATCGGTTGGGTGGCGAAATGCAGCTTCAGCTTGTTGAAGCTCAACTCCAGGGCCGCCACCGCGCTCTTGGCTGACTCCACCTCGATGGCAGTCGCAGCCGTTTTGGCGGTCGTGCTGGTAGCTTCCAATGCAGCACTGTCGGCAGACACCAGATCCGCATCAAAGGGTTTCAGGAAATCGGCAAAGCTGAAGAACAACTTCAGAAAGAGCGGCTTGACATTGTTGCCGTTGGCCGCGATCACCGCCTTGTCGGGCACCGCTGCGAAGAGGGCTGCCTTCAAGGCCTTGAGGTTGTTGGTCTGGTTGACGGTGGCGGTGTCAATAAAGGCCTTGGCTTCGACTGACATGCCGAAATGGTCTTTGTTGACCTGATGAACCACCACTTTGTTCCAGGTGGACTCCACCACCGTGAACATTGTTTTCAGCGTCGCGACATCCCCATCCGTGAGGGTAGTGGCGCTCTTGCCCTTCACAGCCAATGCAAAGGGCTCCATGCCGTCATGGAATTCCTTGATGGCATCAATGGGATAGTCCAAGCCGTTGCCACGGTCCATATCCAGCAGGTTTTGGCGAATGACTTCCAGCGCTTCATGGGCTGCTACCAGGTCGTTGGCAATGCTTGCAGACGCAAGGGCAGTCTGAACGATTTGGCCGGCGATAGCAATCTTGGCATCGACTTCGTCAAACTTTGCGCTGTAGTGGGAAAACTCGGTGGCAGTTTTGTATTTGGTCTTGAAGTCGCTCCAGACGGTGATCAGCCGCGTCAACGACTTTTTCGCATCCATCGCAACGGCCTGGGTAGTGTTCACTGCCGGCAGGTTGGTGTAAAAGAGCGGGGGGATGTAGCTCTTGGTCAGGTTGGACATATCTGCGAGAAAGGCGCTGGACCGAAACAGTGCCGAAGTGGGTCGCAACGCCGCCCAGATAGACAAGTGGCCCATGTTGAAGTGGGCCGTTTGGTTCGTGTCAACAATGACCACCCCTTCGGGGCTGCCGCTCCAGCTTGTGCCGTCAAAACTGTAGAGCGCAACCGCGTCACCTGCGCTAACCCCAGTCCCTGTCAGGTTCAATGCCACTGCTACCGGCTGGCTGAACGTCTTGACCGTCTTGCTGCCGTCGGTCGCTGTCAGATCGATAAAGGCCAGCATGCTGCGGTTGCTGGGCAATGCCGCTGCCGCCGCAGGCAGGAAGCGGCTGTTGTCAGCGCTGGTCAGCGTGAGGGTGGCGGCCGCTCCATTGAGCGCGGCACCACTGGAGTCCATCAACTTGGTGCCCAAAGGCAGGGTGACTGTTGTGCCGCCCGCAGACATTGTGGTGGCCACGGTGACAGCTCCGCTACTCAAGGGCGCTGTTGCGCTGGAGGAATATGTGCTTCCCGGCCCGTCGTCACCTCCGCCACAGGCGGCCAACAATAGCGCCAGAGACGAGGCGAGAAAATGCGTTTTCCAATTAGTCAAGTGCATACAAACCCTTCTAAAAAATAAAAACCCGGTCGAAAATTCGTCAGCCTTACTTTGGATCAAGCGCCCACAGCTTTTTGTAGGCTCTCTTGTCCCCTCCGGAGAACTTCCGGGTGGCATCCACATCGCCCTCGTGCACGGCGTTCAGGTGGTCACCAACTGCATTGCGGCCATCTACTTGACGGATAGTCGTTCCAACCGCATGGGGCGAAGTATCGCACCGTAAACCGTCCTGAGAAAACGGGGCTTCCCTGAGATGACAGTCTGAATGCCCAAGAATTTGCGTCCGATCATCGCAAACCAGACACCGGGCTCTCCTTGACCATGTGCAGCAAAATGCGCCTGCACATCACTGGCGCTATAGACGCCAGGGTCACGCCGGTAATATTTGGCCATGCCGTAAATGGCCTTGACGTAGTTTGCCTGGGTACTGGCCGTAAAACCGCGTTGCAGCATGGCGTCCGTCATGCGTTGGCGTAAAGGTGTCACGAAAATCTCCTTAAATCCGGGGACGACCCCCAGTTCAAAGGTTTCTCTTCATCTCGCCCAAATGCAAGCCATGCCGCAAAAAAATCGCAGTGTCGGCACTTTGACTACAAACCACCGCGCAGCGGTTTAGTTCAACGCAGCACTGGAGTCATAGAGGCTACCGCGACGAGCACCCACTTTGAGCCCACTACTGCTGTCGAAGCGCTGCTGGCTCATCAACGAGTAAGGATCAAATCCTGCTTGATGAAGGCAATGAAAATCCACAGGTAGACACTGAGTCTTCCTCAAATATGCCCCGAGTGGGCAAATGTCTATAGTGACTTTAAAAGTCCCGATAAACTGGCCGCTCTTGTATCTTGTAAAAACCCAGACCCGATGGTGTCTGCCCTCACTCCCATGCCTATCAAAGACCTGCCCGCCGATGCCCGCCCCCGCGAGAAGTTGTTGGCTCGCGGCCCCGGCGCGCTCAGCGATGTTGAACTGCTGGCCATCTTGCTGCGAACCGGAATCAAAGGTAAGGGCGTTCTGCAAATGGCCGATGAACTACTGAACATCAAAAATAATAGCACCAAAGGCAGCCTGGACGGGGGATTCGATGGACTATCAGGGCTTTTGCATGCCACGGCGGATGACTTGAAGCGTATCAAAGGCCTGGGCCCGGCCAAGCGCGCAGAGATTGTGGCGGTGCTGGAGCTGTCGCGCCGGGCGCTGGCCCAGCAGCTCAAGGAACGCACTGTTTTTGCCACGCCCGATGCGGTCA
>NZ_JAAFHA010000173.1 GCF_010365055.1 Rhodoferax sp.
CACACCCAGCTCAAAGCCCTGTACTGGCACCGCAATGGATTTTGCTTGTGGCAAAAGCGTTTGGAGGCCGATAAATTCGCCTGGCCGGTGGATGAAAAAGCGGCCACTGCGAGCTGTAGTTTGCAAGAATTTGGCTGGCTCTTGGAGGGCTTTGATTTGACTAAAAATAAACCCCATAAAACGCTCAATTTTGCCCGTGTTTCATAGGGGAAACGGCTAAAATACAGCATGTCTTTTAGCTCCTTGGAAACTACCTTTTCTCCATTGAAAATCGTCTTTCCAAAGCCGTCCGAAGTCGTTGTTTTGCCGACCACAAAAGACACCCTTGAAGCACTGCTGACAGGCACCCAAGCGGCATGCGAAAAAGCTTGCCAAGAGGCTTATCAGGTGGCCGTTCAGAGCATCCGGCTGCAAGCCCATGAATACATCATCCGCATGCTTGAGTGGGTATTCCGGTCGAGCGTGACCGGTGATTCCGGTGATCGTGACCGATATCATTTTAGGAGCATGAAATCGGGATTCCGGTCTCGTGACCGATGATTCCGGCGATCGTGACCGGCCATTTCGGTGATCGTGACCGGTAGTTGTCTGCTTGGCAGATCACAGCGCAAACCTCATCCACCCGGGCTAGTCTCGCGGGCTCTAACCAGGAACCCCGATGCCGACCCAACCAATGAAGATGCGCATGATCAAAGAAGCACTACGCTACAACCTCGAACTCGGCCACTCGCTTGAACGCTGTGCCCGAGCCCTCAACATCTCCAAAGGCGTTGTCGCCAAATACGTCGCTTTGGCCAAAGCAGCAGCCCTTGATTGGGCGCAGATTGCCGCCATGACAGAGGTCGATCTGCAAGCTCGACTTCAGCAGGTCAAACCCAAAGCAAGCCAAAGCGCAGTTCAACTTGCCACCGCGCAGGTCTGTAACGGCAGTAACGGCAATAGCAGCAGTAACGCCCGCGATGCCACACTGTGTGATGGGCCAATCCCCACCAGCGGCCCTTTCGTACAACCCGACTACGCCCAAATGCACCGCGAGCTCAGTCGCAAAGGCATGACCCTGATGCTGCTGTGGCAAGAACACCAAGCCAATCATTTGCTTGAGCGCACCCACCAGTATTCCCAATACTGCGAGAACTACCGGCGTTGGGCCAAAACCCTCAAACGCTCCATGCGCCAAATCCACAAAGCCGGTGAGAAACTGTTCGTCGACTTTGCCGGCCCCACCATTGGCTTGACCGATGGCAGCCGTGCCCACATCTTTGTCTCAAGCATGGGCGCATCAGGCTACACCTTTGCGTTGGCCACCGGTGCTGAGAAGACGGCTGACTGGATTGAGGGCATGGTTGGCTCACTGCACTACATGGGCTGTGTCTGCGCGTTGATCGTGCCCGATAACCCACGCGCCGTCATTGCGGTGCCAGATCGCTACGAGCCACGCGTCAATGACAGCGTGCTCGACTTTGCCAGGCACTACGGCCTATCTGTCCTGCCAGCGCGCCCGATTTGCCCACAAGACAAGGCCAAAGCCGAGTCGGCGGTCCAAGTGGTTGAGCGCTGGATCATGGCCAGACTGCGCCGCACATCGTTTGCCAGCGTGGACGAAGTCAACCAGGCTATTGCGCCGCTGCTGGCCGACCTCAACGCGCGGCCCTTTCAAAAGCTGCCCGGCTCACGCCTGAGCGTCTTCGCGCAAGTGGATGCCCCAGCCATGCAGGCACTGCCGCAGCAACGCTACGAGATGGCCACCTTCAAAACGGTACGCGTCCACATTGACTATCACGTCCAAGTTGATCGCCATTACTACAGCGTGCCACACCTACTGATCGGACAAAGCCTGGATGCACGCATCACCAAGCATTGTGTCGAACTGCTGCACCGCGGCCAGCGCGTGGCCGCACACGAGCGCAGTGACAGGGTCGGTGGCTTCACCACGGTGCAGGCGCACATGCCAGCGGCCCACCTGGCCCACCGGGACTGGACCCCGCAGCGACTCATTGACTGGGGTCTGTCCATTGGTGTGGCCACGGGCGGCTTGATCCAGAAATCGCTGGCGCAATTCAAACACCCCGAGCAAGCCTACCGCTCCAGTCTTGGACTGCTGAGTTTGAGCAAGCGTTATGGCAAAGACCGCCTGGAAGTGGCTTGTGCACTAGCCCTGAGCCTGGGCAGCTGCAAATACCAGCATGTCAAAGACATCCTGGTCAGTGGGCGCGATCAGATTAAACCGACTGTTACTGAGCCGTGGATCAGTCCGTCGCATGACCACATACGTGGCGCGGGGTATTACCAATGAAAGCGCTCGCGGCTCAATACAGCAACCCAAACCATTGATAAAACCGAGACCCCCACACCATGATGACCCAACAAACCCTGACCCAATTGCGCAGCCTCAAACTCAGTGGCATGGCAGATGCACTGCAAGAGCAGATGGCCCAACCCAACATGAGCGCCCTGAGCTTTGAGGAGCGTTTAGGCCTGCTGGTGCAGCAGGAGGTGGCCAGTCGCGATGACCGGCGCCGAACCCGGCTGCTGAGCCTGGCGCACCTGAAGTATCCGCAGGCCGCCATAGAGGATGTCGACACCCGCGTCGGGCGCGGTATCGAGCGCAGTCAGATCACCAGCTTGGCACTGGGCGACTGGATCAAGACCGGCCACACCGTGATCATCACCGGCTCCACTGGTACCGGTAAGACTTGGCTGGCCTGTGCGCTGGGACAGTACGCCTGCAGGCGTGGTCACACCGTTACGTACCTGCGCACGCCCAGACTGGCTGAGGAATTGCGGGTGCTCCACGGTGCTGGCAGCTTTGGCAAATGGTTGTTGCAACTGGCCAAGACTGATGTGCTTATCCTCGATGATTGGGGACTGGCAGCACTCGATGCAAGTACTCGGGCGGACCTGCTTGAGGTGATTGATGACCGAGCTGCCAACCGGGGCACGATCATCACCAGCCAATTGCCCGTAGAGCACTGGCATGGCTGGATCGGGGATGTGACGATTGCGGACGCGATGCTGGACCGGCTGCTGGAGCGCACGCACCGGATCACGCTCAAGGGGGAGAAATCGCTGCGCAGTGCGGGCAACAAGTCAGACCCGAAGTCCACCGCAGTGGCTGCCAGCGCCGCAACAGCCAATGGTGGGGTGCTGTGATGGCGAGCACCAAACAGCACTTAAATTCGTTACGCAGTAACGCTTGGAGCGTGTCATGGCGATGAGCAATGCACAGCGGCAAGCGGCCTATCGGGCGCGGCATTTAAAGAGCGAGGATGTGCAGGGTCAGCGTCTCAATCTGATGATTGACCTGCATGCCAAATGTGCATTGGAGCGTCTGGCGCTCTGTTACGGCGTAACGCAGCGCGCGCTGCTGCAAACGTTGCTGATACAGGCCCAACGTGCGGTGATCCAACGCATTGATGCCATGCCTGAACTTCCCCGTGGGGTCGATCAATACTATGACAAATGCTTGCCCGTCGTTTTAGAAAACGTTACTGCGTAACGTACCCCAGCACCGCTGCTGTGCAAGTTCTGCTTGCTGGATAAGTGGGGGGTCGAAGTGGATATGTGGACAAGCTTGCAAAACGCCCAGCTTGACCACATGCCCACGTCTCCCACCCCACTTACCCACAAGGGCTATGCCTTCGGCCTGACGCGCTTCGCTTTGCCGAACAGCCTTTTAAAAGCAGTCAAAAATCCCCAATGCCAAGCCAGAAAACCAGGGGCAGACGCGCCAAACTCCAAAAACCTACAATTCCCGCTGCACTGTGATTTGCCGGCAAAAACCATCGGTCACGCTCGACCGGAATGACCGGTCACGATACCGGAATCATCGGTCACGA
>NZ_JAAFHA010000174.1 GCF_010365055.1 Rhodoferax sp.
GGTGGAATCCAGCCATGGCTGGACTTACCGTGTCAGCAAGGCGGCGCTGAACATGGCCGTCGCGTCGGCCCAGCACGATTACCCCGGCGCCATTCTGGTCGCGCTGTCGCCCGGCTGGGTGCAGACCGACATGGGCGGCGAGGGCGCCCCGCTGACGGTGACGCAAAGTGTCTCCAGCATGCGGCAGACGATCTCGGGCCTGGGCCCCCAACACAAAGGCGCGTTCCTCGACCATGACGGCTCGCGTTTTGCAACCTGGTGAACAGACATGCTTTTGACCCAAGACCAGCAGATGATCCGCGACGCAGTGCGCGACTTTGCGCAACGTGAACTCTGGCCCCATGCCGCGAAGTGGGACAAGGAGCACCACTTTCCGAAAGAGGCGCACAAAGGCCTGGCGGCGCTGGGCGCTTACGGCATCTGCGTGCCCGAAGAGTTTGGCGGCGCCAACCTCGACTACCTGACGCTCGCGCTGGTGATCGAGGAAATCGCCGCTGGTGACGGCGGCACCAGCACGGCCATCAGCGTGACCAACTGCCCGGTCAACGCCATCCTCATGCGTTACGGCAGTGCCGCGCAGAAAAAGCAGTGGCTCACCCCATTGGCCCAGGGGCAGATGCTGGGCGTGTTCTGCCTGACCGAGCCGCATGTGGGCAGCGACGCCTCGTCGCTGCGCACCACCGCCGTGAAAGAAGGTGACGCGTACGTGATCAATGGCGTCAAGCAGTTCATCACCAGCGGCAAAAACGGCCACGCCGCCGTGGTCATTGCGGTCACCGACAAGGGCGCCGGCAAAAAAGGCATGAGCGCCTTCATGGTGCCCACCGACGCGCCCGGTTATGTGGTGGCGCGGCTCGAAGACAAGCTGGGCCAGAACTCCAGCGACACGGCGCAGATCAACTTTGACAACTGCCGCATCCCGGCCGGGAACCTGATTGGCGCCGAGGGCGAAGGCTACAAGATCGCCCTGGGCGCGCTCGAAGGCGGGCGCATCGGTATCGCCGCGCAAAGCGTGGGCATGGCGCGCAGCGCGTTTGAATTTGCCGTGCAGTACGCCAAAGAGCGCCAGAGTTTCGGCACCGCCATTTTCAACCACCAGGCGGTCGGTTTCCGCCTGGCCGACTGCGCCACCCAACTCGAAGCCGCGCGCCAGCTGATCTGGCACGCTGCCAGCCTGCGCGACGCCGGCCTGCCTTGCCTGAAGGAAGCGGCCATGGCCAAACTCTTTGCCAGCGAAATGGCCGAGCAGGTCTGCAGCGCCGCCATCCAGACCCTGGGCGGGTATGGTTACGTCAGCGACTTTCCGGTCGAGCGCATTTACCGCGACGTGCGCGTCTGCCAGATCTACGAAGGCACGAGCGACGTGCAGAAAATCATCATCCAGCGGGCACTTTAGCCCCCACGGTCGTTCACTCCGTGTAACTTCCTGCCCCCCGAGGGGGCCGCTGCGCCTGCGGTCCGGCCCTTCGACAAGCTCAGGACAGGCCAAGGCCGGTCCCGCGGCCCTGGCTTGAAGGGAGAGGGGTTGAAGTTGGTAGCAATGACCGCCGTAAACTTGACCACCCGTCCGCCATCCACAACAGGAGACAAACACCATGCCCATCACCAAAGGATTCCGCGCCCTCGTCGATGAGGCCATGGCGCAGGTCACCACTTATTCGGTTGCCGAAGCCCAGGCCAAACTCGCCGACCCGAAGGTGCAGATCGTCGACATCCGCGACGTGCGCGAGCTCGAACGCGAAGGCACCGTGCCCGGTGCCCTGCTGGCACCGCGCGGCATGCTGGAGTTCTGGGTGGACCCGGCCTCGCCCTATTTCAAGCCGGTGTTTGGCGACGAGGGCAAGGAGTTCATCCTGTTCTGCGGCGCCGGCTGGCGCAGCGCGCTGGCCACCAAGACCCTGCAGGACATGGGCATGACCAACGTGGCCCACATCGACGGCGGCTTTGCCGAGTGGAAAAAGCAGGGCGCCCCGATGGAAACCCTGGAGGCGCACAAGCTGGCCCACGCCGCGCGCCGCCCCGCCAAAGGCTGACCGTGGCTGCCTGCCCCTGCGGCCGGGCCGATGCGCGTGGCCGGCCGCTGGCCTACACCGCCTGCTGCGCCCGCTATCTGGCGCACGACACGCCTGCGCCCGATGCCGAGGCGCTGATGCGCTCGCGCTACACCGCCTTTGTGCTCGAACGGGCCGACTACCTGCGCGCCACCTGGCACGCCAGCCGCCGCCCGTCGACCATCACGTTTGACCCCGGCGTGAAATGGCTGGGGCTGGACGTGCGCCAGCACCACGCGCTGGACGACACCCATGCCGAAGTCGAATTTGTCGCCCGCCAGAAAAGCCCGGACAGCCCGGCCGTGCGACTGCACGAGCGCAGCCGCTTTGTACGCGAAGCCGGCCGTTGGTACTATGTGGATGGCGACCAGCTGTAGCGCTTGGGGCGCCCGGTATGGCCCGGCAGCCCGCTCAGCCCCTCGTAGCTACCCGTTCGCCCTGAGCCTGGCCTGTCCTGAGCTTGACGAAGGGTCGAAGGGTCTCGACCTTTCGGCAAGCTCAAAACAGGTTCAAGCTGAACGCCGGTGTGCTGGCATTCGCTCAAATTATTAGTCAAAAATGCCTCTAGCCCTTGTCCCACCTGCGCCGACAGCTGCTAAATTGATAGCATTTTGAAGAGAGGCTCCCCTTGTTGAAATTCGAAGCCGTGTTGTTTGACTGTGATGGCGTGCTGGTCGACAGCGAGCCCATCACCAATGGTGTGCTGCGCGACATGCTGGAAGAAGCCGGCTGGAAGCTCAGCTCCGCCGAATGCATGCGCCTGTTCATCGGCAAGGCCGTCAAGGACGAGATCGCCGTCATCGAGGCCAACACCGGTCAGCCGCTGACCGAGGAGTGGCTGCACGAGTTTCGCGGACGGCGCAACGAGGCACTGGCCGAAGGCCTGCTGCCGATTCGTGGCGCGGTCGAGGCCGTGGCGCAGATCCACACCCTGTATGAAGGCCGCATTGCCTGCGCCTCCGGCGCCGACCGCTTCAAGGTTGAGCTGCAGCTCGAAAAATGCGGCCTCATGCCTTACTTCAAGGACCGCATCTTCAGCGGCCACGAAATGCCGCGCTCCAAACCCGCGCCCGATGTGTACCTGGCCGCTGCCGCAGCGCTGGGCATAGACCCGCGCCGCTGCGTGGTGGTCGAAGACACCGTGCCCGGCACCCTGGCCGGCGTGGCCGCCGGGGCCACCGTGTTTGGCTACAGCCCGCCCGAAGCCGGGCACGACGCCCCCGAGGCCCTGCGCGCCGCAGGCGCCAGCCTCATCTTCATCGACATGGCCGAGTTGCCCGCGCTGATGATGGCCTGAAAAGGCCTGAGACGGCCTGAACATCGCCTTCTCACGGAATTGATGCATCAAATCGGCCCCCAGCCCTTATGCAGCGAGCGCTGGCAGCTACAAAAGCAGTAGCAAAAAGCGGGCTGATCGTAAGCGCCCGGCCAACACATCTTGAGACGAAGCTGAGTTCAAGAGATAGTGTGCACGATGAAGATCATGCACACCATGGCGAGCGAAGCTCACGCCAATCGCCCCAAGCGACGTTATTACAGCGCAGAGCTCAAGACCCAGGTCATGCAGGAGTGCCGTCAAAGCGGCTCCTCTGTAGCTGGCGTAGCCCTGTCCCACGGCATCAACGCCAATATCGTCCACCGCTGGCTGCGCGAAGGTGCCCAGTCCGCACTGGTGGTTCAGTCACCAGCGTTCGTTCCCGTCACGCTCGACGAGGCGGCGCCAGCGGCCACGCCACAAACGGCACCCGACATCCGCGTCGAAGTCCAGCGCGCCAACACCA
>NZ_JAAFHA010000175.1 GCF_010365055.1 Rhodoferax sp.
CTCGGCAAAGGTCTTGCCCTCAAACACGCCAAAGCCGCGTTCGCACAGACCGGTGTGGGTCTGCAGCGTGCGACCGGTGGCATTGGAAATTGCGTGTGCGGTATCGACTGCGCGGCGCAAATGGCTGGTGTAAATGGCACTGATGGGCTCATGGGCCAGCGACTTGGCCAGGCGCTGCACTTGCCAATGGCCCTTGGCGTTGAGTTCGATGTCGAGTTGCCCCTGGATGCGGGTGTCGACATTCCAGGCGGTTTCACCGTGGCGGACGGCGATGATGCGGGTAGCGTGCATGGTGTTGGGATGGATTGAAACGAATTGATCTGAAGCATTAAATGCTATAAATATAGAAGCTGCTTACGCTTATTTCATAAGGGCTAGCAGCAGATTTTCTATAAATTTAGCAAACAGAACCGAGCACCCGGACACCCGCGAGCTTGGCAACAGGGAAGCTCTCCTCGTCAAACACCCGGTCGCCCTCTGTATCGGGCACGCCGGTTATTTTGATGCCCTTGAAGTCATAGCGCGTGGCGTCCATCAGGTGCGAGGGCACCACGTTTTGCAGCGCGGTGAACATGGTTTCGGTGCGCCCGGGGTACTGCTTTTCCCAGTCACGCAGCATTTGACCAATGAGCTGGCGCTGCAAATTCTCCTGGCTGCCGCACAAGGAACAGGGAATGATGGGGAACTGGCGATGCGCGGCCCAGCGCGTCAGGTCTTTCTCGGCCACGTTGGCCAGCGGGCGTATCACGATGTGGCCACCGTCATCACTCACCAGTTTGGGCGGCATGCCTTTGAGCTTGCCGCCAAAGAACATGTTCAGGAAGAAGGTCTGCAGCATGTCGTCGCGATGATGGCCGAGCGCAATCTTGGTGATCTTGAGCTCGTCGGCGACCCGGTACAAGATGCCCCGGCGCAGGCGGCTGCACAGGCTGCACATGGTCTTGCCTTCGGCAATGACCTTCTTGACGATGCTGTAGGTGTCTTGCGTCTCGATGTGAAACTCGATGCCAAGCGCGGCCAGGTACTCGGGCAGGATGTGCGCCGGAAAGCCGGGCTGTTTCTGGTCCAGGTTGACGGCCACGATCTCAAAGTCAATCGGGGCGCGCTTTTGCATCTTGAGCAAGATGTCAAGCAGGCCGTAGCTGTCTTTGCCGCCCGAGACGCAGACCATGACGCGGTCGCCCGCTTCAATCATGTTGAAGTCCATGATGGCCTGGCCGACCTGGCGGCACAGGCGCTTTTCCAGCTTGTGGATTTCGTGCGATGCGCGCTGCGTCGCCTCGCGCCCGAGGCTGGGCTCAGGCGCTGTCGGTGCGCTGTCTGGCGCGGCATCAGGCGTGGTGGGAGCCCAATCGTCGGCTGGGGTTTCGTTGTCTGTCCAGAGGGCATTCATCATCTTGTTCCTGTTCAATTCTCTGACCACTGGCCGGTTTCCACGCGGATCGCGACTTCGCAGTCGTCAAATATCTCCAGCTTGGCAATTCTCACGCGCACGCCCAGCACGCCGGGCAGTTGCATCAGGCGGTTCGCCAGCTTGCCAATCAGGGTCTCCAACAGGTTGACGTGCTCGGCGGTGCATTCTTCAATGATGATTCTGCGCACCTTGCGGTAGTCCAGCACGCGGGTGATGGCGTCATCATGGGGCAGCAACGGCTGCGCGCCCAGGCTCAGCTCGGCATCGACCTGAATCGGCTGCGGTGCGGCTTTTTCAGCTTCCAGAATGCCCAGGTTGGCATCAAAGCGCAAGCCGGTGAGGGTGAGGGTCTGCTGGCCTTGACTGGACTTCATAGCGACATATCCTTGATGCAAAAGACTTCCACCCCGACGCCCTTGCAGTCCGGATAAACATCGGGCTTGCAGCTTGACAGCCGCACCGCCTGTACATGGGGATGAGCGAGCAGTCTGCTGGCCAGTTCGTCACACAATGTCTCCTGTAACTCAACATGCCCGAGTCTGACTCGACTAGCGATAACCTTCCGCACGAAGTCGTAGTCGACCACTTCCGCCAGCTGGTCCGATTTTGGTGTGGAATGGTGGTAAGGCACAAACAGTTCCACGTTGAAAATGACACGTTGGGCTTGTGCTTTCTCGAAGTCATGGGCACCAATCAGCACCGGCACCACATGGTCGTGTAGAAAAATTCGCCGGCACGTCAGCGCCAGATGAGTCAAGGGATCAAGCGTCATTGAGCGGCTTTCAGGAGGTCTTCCACCACAAACATCACGTCGCGTGGTAAGGGCACCAGGTGCTGGCCATTGTCTACGGCCAAGGTGACACCGGTGATGCAAGGATTTTCGGCCAAAAATAAACAGCTGGCCGCTACCTGCAGCGGCTCAGTGGCCTGGCGCATCAGGTTGACCTGACAGGCCCGGTCAAAGTTAGCCTGCGATTGAGGTCCGCTCAGGTAGATCAGACCCGGCGCTACACCGCACACTCTGAGGCGCGGCGACAGGGCCTGCGCCTGGAGCGCGACCGAGCGCTCCAGAGCGAGTTTGGAGACGGTGTAGGAAAAATAATCAGGATTGAGGTTAAAGACCTTTTGGTCCAGCACATGAATGATGCTTCGCGCACCTGCTGGCGAGTGCGCCGGCAGACTTTGGGCCATCAGGCTGGAGAGTGACAAGGGTGCCAGTAGATTCACGTCCAGTTGCGTTCGCGCTGCGTTGATGTTGAGCTTGTCCGCGCTGTCCGGATCGAAGCTTGAGGCATTGTTGACCAGGCAATGCAAGGGACCCGCCTGGGATACGATTTCGTCCATCATGCGCTGTCTCTGCGCTTCGTCGCTCAGGTCGGCCTGGACCGACCGGGCTTGCCAGCCCTGCTGGCAAAGTTCATCGCACAGCGCTTTTGCGACCTCTGCGGACTGCTGGTAATGACACCAGACAGCCCAACCCGCTTGTGCAAATTGACGGCAAATCAGCGCGCCCAACCGGTGAGCGCCACCCGTGACCAATACGGACTTAGCCATGAGGTGCCTCGACACTCAGCAGTGCGCGAATGAAAAAGGCGAAATCTTGCGCGAAGTAAAGCCTTTGCCCAGGTTCGAGCAAAAAATCATCCCCCAGTGTTTTGATGAAGACCAAGCCGATAAAGCCCTCCCGCTCGCCATATAGCGGTATCTGGTTCTGGATGTAGCCCTCTTTGCTCGCGCCGAAGAAGCAGGACTGGTAGCCTTCCATTCGTTTTGACAGCGTGAGGCTGGTTTGATCCAATGTGGCCGGAACCCAGACCACAAAATTCACCTTTTTGACATTGAGCTCGAGCTTGAACTCCAGTGTCACACTATGGCCGCCCTTGTCATCGCGACAAAATTTATCGTTGACGGAAAAGACATAGTCAGCAATACATCCGCGGATTTTTGTTTTGATGTCGGCATGGGTGTAACGCGAGTCATCGGCACTGGCCGACAAGTTCTCCAGAATTGCCGCAGGAATTTCCCTGCTTAGAACAAGTTGAGTCAGCGCCTTTAGTTTGATAGCGCCACCGTCACCAAAGACCAGCGCCACAACGATCAGGCCGACAGGCAAGCCCACCGTCAACATCGCAACCGAGGAGGAAATCGATTCGTGCTCGCCATAACGCAATCCCCAGAACAAAAGCCCCAACGCACTGACCAAAATCAGCAACATAATTGAGGCCAGCGCGAATCTGGCCCAAACAGGTAACGCCAGCATTTTTAACCAGCGAATCAACTCATTCGATGTTTTGATTGATTCTTCGCTCATAAGTTGATCTATGTCTTTTTTGCCCGCCGAAAATATTTCGGCCAGTTTGACCCAAATTATCGTGGAAGCCATTGCCG
>NZ_JAAFHA010000045.1 GCF_010365055.1 Rhodoferax sp.
CGAAGGTCAGCCACAAAATGCGAATGTCAAACACCAGCGACTGGCGCTGCAGGTACGCTGCATCGAGCTTCACCTTGTCAGGGATCGGCAACTCATCGCGGCCATTTACCTGCGCCCAGCCGGTGAGCCCGGGCACCAACTCATGCACGCCTTGCTGAGTGCGCAGCGCAATCAGGTCGTGCTGGTTAAACAGCGCTGGGCGCGGCCCCACAAAACTCATGTCGCCGGCCAGAATGCTCCACAGCTGCGGCAGCTCGTCCAGGCTGCTCTTGCGCAAAAAGCTGCCAATCGGCGTGAGGTGGGCCTTGGGGTCGGCCAGCAAATGCGTGGCCACTGCAGGCGTGCCCACCCGCATGCTGCGGAACTTGGGCATCTTGAACAGCTTGTTGTGCCGCCCCACGCGGTCTGACCAATACAGGGCCGGCCCCGGCGAGGTCAGCCGCACCGCCAGCGCCACCAGCAATACCGGCACCGCCAAAACCGCAGCCGCCGCCAAGGCCAGCAATAGATCAAATATTCGCTTCAAACTCATAGTCCTTCTGCAGCTTTCTTCAAGCCTTCATCGAGCGACAGCGGCGGTGCCCAGCCCAACAGCTGCCGGGTTTTGGATATATCCACCTGCAAAGACCCACACAAGCGCTGCGCCACATCCGACTTGCCCACCATGGCCGCCGCCAGTTTGAGGATGCTGGCCGGCACAGGTACCAGGCGCGCCGGGCAACCCAAGGCCTGGCCCATGCGGCGCAGCAGCTCTGAAGTGGAAACATCTTCGCCATCGGATACCAAAAAAGTCTGATTGGCTGCAGCGGGGTGCGTGAGGCAAGTCACGATTAAATCGACCAGGTTGTCTAGCGCCACCAGACTGCGCTGGTTATGGATGGCGCCCAGCGGCAAGGGCACGCCGCGTTTGAGCCAGCGCATCAATGAGCCAAAGTTGCCTGGTGCACCAGGCCCATAGACGAGCGGCGGGCGAATGATCACCACTTCCATTCCTGTTTCAGCGGCCAATGCCTGCAAGCCCAGTTCTGCCTCGTATTTGGATACCGCATAGGGAGAATGCGGCGCAGCAACATCTTGGGCCGTAAATGGCTGCTGAAAAGTCTCGGCACCATTGACACCAATTGAGCTGATGAACACAAAGCGACGCACACCAGCTGCAGCCGCCTGTCGGGCCAGGTTCAGGGTGCCCTGCACATTGACCCGACGAAATTCGTCCAGCGGGTTGACGGCTGCATCCGCCATCACATGCACGCGGGCGGCACAGTGCACGACAACTGACACGCCCCCGAGCGCAACGGACCAATCGGCAGAGGGTTCAAGGTCACCAGTCACATAGGGCAGCACTCCGTCTGGCCACTGCTGGCCGTCTCGACGAACAGCCACGGCCACGCGCCGCGACTCGTCGTCAACCAGCAAGCGCTGAACGACCGCCTTACCAACAAACCCAGTTGCTCCGGTCACAAGAATCATGTCCAAATACCCCGAACTGGATTCACGCCTTACGCCAGACTTTTCTGTTCACGAAATCCGTATAGCTCAGAATAATTCGCACGATCTTGTCGGATACGTTGTCGGGCGCATAGTCATTTACCAAACGCAAGGCGCGGTGTTCCCCGCGTGGCTGGGTCGCCAACACATCCAGCCCCCGCAACACCCGGTCAACATCCATGCCCACAAACATGACCGCAGCCTCTTCAAATCCTTCGGGTCGTTCATGCACCTCGCGCAAATTCAGGGCTGGAAAGTTAAGAATTGAAGATTCCTCTGTGATGGTTCCACTGTCCGACAGTACAGCACGAGCTCCCGTTTGAAGTCGTACGTAATCAAGGAAGCCGAACGGCTTGTGGAACTGCACCAATGCATTGGCACTGAGCCCCATGGCGTCCATGCGCTTTCGGGTGCGTGGGTGGGTAGAAACAATCACTGGCAAGGTAAACTGCTCCGCCAGGGCATTCAACACATTAAACAAACGCTGCAGGTTTTCCGGTGCGTCCACATTTTCTTCACGGTGCGAACTGACCAAAAAATACTGTTGTTCCGTCAACCCAAGGCGGGGCAAAACGTTAGACGCCTCCACTCCCGCACAGTAATACTCAATTACCTCGCGCATCGGGCTACCGGTCTTGATCACCTGATCGGGCGGCAAGCCCTCACGCAGCAAATACTCCCGCGCAATCTCGCTGTATGTGAGGTTGATGTCTGATGTGTGGTCAACAATGCGCCGGTTAATTTCCTCAGGAACCCGAAAATCAAAACAGCGGTTGCCTGCCTCCATGTGAAAAATGGGTATCTTACGGCGCTTAGCTGAAATGGCGGCAAGGCTGCTGTTGGTATCGCCCAGTAGCAGCAAAGCTTCGGGCGCATGTTCCTGCATCACCCGGTCAGCAGCAATGATCACCTGGCCAATGGTCTCTGCCGCAGTAGCGCCCGCAGCCTCCAAAAACGCGTCGGGTTTGCGAATACCCAAATCGCTGAAAAACACCTCATTCAACTCGTAATCGTAGTTTTGCCCGGTATGCACCAGCACATGATCGCAATGTCGGTCCAGCTTCACGATGACGCGCGACAGGCGGATGATCTCGGGCCGGGTGCCGACGATGGTCATGACCTTCAGCTTACGCATGTACAGCCTCCCGAATGATGTCCAACTTCATCAACACCTGTTTGACCTGCTCGACATCCAGGCGATGCGTGTTGTGGGAGGTGTAGTCGTCAATTTCAGAGATTTCGGTTTCGCCTTCCACAAAATACTTGTCGTAGTTCAGGTCACGCGAATCGGCGGGAATACGGTAGTAGCCGCCCAAGTCATCGGCGCGGGCCATTTCTTCGCGCGATACCAGTGATTCGTACAATTTCTCCCCATGCCGCGTACCGATTATTTTGACGTCGGTGGCACTGCGCAATAACTCCTTCATTGCCTGCGCCAAGTCGCGCACCGTTGACGCTGGGGCCTTCTGCACAAAAATGTCACCCGGCTGGGCATGCTCAAACGCATATAAAACCAGGTCCACCGATTCCTCAAGCGACATCAGAAACCGCGTCATGTTCGGGTCGGTAATGGTCAGAGGCTTGCCCGCCTGCAACTGGCCAAGGAACAACGGAATCACTGAACCACGTGAAGCCATCACGTTGCCGTAGCGCGTGGCCGACAGCACCGTTTTACCCGGGTCGCACAGCCGCGATTTGGCCACCATAACCTTTTCCATCATCGCCTTGGAGATGCCCATGGCATTGATGGGGTAAACCGCCTTGTCAGTGCTCAGCACCACGCAGCGCTTGACCTCGTTGGCAATGGCAGCGCGCATCACGTTTTCAGCGCCCAGCACATTGGTCCGAACCGCCTCCATGGGGTAAAACTCGCACGACGGCACCTGCTTGAGCGCGGCCGCGTGAAACACATAGTCCACACCGCGCATCGCATCATCAACGCTGTCGTATGCCCGAACATCGCCAATATAGAATTTGAGCTTATCGCTCTTCAGCGTGATACGCATATCTTCCTGCTTTTTCTCATCACGGCTAAAAATTCGAATTTCTGCAAAGTCAGAATGCAGAAAACGGTTCAGCACAGCGTTGCCGAATGAGCCCGTCCCGCCAGTAATGAGCAATACCTTGTCTTTAAACATCTTTGATTTCCTCTTTATACGTTGACTTAAGCAAATTCATGCATGCGGCGCACCAATTCCGGCCAGGCAGGCGGCTGGTAACCCGTAATCTCGCGGAAACGGCTGGAGTCCAGTGATCTGTCAATCACCAGTTTGTCATCCGGTTCAATGTCAATGTCTTTGCCGTATGCCTGCGCCACCAACTTCAGCAACTCAAACTTGTTAATTGGCTCGGCAGACACATGGTAGAGCCCCCGCAACTCAGGATTTGGCACGACCAAGTCGCGCATGACACGGGCCAACTCCATCGTTGGTAGGCCTGAAAATATGGCGCGTGTGAAGCCTTTTACCGACCCCTGCTGCGCCAGAAACCACCCCACCAGGCCGTGCGCACTACTGAGTTCATGACCAATGATGGATGTGCGCAGTGTGACTGCGTGCGGATAATCAACCTCCCCCAGGTATTTGCTGCGGCCATACAAATCTTGCGCGTCCGACGCGTCTTGCTCGCGGTACATGCCACGGGTACCAGCAAACACGCAGTCAGTGCTCATGTGAACAAGGCGAGCACCCGCCACATCACACAGTCGGGCAAGCCTATGGGGCAGCAGCGCGTTGATGGGGATGGCAGCCAAGGGGTCATCAGCCTCGGCGAGTTGCTTGACCAGGCCAACGCAGTTGATCACCACGTCGGGACGAGCCAGCGTGAATAGTCGCATCACGCTGTCTGCGTTCTCCACATCCACCCCACAGATCACCTGCTCACGCAACTCGGGCGGCAGCAAGCGCAGCACGCCAGCCGAACGAGCCGAACCCACGACCGAATAGTCATCACCCTGCGCGAAAACGCGCAACACCGCGTTGCCCAACATGCCAGATACGCCTAGCACCAACACTTTTAGCTTTTGATTTTTGATCATTGAATCATGTTCCTGTTTTCAATTACTACTATTTATGGCTTGACCTCTGCCAGAACCTTTGTGAAGTGCTGCAAGAGCTTTTCAGCAAGCATAGCGGGGTCAAAATGCTGCTTGTAATAAATTCGGCCAGACTCCCCCATGCGCTGCAATTCAGCATGGGGAATGGTTCTGAGCCGCAGCACGGCCTCAGCCAGCACAGCGGCGTCCTCGGCGGGGCATGCAACCCCAGCACCGGATTCTTCCACCACCCGGGCACCCTCGCCATCCAACGATGCAATGATGGGCTTGCCTGCAGCCAGATACGCCTGTATTTTGCTGGGCACCGTCTGGCTCATGATGCTGCTGCGTGCCAGGCTCACCAACAGGGCTGAAGCCTGCGCCAGAATGCCAGGCATGGCCTCCGTCGGAAACCGCCCGGCCAGTTGAACATTGCCCAACTGCCTGCGAACCACCTCCTGCTGCAGCCATTCACTGCGGCTACCGCTTCCCACCAGAACTATTCGCACATCCGCATGCGGCAGTAGCAGCTCGGCGGCATCTAGCACAGTTCCCAAGGCCTGCACAGTACCCAGATTGCCAGCAAACACCACGTTAAAACCCCGTTCCAACACCAAAGCCGGCGGCCCCATAGGCTGCGTTTGACCGAATGCCAACTCGCCAGGGTTAGGGTGATATTCCACCGGGGTTTTATCGGCCATAGCCTTCACCGGGGGAATGAAAGCCTGCGACTGCACCAGCAGCAAATCACAACGCCGGTAAATCCAGCGCACGAGTACAGCCACCATAGCCAGCACACGCCGGTTGCGCACAAAACCGGTCGCCTCCAGGCTTTGTGGCCAAAGGTCTTGCACCCAGGTGACCAACTTCGCTCGCTTGATCCACTTCAGAATCACTGCGGGTATAGCCTGGAAGATGGGTGACATGCCGAAAACAAAAATCACGTCAAAACGCTGCTTACGCAGCAACCACGGGCCAAGCACACTGGCACTAAGGACAAATGAAAGATAGTTGACTACTAAACCTCGTGCATCTCCGCGGCCTCGCGGCGCAAGCGGGACACGATAAATGCTGTACCCCGCTTCATGTTGCTTTGCACCGAAACCAATAGCGCAATAGCCTTCAAACACCTTGCCCTGCGGGTAGTTTGGTTGACCAGTCAGAACAGTCACGTGGCAGCCAATTTCTATCAATGACCGTACTACTTCATTGATGCGAAAGGCTTCAGGCCAATAGTATTGACTGACAATTAAAACTCGCAAGTTAACCTATCCTATTAAAATTTGATTCAAGAAACCTTTGGCATCAAGCAAAGGCAACGGTGGCTCCTCAATTCCCATAAAGCGCTTAATAGCTCTAGCAATGGAGATTGCAGAACTTGGATCGAAAGATCCTTCTGGATCCAATACATCTCTCACATAATCTAGTTCAGAAGCCAGTACAGGTAGTCCGGCTTGCCGTGCTTCAATCAAAGGCAAGCCAAATGATTCGAAGGTTGATGGATAAACTAACGCACCGGCAACCGTATATAAAACAAGAACCTTGTCGTGCGACAAAACACCTATATTCTCAATATTTAAAATAAATTGAGATATTTTCAAATCAATCAACTCACACAGGTCGGGAAAATGCGCTCTATCCAAAGTCAGGCACAGTGATGGAAAACAGTGATCCTTAGCCAGCAAACACCAAGCCTCAATCAAGGTTCTATGATTTTTATGGGGTTCACCAGAAGCCACATAAATAAAATCATAATCATTTAATTTTACATTTGGTTTTACTAATAGCTTTCGTTGATAACCAATTACATCATTCGTAAATGGTAAAATATCAACAGGTTTTTCGTTGCCTGAATTCAAATTATCTGTGAGCCCAAGACGCAATTGCAATGCGGTTTTCATGGATAGTGTTTGAACCACAAATTGATCAGCATTCTTAGCCTTCAGTCCGAACCAGAATCGTTCGAGGGTCAGGCGAAATTTTGTTTTCCAAGAAAATCCAGAAAGACTTGTATTTTCCAAGAGATATTTATTCTGAACAAAAACGACGACACGACCTGCAAGCTTAAAAACAGGGGGCAAATTACCAAAACAAAGAACCGTATCACCAGAACGAACGTTTTTCGTCAGCCACCATTCTGCTTGCAAGCGCGTTATCACTGATGGTCTAACCCGCTTAATATAAACGGTATCGGAGCTAGGGGCAGAAATGAGCAATCGACTATCTAGCAAAGCGACTGACTTAGTGGTGCTCGGGAGGTCACTAAGCAATGCAACCAGTAATGCGCGTCCACCACCCTGATGCACATTCATGGCATTGATAAATAATTTCCCCATCTTGTTTTACATTAAATTAGAATCGCAATCTCGTGCCATAAGTTTTAATCAATACTACTCCGCAAATTGCAAATTGCAAATAATAAAAAAACAATAACTGACCCAAGAAAATAAACAATATTGATAATATCAAATATAAATCAGCAGTTCCAATCCAACCCAAACCGAATCGTATTTTTTTATAAAAAATTTGAGATAAACAAATCAAAACACAAATCCAAAATGCTGGGAAAATATATCCAAGTAAAGAATAACTGGAAATAACAATAGACGGAATCAAACTCAAACCCAAACCATAAGCAGTACCAGTTAAATCAAGTCCATAAACAGATCCTGCGGTATCCGTGCAAACACTTTCACCCAATAAAAAACCATAAATATTACGGCAGTCATTAATACCGCGAAACTGATTAACCAAAACCATTTGCTGAGCCCCGGACAAACGACCGGTAATAGTATCGAAAGTGGCGATAATATCATCAATATTAATATTTGTTAATGAATAATACATAACCTCAAAAAGATCATGTCGATTTCCATCGAAAGTCAAATCTCTTGAGGTGGAAACTGAAAACCATATAAAGACAGCATAGACTAAGCAAGGGAAAATAAAATAATATATTTTAAGCCTAACAAAATACATGATAAGAAAAATTACGGGTAATAATCCCACAAATCTGCTCGATGCCGCAACACCAGCAACAAAAGAATAAAGAAGAAAAGTTAGTACTACTTTCTTAGATGCACCAGTGCGACTTAAAAGTATAACTAATAAAAATGGCATCAAGTAAGTTCGAATGTAATGAAAAGCACCAGACAAGTGGAACGGCAACTCACCACCAACGCCTGTAATTCCAACTCCATTATTATACAACGGGTAATAGAGTAACATAAGGAACACGAGAAAAGAAATGAAACCGCGCTCACTTATTTTCGGTGAATTTGCCATTCCTTTTTGCACACTGTGCACTAAATTTTTAGAAATAACTACATTATTATTTCTATTAGAAAATAAAAGAAACGGCAAGGAAAATAAAATAATTAACGAATATACAACGTAGCTACCAGCATAGCTAAAAATTAGCGACGAAGTTGTGAAATCAAACAACCTAACCGCGCTCCAGCCAGCATAGCTATAGCTATCTCTATTTTCAACGAATAAGAAAGGGTTAAGAACATCTGAAACCACCATTAAGCAAGAAAAAATAAATATCGAATGATTTTTATGAAATTTAAAGGCCAATCCAATCAACAAAGAAAGGAATGCCAATGTCAATAGCATCAGATCAAATAACTCAAGCTGCATCATTTATTGTATTTCGCTCTAAAATAATTCAGAACCACAACACTTGCTTTATACATTTTAAATGTTATCGCTAAGCGCAAAAATATTGATGCCGCCACTGTCATTAGATCACGACGCGAACAGAAAATAGCGGGAAAGAGCTTCAAAGACATCAAACCGCGCAGCAACAACGTTGCTTCCTCAATGTTTCCATTCAAGTATTGATTAATGGAGCGCCAAACTTTGTCGTTTATTACTAGCATTTCATAATTTAAACGATCACTATTTATCAGAAATTTTTGAATTTTTGAATTTTTAAGGTAATAGTCTGTCACCAAGAAAAAATCCGCACGCTCACACCTTAAGCGCACTTGGTTTGAAAATTGGTTACTATCCACCCTATATCGCATTAGTTCTTCTTCTAAAAAAACAATTGAATGATACTCAGCAATTCTTAACCAAACATCTAAATCGGCGCTTGATCTAAATAAATCTCCACGCCACCATAGAATTTGGTCCTTGTAAATATCAGTACGAACCATGGCGCTTGGACAAACAATAAAATTTCCGAATTTCAGGATTGATTTAAAAAGCAAATTAAAGTCAAAAACAGCAGTATTGCTTGATAACTTAGATGCCCCAATTGAACCAGTGACGGCGCCAGCACTATCAATTGTCTTCGCAGCAGTAAAAACTGCGCCTATATTGATATCAGTTTGAAAACATGATACTTGTTTCTCGATTATATTGGGTTCATATACATCATCGGCATGAAATATCGCCGTGTATTTACCAGTTGCCAACTCGATACACCGATTGAAATTACCTTCGCCACCAATATTGACGCCATTGCAATGAATGGTAATTCTTGAATCATTGAATTCCGAAACAATCGCTAACGTATTATCGATAGACGCGTTATCAACAACATGAATTTCTATGTTTTTATAAGTTTGATTTATAATAGAAGAAATTGTCTCGCGAATTGTTCTCTCGGCGTTGTAGACCGGTATACAAATGCAGACTAATGGATTTTCCTGCTCCATAATTAATTTATCCAAGCACAATATTTTCAATGGAGTTAAAGAAAGGCTTTGCTTCTTTGCTGCCTAAGAACAACCGCCCAGCGTCTCGCATTGATTGAATTTGAATATCAGACATTGCACGTACCTCCTCCCACATTTCATCCCATGTGGCAAACTTTCGGCAATCAACATAGGCAGTTGATGGTATATATTTCTCTATATCTGAAGCACCTAAGTACAGTGGGATGGTTCCGGCATAGATGCAATCAAATATTTTTTCCGTAATGTATCCATTCATTGCCATGTTTTCAAAGCATAAGCAAAACTCGTATTGCTGAAGGACTTCAAATTTAGATGCACATGCCCCTTTGTAAATAGACATTAACGCACTGCGATTGCGCCAATAAGGCAGCCACAAGGCTGCGCGCGACCACCATCTCTTCCAGCCGCGTCCATACAAATCAACTGCGTTGAATTTTGACAGTGCCACCATCGCCTCAATGCGGGTGCTGTACTGCTCTCGAGATCGGGAATGCGGATTGTGGCTACCATTTATAACTACAATACGTTTGAACCTATCGCTTTTACTCCAATATGGTTCTAATACGGCCATATATGGAATAGGCCAATAAAGTCTTCGTAACTTTTCACGTATGACACCAGTTAGTGAATAGCCATCACCATCAACATTGTGCACATAAACTAGATCAAAGACTGCCGTGAGTTCTGGCAACGCTGCATAAAGATGCGGTGCTACGACGGGTGGCTCCATAATAACAAATGCTGATAAACTCGCATTTTTTTCATTACTGATTTTTTTAAAATTATCAAGAATACCCAAGGAGTAATATTCACGCGACTCCGAATCATGATTATCATGAGGTAGATAATCCGCCGTATGAACTCTCTGACCTTTACTGACTAGTTTTTCACGCAGTCTGTGAAATGGAAGAAGTTGATCATCTCTATTAAGAACAGGGTCTTCTAGATTAAATATGCCATCAGAATTGAAGTGCACATACGAAGGGTCGATAAATATCGAGCGCTTTCCCGTTATTTTTTTGTTTTCATTAAAAGAATTAATCATTATTTAATTAATTAATAAGTAAGTAAGTAGTTAGCTTCTAATATTTCAACGCTGAAATATTAAAAATAGATTTGTGAAATTGCAGTACTCATAAGAGTGCCCGCGTAATGGATCACCGTAGTCGTGCGCCATGCACACCATTAGAATTTTCATAAGAACTTATCGTTTCTGGGCAAGAACGGAAGAATTAACCAATAGAACATCGACAAAAAAACCAAACCCACTACCACAAGCAGAAAGCCGGCACTGGACAGGCTTGTGGTGCCGCCCATTGCCCACCGGCCTGCCGAGGCCATTAGCCAAAGAAGCACCCCCATGCCGGCAGCCTTCAAAAGAAGCCTATAGGGGAGCTTCATCTCAAGTGCTGTAATCATCAGGTAATGCATGGCCAACACCAAGCCAATGCCCGCGAGTGCGCGAGCCAAACCGACACCGTGGGCACCTAGCTTGGGTGCGAGTACCAAAATTAATGCTGTGCTAATAATGGCGCCCAATAAATTGGGCAATAGCAACAACCGGGTTTTCATTTTGGCATGGGCCGACAAGCCGTAAACCCCCGCGACGACCCTGGCACCTTCTGCCAAAACACCCCAAACCACAAATTGCGAAGACGACTGATAAGCCGCACCGACCATGAAACGGGTTAATTCGGGAGCCAGCGCGATAAGTATGAAGGTAACAAGCACCAATGACGGCAGAATGGCCCCGGCGTATGTGTTCCACGCCAACGACTGCGTTGTTGTGTTGCTGTTGCTCACGCTCTTGTAAAAACGGGGCTGGAGGTAAGTGGTCAGCACGGCCTCAAATGCAGCCAGTAGTCCTGCGCTAATGCCGTATCCGGCCACAAAGAGGCCGAGTGCGGCTAACCCAAGCGAGTCAACCGCCAAAAAACGATAGCCCTGCGTTTGTAGCCAATTGAACCCGACTGCGACGGCCACTGGCCAAGCGAAGCTGAAGAGAATGCGCAGGTGTGCTTTTGTGGGTCGCGACGCTGCGACTGATGTTTGTAGCTTTGCAAACAAAACAGCTACACCAACGACAGCAAGTACTGCTTGGCCGATCAGCAGGCCCATGAGCCAATATTCTGCTATAGGTGAAAAAGTTCGAACTAGCAGGTACGCACTGACCAACCCCATACCGATAGTTGCCAAAGTTAATATGAAAAACCGGCCACGAAATTCAAGCAGGTTGAGCGATGGCACTGCTGTTTGATTGATGGTATTAAAAACCACTGACCCACAAACAAGCAGCAGTAACCATGTCGTGCTGAACTGGGGGCCGAACGCGCCCCATGTGTTCAAAATCGCAAGGCTGCCTGCGGCTATGCCACTCACCACCAATAGGTACAACCAGTGCAGCTTGAGGTAATATTTGGCCCGCCCCAGCGCATCCCAAGCATGAAGGCGCCGGTTGATAAACATGCCCACGGGGTTGACTAAAAACATTGCAAAGAAAGCGGTGGCTGCGGTGATTAGCGACAAGCGACCCATCTCTTCAGGAGGCAAATAGCTCGTTGCAAGCCGCATGGCCAAAAGCAGCAGAATGAACTGCGCGGCGTTGCCGAATAAAACGACGATCACTAGCAGAGCAGCTTATTGGCTGTCATATTGTTGCCAGTTGCTTCACCGCATCCGCAATGGAATAGTGGTGGTTGCCAATGAAGAGGCCATTCGCATCAAGATGATCAGCGTTGACGAGTTCACCCGAAACTTCTGAATTGAAATACTTGACGACTTCGTTTTTAGCAAAGTTGCCAGCAACAATCGGGCGCACCTCAAAGCCAAGCGCATTGAGCTTGATGAGGAGTTCGTCGCGGGTCAGATTCACGTTGGGGCGTATCACGAGGCTGAACCCAAACCAGCTGCTGGCACCGATTTCTTGCTGAATCAACACTTTCGGATGATCCTGCATCACGGTCTGCAACATGGCCGCGTTTTTGCGACGCTCGGCGATCAGTGATGGCAGCTTTTTGACCTGCTCGATGCCGAGGGCACCCGACATCTCCAGTGGCCGCACGTTGTAGCCTGGCAGCACGAAGCGAAAGGATTCCTTGAACGGATCGTCACTTTTATCGCTGCACACATGGTTGACCTTGGGCAAGTTGCGGGTCCAACCGTGGGCGCGCAGCGACAACAGAATGTGGTGCAACTCATCGTCATCCGTGCTGATGAGGCCACCTTCCATGGTGGAAATGTGGTGCGAGAAAAAAGAACTGTAGCTGCCCATCACGCCAAATGTGCCGGCCTTTTTGCCTTGAAACTCTGCACCCAAAGATTCGCAGTTGTCTTCAATCAGCGTTATTTTTCGGGTGCCGATGATGGACTTGATGCGGTCAAAGTCATTGGGGTTGCCCAACAGGTTGACGGCCATGATGAGGCGGGTGTTGTCAGTCACAGCTTTTTCAAGCGCGTCCAGGTCATAGTTGAGAGTTTGGAGGTCAATATCAACAAACTTGATCTTCAAACCGTATTGGTGCAGCGGGTAGTAGGTGGTGCTCCACGACACAGCAGGCACGATGACCTCGTCGCCGGGTTTGAGTGCCAGGTCGGGGTTCTTTGAATAAAACAGTGCGGCCACCATCAGCAAATTGGCCGATGAGCCCGAGTTGACCATCACGCAGTGCTTGGCACCCAGGTAGCTGGCAAATTGCCGCTCGAACTCAAACACCTTTGGGCCCATGGTGAACATGCCGGAGGTAATGACACTTTGAAGCGCGTCGTATTCTGCTTGGTCCCAGGTGGCCGTGGCAAGGGGGTATTTGTAGCTCATGCGTTTTGTTCCATTAAATAATATTGGTAGGCTTTTTCAATGCCTGTGCTCAGTGCGGTGGCGGGCATCCAGCCCCAGGCGCGTTGACGGGTGATGTCAACCAGTTTTTGTTTCATGCCAACGGGTTTGGTTGTGTCATGCACAAAATTTCCTTGCCAGCCGATAACTTGCGCAGCAGCGGCATAATAATCGTTGATGCTGTGGTCGTGGCCCAAGCCGATGTTGATCAGGTCAGGCAGTTGGCTGAAGTCTTGCACGGCTTGCAGCACTGCGCCAGCCAGATCGCCCGCATACATGAACTCGCGGCGCGCGGTGCCGTCGCCCCATATCTCAACCTCTGCAAGGTGCTGCACCTTGGCCTGGTGCACCTTGTGGATGATGGCGGGAATCAGGTGTGAATGCTCGGGGGAAAATTTATCGTGCCGCCCGTATAGGTTACAGGGGATCAGCGTTTTGTAGCGCACGCCGGTGGCGCCTGTTTGCTGGCTTTCGCGGTTGATGTATTCGCATAGCCGGGTGGCAAAAATCTTGGCGAGTGCGTAGCCCTCGTTGGTCGGCTCCAGTTCACCTTGCAAAACAAGGGTTTCGCTCAGTGGGTTGGGCGCATTGCGCGGGTACATACAAGAACTGGCCAGGTTGATGAGATTGGGTACGCCTGCTTTGTGTGCGGCCATGATCACATTGCGGCCCAAGTCCATGTTGGTGACTAAAAAGTCAACCGGGTGCGCAATGTTGGCCTGGATGCCGCCCACGCGGCCAGCACAATGGATAACAACATCGGGGTTGGTTGCGACCATGAACCGCTGCGTGGCGGCAAAGTCTGTCAAATCAAGCTCTTGGCTGCTGGGGGCAACAATGTCGTATTGAGCCGCTGCGGGGTGCTCAAGTATGTTTTGTCCCACCATGCCGCGACCGCCGGTAAGAAAAATACGCGTTTTTTCCACGTTATTCGCCTTTGGCTTGAGTCACTTGGTGGCCATGCCGTTTAAGCAGCGCGTGCTGTTTGGCTTGCTCCAGGTCGTGGGCCACCATCTCTTTGCACATTTCTTGCGCGGTGATCTCTGGCACCCAGCCGAGTTTTTGCTTGGCTTTGCTGGGGTCGCCGAGCAGGGTTTCGACTTCGGTGGGGCGGAAGTAGCGGGGGTCGATCTTGACCACTGGCTTGTCGTTCCAGTAGCCGACCTCATCAACACCCGTGCCTTCCCAGCGCAGTGTCATGCCAAGTTCAGCAGCCGTCCAATCAATGAATTGGCGCACGCTGTATTGCACGCCGGTGGCAATGACAAAGTCATCCGGTTGGTCTTGTTGCAGCATCATCCATTGCATGCGCACATAGTCTTTGGCGTGACCCCAGTCGCGCAGGGCGTCGATGTTGCCCATAAACAGGCAGTCTTCCAGACCTTGACTGATGTTGGCCAGGCCACGGGTGATTTTGCGGGTGACAAAGGTTTCGCCCCGGCGCGGGCTTTCGTGGTTGAACAAGATGCCGTTGCAGGCATACATGCCGTAGGCCTCGCGGTAGTTCACGCATATCCAGTAGGCGTAGAGCTTGGCCACGGCGTAGGGGCTGCGCGGGTAGAACGGCGTGGTTTCGCGCTGCGGGGTTTCTTGCACCAAACCATAAAGCTCGCTGGTACTGGCCTGGTAAAAGCGTGTTTTCTTTTCCAGCCCCAGGATGCGAATGGCTTCCAGGATGCGCAGCGTGCCCATGCCGTCTACGTCTGCGGTGTATTCGGGGCTCTCAAAGCTGACCGCGACATGGCTTTGGGCGCCAAGGTTGTAGATTTCGTCAGGCTGGGTTTCCTGAATGATGCGGGTCAGGTTGCTGGAGTCGCTCAGGTCGCCGTAGTGCAGCTTGAAGCGTGCGTTCTCAAGGTGCGGGTCTTGAAAGATATGGTCGATGCGGGCGGTGTTGAAGCTGGATGCGCGGCGCTTGATGCCGTGCACGGTGTAGCCTTTTTCCAGCAGAAATTCAGCAAGGTAGGAGCCGTCTTGACCGGTGATGCCGGTGATAAGGGCGACTTTAGGGGCGGCTTGAGATGTCATTTTTTGGGAGATCATGCTTTTTCCGTTAATTCAACACATGCGGCTTGCGCTGGCTGTAGCTGGCTTTGGGCAGGTTCATGACATTGATGCTGGCGGCTGCTATGCCATCAACATGCGAACCATCGTGTTGCTGAACACCGTGGCCACTGAGGACGGGGAGCAGTATGTAGCGGTAATCTGCATCGTCGCGGCTTGCATACTCTTCACAAAGCTTGATGCCTGCAGTCTTGGCAAAAGCATAGGAGTCGTCGGAGAGGGCTAACGCGTCAAGGGGCAAGGTGTCTGCAGACGGGGCGAAGAACATGAGTTTTTGCACGCCATTTTGATACGCGGCCTCCATCAGGTTGCCCTGAATCATCAGGTTTTGGTAGATGAGATCGGCGGGGTAGGTGCTATTGGCATGAATGCCGCCTGCCTTGGCTGCGGCTAAATAGACCTGCGCTGGCTTTTCAGCGGCGAAGAAGGCTTGCACGGCGGCTTGGTTGGTCAGATCTAGCTCGGCATGGGTGCGGGTGAGGATGGTTTCAGGCGCATGGCCAGCCGCCAGAAGCTCCTGCAAGATGGCTGAACCGACCAGGCCCTGGTGACCGGCGATGTAGATCGTGGATTGCGTGTTCATGATGATTTAACTTGCTTCTTTTTTGATAGCTGCTTACGCAGGATCGGCGGGGGCTAGAGCGCTGCCAGAAAAGCGCTGGCGAATTTTGCCCTCGATTTGTGCCATCACGGCAATCATCTGCTGTGCTGCGCCAATCGCTGCCTGCAAGCGCTCAAAGCGCTCGTTGACAGTATCGGGGTAGTCGTGCGCAAACTGGTTGCGTATCTGGCGTAAAACGTTCCAGTCGTCGGCACTGGGCAGCCAGCCGAGTTGTTCCAGCCGGGCGAATCGGTCAAACGCGGGCATCGCCGCGACATCTTCACCCAGGGCTCGCAAAATGGTCGGCATCAGCCGCGCCCCCATGTCGTCTTGCAGGCGCGTGTAGCGATAGGCAAACTGGTCGAGCAGACGCCTGTCCGTTTTGGACAAATGCGTGTACTCCGACGCACTCAGCGCCCGCTGCTGCATGTCATTTAATGCGTCGTGTAACGCGTCCAGATGGCCTTGGCAAAGGGCGTGAGCTTGCGCAAGGGCGAGTATTTCCGGTGATGGTTTCAATTGAGCTGGACTCCTGTGGCGTGAGCAATGGCAACGATGGGGCGGGTGTCATTCGGCATCTCAATGACGACATCAATTTTGCGTTCGCCTATTTGGCGTTCCAGTTGGGTGAGAAAACGAATTTTTCTGTCAAATAGCTTGTCGGTGACTTGAGGGCTGGGGCATATCAGCAGGTCAATGTCGCCGCCCTTCTTGCTGTCATTGGCCCGCGAGCCAAACAGCCAAACGCCCACGCGCTCACCAAAAACCTCAGTCGCGGTGGTGCGAATGGCTGCTTGCTGAGCTTGGGTAAGGCGCATGGTGATGTTTATCGCTTCTTTTTTGATAGCTGCTCACGCAGGATCGGCGGGGGCTAGGGCTATAAAAACCTCATCCAAAACGCTATCCAACGATGTTTTAGATGGTACATAGCCAAACACTTCTGCGCGTCGGTTATTGGAGAAGTAATTCATTTTCACGCCTGTGGCATTGACGCCAGCCGGTGCATTGCTGACTTCATAGCGCAAGCCAAAGCGTTCTTTCATGCTGGCAAGCAATGTCATCTTGTCCACTGGCGCCTGGGTGTAGCAATCAACAACCTCATTGATGGGTGGCTGAGCCAGGATAAGCGAGACCAGATAGAAGAAATCATCGGGGCCGATGTAGTCGCGAACGATGTTGTCTGACGAGGTCATCAGCGTTTCGCCAGATTGGATGGCGCGCAAGATATCGGTGATAAAAAATCGCGCTGACATATCTTGGGTATGGCTGAAATAGTTGAATACCCGAACATCAACAATGGGCAAATGCGGCAATGCGCGATGGCGGCATTCGGCGTGCAGTTTGGCCACGGCGTACCAATCTTGCGGTTGAAGGTGGTTGATTGATATCGCTGCGCGGCTGTTGCCATCTACCGGTTGCTCAAAATTTGAGCCATAAGCTGCGCCACTGCTCAAGAACACATAGCGGCACTCGGGATGGTGGCTCAGATAGTTAAGCGCCATCTCGTCATACGTGAGCGTGGCGTCAAAAATTGATGCCCCCATGGCCACCGCTTGGGCTGGATTACCCACACCGACAAAATTGAGGATGGCATCAAAAGGTTCATCCACCCCAAAATCTTCAAAACTCCCAGCACTGATCAAGTTACTGAGCCGGTTGCACGATATCCACTCTTTCACAGCGTCTGGTCGCCGTGCGAAAAGCCTTAATTCATGCTGAGTGTTCGCGGCAAACGACAACACCAAATCTTTGGCCATTTGGCTGGTGGCACCGAGGATGGCTATACGCATGACTTGCTTCATTTTTAATAGCTACTAACGCAATTCTAACGGGGGCTGCAGGCCTATTAATAATGGATCCCCGTTCTGTTTCAATTCCCTGTCAAAGTCAGATTCAAATAGCCGATCCTGCACGATGCGGTACTTCTCGAATTCGCTTTCTGCATGAGCTTTGGCAATCTCTGCAGTGACCTTTCCGGCATCCTGCAGCACGTCCCGATCCCAGAGCTTCAAAAAACCGCCCAGTCGTTCTTCCCAGTCCGCCATGGTCATGGGGATACGCCGCATAGCTTGGACTTCCGCCATGTCGAGATAGGCCGAGACAATCCGCTGCATCTGTGCCAGCTCGAACGCCGAGAGGTAGTTCTTGGCAATGGAAACATCGTATTTGTGAATCTTGCCTTGGGGCGCGCCTTCCCAACTGGTCAAGCCCATGTTTTCTTTTTGGTGATCCGCACGGTCCACAACCACCTCTGCCGCTGTATGGCCGTGAATGGCGTAGTGCAGCTTGTTCTGAATCGCCGAAAAGAAGCGTCGTGTCGCCGTGGCCGACGGGTCATAGTCCAGCGAGGTGGCGTAGATGTCGGTAATCTTCTGGTAAAACTTGCGCTCTGAGAGGCGGATTTCCCGGACTTTTTCCAGTTGTCGCTCAAAAAACTCATCGCTCAGAATGCTGCCGCTGCTTTTGAGGCGCTCCACGTCCATGGTCCAGCCTTGAATCGTGTAGTCCTTCACTATGGTGTTGGCCCATTTACGGAACTGCACGGCGCGTTCATTTTCTATTTTGAAGCCAACGGCAATGATTGCCTGCAGGCTGTAGTGCAGAGTGTTGTAGCTTTTACCATCTGCAGCAGTTATTAAGTAATGCTTAATAACTGCTGATTCTTCGAGTTCATTGTCGGTAAAAATCCGCTTTAGATGCTGATTGATGGCTGACACCGACACGCCGTAGAGTGCAGCCATCATCTTCTGCGTCAGCCAGATATTCTCATCCTCGTAGCGCATTTCCACACTGGTTTGCGATTGGCCGCTGGCCGCGACAAAGGTCAGGTATTCAGCCGCCGATGAGCGAACCATGGAGGCGATCGTGGGCTTGGTGGCCTGTGGTGGCTTGTTTTTACTCATCGTGATCTTAGTTGCTTCGTTTTTAATAGCTACTCACGCAATGCTGACAGGGGCTAGCGCTAGAAAATATTCTATTTTTTGCTTGATGGAAGGCAAATCCAGTGTGGTTTGCGCGGCAAACGACAACACCAAATCTTTGGCTATTTGGCTGGTGGCACCGAGGATGGCTATACGCATGATGTTGGATTGGGTTAGCGAGGCAGTGTTAATGGTTGACATTGACATTGAAATTCAGTTCTTGCAAGGCTTTGAGCAAGAATTCCTCCATCTCATTTTGCCCTGGCAGTTGCAACTGGTAGCGGGAGACAAACAAATTGTTATTCATGCCTGCCAGCGCAAATTGCACCATGTCATGATTTTTCTGCGTACAAAGCAATATGCCGATGGGCAACTGGTCGCCGTCCGTCATTTGCTGTTTGAAGTAGCTGACATAGGTATTGAGCTGCCCAAGGTGTTCGTGGCGGAAAGCGTCGTTCTTGAGTTCAATCAGCACATGGCATTTGAGGATGCGGTGGTAAAAAACCAAATCCACAAAGCAATGCTCTCCACCGATTAGCAGGCGCTTTTGCCGCGCTTCAAAACAAAAGCCGTGCCCCAATTCAAGAAGGAAGTGTTGCAATTTATCTAGCAGAGCATCTTCAAGCCGCCGCTCCGTCATCACGTCTTGCACGCTCAGATGCAGAAACTCAAAAACGTAAGGGTCGCGAATGATCTGCGCAGGGCTTTGCACTTCGGTATGCTGATGCGCCAGCAAAGCCAAGGTCTCCTTGTCATGGGATAGGCCGCTTCGTTCAAAGTATTGGGTGGCGATCTGGCGTTTGAGTTCGCGCACCGACCAGTTGCCGCGCAGTGTTTCGACTTCGTAAAACAAGCGTTTTAACGGGGCATCCATGTCCAATAGTTGTTCAAAATGGCTGTATGAGAGTTGGTTTAGTAGTTTTTCAGGGTCAATGCCCATAGCACCAGAACTATCCGCGCGGATAGAACTTTGTGCCGACACTGTCGGCACTTTTCCGCTCACCATAGTGAAATCCATACCGAGGCTCAATTGTGCGGACGCTGTACGCACAATTTGCGGGTAGCTTCGATAGAAGCGCAGGTAGTTGTACAACTGCCTGCGCCCTGTGTTGCTGACGGATTGGTCTTTCAGTCGGACCGCAAGTTCGCCCAAAAGGCGGTCACCATAGTTGGCGCGGTCTGCACCGTGGAGTTCGTATTCGGCAATGCGATAGCCGATCAGCCAGTTGCGCAGGGTCAGCCCCTTGTTCACCGCTTTGGTCGCTTGTTGCAACAGTGCAGCGTCGGTCTGCTGAATGGCAAGCACCAAGTCCGCAAAACTAAAGGTATTTGTAATGGTCGCCATGCTTTATGGAGATCGCTTCAGCGCGGAGTTGAGTGATGCGGTGAGAATGATTTGCTTCATTTTTAATAGCTAATCACGCAATGCTGACGGGGGCTAGCGCCATAAATGTCTCTATTTTTTGCTTGATGGCAGGTAAATCCAGCCGATGCTCATGCAGCAAATAATCCCAGGTGCCGCAATAGGCTGAGAAGCGGTCTTCGATACCGATGCGGCAGACCCGCATTGGACGATGTGCCGCGACTTCTTCGGCCACACAGGCGCCTAGTCCGCCCATGATGGAATGCTCTTCCAGGGTGACGATGCAGTCGACCCGGTTGGCAATTTGCGCCAGCTGCTGCTGCGATATCGGTTTGATGGAGGGCACGCTCCAGACTTCGCCGTCCAGGCCTTGATCAAACAAGTCCATTGCAGTCTTGACCATGGAACCCGTGGCCAGCAAGGCAATGCGCTGCGTGCCTTGCCTGACTTGCAGCAACTCACCCGCTGTCAGATTGACCGGGCCGGCATGCACGTCACCGCGGTCACTTTTGCCCACACGCAAATAAACCGGTGAGGCCAGTTGCAGCGCGAGTTGCAGGGTGGCGGTCATCTCAAAACGGTCGGCTGGCGACAGCACGGTAAGTGCGGGGATAGCCCGGGTGCAAGCAATGTCTTCGGTGCTTTGGTGGCTGGTGCCCAGATGGCTGTAAACCAGGCCGGCACCGTCGCCAATCAGGATGACGGGCAGGTTCTCGTAACAAACGTCAATCTTGATCTGCTCAAGCACCCGCACAGGGACAAAGGCTGCCAGCCCGTAAACAATCGGTTTGAATCCGGCTTTGGCCAAGCCTGCAGCCACGCCCACCATGTTTTGCTCGGCAATGCCGCAGTTGATGTATTGCGCGGGCCGTGCTTTACGAAAGGCATCAAACAGCGCATAACCGTGGTCGCCCGTGAGTAACAAGACTTTGGGGTCTGCCAGTGCAGCGGCTACCAGTGCGTCGGAAAAGGCGTTTCTCATGCTGTTGTTACCTGTTTTTTTGCCAGTTCGGAAAGTGCGGCTGCATGTGTTTCAGGTGTCAGGCGGGTGTAGTGCCACATGTTGTTGTGCTCCATGAACGAGACACCTTTGCCTTTGACTGTGGTGGCCACGATGGCCTTGGGCCGGCCGTTGCAGGCGGCTTTCAGGCTGGTGTAGGCAGCGTCGATCGCGTCTTCGTCGTGCCCATCAATGGTGATGGCATCAAAGCCGAAAGCTCGAAACTTTTCTTCAATATTGCCCAGCGCGATGACATCGTCCGTCGGACCCATGGCTTGAAAGCCGTTTTTATCAACGATCACTACCAGGTTGTCGAGCTTGAAGTGGGTGGCAAACAGGGCCGCTTCCCAAATGGCACCCTCATTGAGTTCGCCGTCTCCGACCAGTGCATAACAAGTCTGGCTTGTTTTGTTGAGCTTGGCCGCCAGTGCTAAACCTGCGGCGACCGACAGCCCGTGCCCCAGCGAACCGGTGGTGGCATCGACACCGGGCACATGCGCATCAGCCAGCCCCTTGAGTCGGGTGCCGTCTTTGAAGTAATGGGCGATGTCATCGTCTGTGAGGCAACCCAGCTCATGCAGGCAGGCGTACTGGGCCATCACACCATGGCCTTTGCTGAGCACCATGTAGTCGCGGGTCGGTGATGCCGGGTTGGCAGCGTCGAGTTGAAGGTGATTGCGGTACAGCACCGCCAGCAGTTCCACGATGGAGAACGCGCAGCCGATATGAACTGTGGCACCCGAGTAAGCCATATCGAGGATGACTTTGCGAATGTGATTTGCGTTGAATTGGGTCATGATGCCGCTGCTGAACGATGGCGTTGGATGGTTTGGAGTAAGGCGTTAGCGGCTAAATTGCCGCTGGTGCGGTGACTTTGACTTTGCTGGGGTGTTGGGCGCATGGTGATTTTGTTGCGTAGCCAGTTTTCAATGATGGCAGACCCACTTTCGCTGGCGCGCACCATGTCAGTTAACGAAATAAAGTCCGTATTCTGGTGCGTCAAAAGCGAAACGGATTCGCTTTCGACCTGGATGATTTTGGTTTTGACCATGACTGGTTTCATGCTTCGTTATTAATAGCTAGTCAGGCAGGATTGACGGGGACTTGCGCGTATTTTCATGCTCACGACTGGTTGGCTCAAGCTTTTGCCGGGCCAATTCAATCGATTGGTGCAGCTTGGCTTGCAAAGTTTCACGCGGTGGCAGCAGCGTGAGGTAGTCGGCAACCCTGATGTTGCTTTGGGGCAGTTGCAACAGCTCGACGTGCTCCGTGTTCTTGCCAGTGCACAGAATCAGACCAATCGGGGTTGACTCGCCTTCGATCTGCTCGTGCTTCTCCAGAGCGTCGTCGATGTAGATCAGCGTCTTGAGGTGCGACCAAGTCAATTCTCTCCGCAGTGTGGAGAGAATCTGTTCCTGTGGCAAAACATCGGCCAAGCGTACGCAGTGGCGTAGTTGTTGTTCGCTCCGCCCTTTGCCAAAATCAGTTGTTAATTGGCGTGCCAGTTCTGCCACCACTTGCTTGCCGTAGTCGGCCCGTTTCCCATGCAGGAGTTCGGTGCTGATGCGGCGGCCCACTTGCCAGTAAAGTTGGGTGAGCTCGGCATTGACGGCCTGTGCCACGCGCTGGCGAGCAGCGTCTATCAACTGACGAACATCAGTAAGCAGTGGCTGTTGCAGGTGTTGGGATGCGATCATTTGCTTCGTTTTTAATAGCTGACTACGCACGTTTTAGCTTGACCAAGCGATTGACCTGCCTGCTACCCTCTTGGCGAACTTGTAAGTAGTCCTTACAGGTTGACAGCGGGTCCATCTCGCCATCGAAAAATATGGACTTCAAATGAAGCGTAATGTTCTGCGGTGTCGTCTGAAACAAGTTGGCGATGCCCGCTTGCGATAACCAAAGTGTTTCGTTGGAAAATCGGCATTCCACACGGGTACGACCGTCTTCGGTTTGGTACAGCAAAAATTCGCCTGCAGGGGACAAGGGTTGGTCTGTCATGGCATTACTTCCCAATGCCCACCATTGGCAAACCCGCGCAGGGTGCGGCAGGCGCGCTCTTTCTCAGCGGTGGACTTTTTAAGTTCCAACTTTTGGGATTCGCCTTGGGCAATGAGGGTGGTGAGCGGGGTCATGGTTTTGAATAGTAGCCACCGGATTTGGTCGCGCCTATGAATTCAATGCGGTCTTGCTCTTTGAGTTGCTTGAGCCAGCGCTCCACATTCTTGGGTGAGGTGCCAAGCAGTTTCGCCAATGCGGCGCTACGCAGGCCCGGTTGATCAGTAATGAGCGCAAGAAGGCCATTTACTCCCTCATTTACTCCCTCATTTACACCCTCATTTGCACCGACATTGGTCTTTGGGGGTCGCACTTTTTCAGCTTGCTTGAAGACGGTCACAGCCATGCCGCCTTGGGTCGCCTCAAATACTGGTTCTAACAATCCGTACGCAACAAAGGTTTCTATCACCCGGCGCACGCCGCTGCCATATTTTTCAATGAGGTCAAGTTCTTTGAAAATGGTGGCTAATTGTTTGTTGCGCAGATGCGATTTGTAGTTGCCGGTTTTTATTTTTTCAACCGTCAGGTCGTCCAGCAGTGCGCCGGGGTTAAAGAATTCGATGCGATCATCAAAGATTTTGATGGTGGAGTCGTTGGCGCTACGGTAGTCACGGTGCACGATCATGTTGATGACGATTTCGCGCAGCGCATCCATGGGGTAATCCCAGCGCTCTTCGCGCTTGGGGTTTCCGGTGATGATGTAGGCTTTGTTCGTGTGCTTGACGAGAAAGCCCATGATGCGATCAACCTGCTCAATGAGCGTGTCTTTGCTGGTAATGCTGTCTTTGATGACCGTCTGGGTCGCAAAGCGTCCGGCCTCAATGGTGGTAAGCATCAGGTTGTTTTTAGCAAACAGCAAGTAGCACGCAAATGTGGGGCGGCCCTGTCGGACCAGTTCAAACTTTTCCATCACGGCTTCAAATGGGGCATGAACCGATATGGCTTGCGCAAAGGTTTGCACTTTGTTGGCCGAGATGGTTTCGATGCCATGCTCAGGGTCGGGGTGGTAGTCCCAACTGGAGTTGATGAGCTTGACGTGTGCGTCCGATATTTCGGTGGCGCTCATTTGGTGATTGGCGTTGCCCACGCGCTTGAAATAGCGGCCCTTGCATGAAACTGGTTTGACCGGGTATTCGCCAATGCTGACCACGGCAACGGTTTTGCCATCCACCTCGATCAAGTCAATATCGGGTATGACGCTGGGGCTGGTGTTTTGCTTGCACTGGTTGACCCAGCCCTGCACGGTTTCTGGCTGTATGGCCAGGCCCACAATTTGCCCGTTGTCACTGACGCCAACCAGGATCGATCCGCCGCGGGTGTTGGCAAACGCGACCAAGGTTTCAACCACTTCTTTTTGGAAGCTGCTTTTGAATTCCAGCCGCGCACCTTCCCCCAAACCAATGGCATCGCGCACCAAGGCGGAAGCCGACTTGGTGGGCTGGCTGTTCAGGTTCAAAAGCATTGGGGCTGTCATGGGTTAAGGTGTCACTTTCCAGTGCCCGCCTTTAGCTGGCCCGATGCGAGCAAGTTTTCCGTCTTTCTTTAAATGATCGATTTGCTTTTCGATGGCGCGGGGGCTGAGGCTCAATTTTTCAGCCAGCGCTTTAGCCGACATGCTGGGCTCTTGGCGCAAGAGCAGCAGGATTTTCTCCGAACTTTTCTCCGAACTTTTCTCCGAACTTTTCAATCGCGCCTTAAGGCTGGGCAGCTCAAAAGTCATCACCACCGATTGCGTGCGCTCTTGCAGGGTGGGCACGGGTAGTCCGGCGGCCTGCATCAGGTTGGCTATTTTGAGCGTTCCGCGGCCCCAGGTTTCAATGATGCCGCGACGGTGAAACGCTTTGGCGATCCAGGGGTTCCAGGGTTTGGACTCGTGGGGCTGAAACAGCATGTCGGGGGTCAGCCCAAAGTGAAGTTCGCCAGGGGAAATGACTTCAAGCCGGTCGTCGTACAGCGCCACTGCCACTGCGCCAGACGCGCTGGCGTAGTCACGGTGAATGAAGGCGTTGGCCAGTGCTTCACGCACGGCTTCGACGGGCAATGCAGGGGTGTCTATGCGGGCCATTTGGCCGGGCACAATTTTGCCGGCCACGGGCATCCAGTCAATCAAAAAGCGTTCGGCCCGGCGCATGAGTGCAAAGGCGTTACCGGCGTATTGGCGGTTGTCTAAAAATTCGTCGCGTGTGGTGCCTTTGAAGCGGGCAACGCGCAGGCTGAATTGCGGAAACTCCGGGGCGGTAGGTTCATCTTTGCAGAAGAGGGCCACAGCGGCGCGGCTTATTTGGTCGTTTTCCACCAGCAGGCCTAAGCCGCGCAGCAAGGCCATGGGCTCGCGGGTGCCAGGGTCTTCCATGCGGCCACGCCGTATGGCTTCTTCGATGGTGACCACGAGTTCACTGGTGTCAAGGGTATCGATGCCGTAGCCCTCGGCGGCCTGCATTTCCCACCGGTTGGTGGTGTGCATCGACTCGATGAGCAGGCGCTGGTAGGTGGTGCGCAGCATGACGCGGGTGGTGTTGAGCACGCGCTCGTAGGGCACACCCCGAAAGGAGACAGGTGCCTGTGGTGCGCGATCTACCCGCACAACCAGCGCTTCAAGGCCGCCAGGTAGTTGCAGCCGCTGCGTTTGCGCAGGCAGTGGCGGCTCGAAACCCTGAAACTCTTGCGCTAATTCTTCGAGCGTGCGGTCGGTCACGGTCTGGCCGACCAATTTGCCGGCCGGCGTGACGCCAAAAATAACCGACCCACCCAGCCCATTGGCAAAGCCACACAGGGTGCGGCAGGCGCGCTCTTTCTCAGCGGTGGACTTTTTAAGTTCCAACGTTTGAGATTCGCCTTGGGCAATGAGGGCGGTGAGCGGGGTCATGGGCTATGGCGTCATCCGATGGCACGGAGTCTTCAGAAGTTCACGCCAAGATAGCTCTCAATTTTGCTGGCGGCAAATTCCATCATCTCTTTGGTCAGCGAAGGCTGAACGCCAATCCAGAAGGTGTTGTTCATCACGTTGTCGGTGTTGGTCAAATCGCCGCTGATGCGGTAGTTGGCACCGATCATGTAGGGCTGGCGCGTCAGGTTGCCGGCAAACAGCAGACGGGTGCCGACCTTGTTTTGGTCCAGGTAGGTGAGCAGGTCCAGGCGGCTGACGGGGCAGTTTTCTTTTAAGGTGATCGGGAAGCCAAACCAGGAGGGGTCCGAGTGCTCGGTTGGCTCAGGCAGGCTGACGAATTCTTCACAATCCTTCAGGCGCTCTTTCAGGAATGCATAGTTGTCTTTGCGGGCTTGGATGAATTGCGCGGCTTTGTCCAGCTGGGCAAGCCCACAGGCGGCCTGCATGTCGGTGATTTTGAGGTTGTAGCCCAGGTGGCTGTAGGTGTATTTGTGATCGTAGCCGTACGGCAGATCGCCCAGCTGTTGGCAAAAGCGTTTGCCGCAGGTGTTGTCTTTGCCGGGTTGGCAATAGCAGTCGCGGCCCCAGTCGCGAAAGCTCTCGGCAATGGTTTTGAGTTCGTCGTTATTGGTGAACACCGCGCCGCCTTCGCCCATGGTGATGTGGTGCGCTGGGTAAAAGCTCAGGGTGGCAATGTCGCCAAAAGTGCCTACCATCTGACCACGGTAGGTGGTGCCCAGGGCGTCGCAGCAGTCTTCTACCAGCCACAAGTTGTACTTTTTGCACAGGGCCGTGACTACGTCGAGGTTGAAGGGGTTGCCCAAGCTGTGCGCCAGCATGATGGCTTTGGTTTTGGGGCCGATGGCCGCTTCGATCTTGCTGGCGTCGATGTTGTGGGTGAGGCGGTCTACGTCCACAAAGACGGGCACGGCGCCAAACTGGAGGATGGGGTTGACGGTGGTCGGAAAGCCCGCCGCCACGCCGATGACTTCATCGCCTTGCTTGATAGCCCTGTCGCCCAGCTTTGGCGAAGTCAACGTGCTAAACGCGACGAGATTGGCTGACGAGCCGGAGTTGACGGTGATCAGGTGCTTGATGCCGATAAAGGCTGCAAGCTTTTTTTCAAACTCTGCATTGAAACGGCCCGTGGTGAGCCAGCCGTCCAACGAGGCCTCGACCATGTTTTTGAGTTCGGAGGCGTCAAGCAGTTTGCCGGAGGGCGGAACTGCGGTAACACCAGGGAAGAACTGATCGGGGGACAATGCGATGGCGGCGTACTCTTCGACCAGCTTGGAGATTTGGTCGCGGATGGCTTGGGTTTTGGCGTTTTGCATGGCTTGGGAAATAAATAAAAATTAGATAGCGGTCGAGTAATCGTTGATCTGCTGCAGGCACAGTGCCCGCATGTCTTGGCTGCCTTTTAGCGCGCTGTGGGCTTTGTGCCAGACGATGATGGCCTGCAGGGTTTGGCCTAAATGCCAACGCGGTTGCCAGCCCAGCGTGGCACGAGCCTTGGAGCAGTCGAGCTTGAGGTAATGGGCCTCATGCGGGTGCGTGCCGCCGTCCAAGTGCCAGCTCGCGCCCTCGCCCCAACTTTGCGTGAGTTGCTCGACGATCCATTGCACGGGCTTAGCGTCTTCTTCAGCAGGGCCGAAGTTAAAGGCTTCTGCAAAGGCCGGGCCGTCGGTATAGAGTTTTTCGGCCAAGGCAAGGTAGCCGCTGAGGGGTTCCAGCACATGCTGCCACGGTCGGGTGGCATGGGGGTTGCGGATACTGACGCTCTGGCCATTTTGTATAGCGCGCAGGATGTCTGGAATAAGCCTGTCCTCAGCCCAATCTCCACCGCCAATGACGTTGCCGGCACGGGCGGTTGCCAGCGCAACTTTGTGTTTGCTGTGTGTTGCAGAATTGAAGAACGAGTTGCGATAAGCAGCTGTGACCAGCTCGGCGCAGCCTTTGCTGCTGCTGTAGGGGTCGAAACCGCCCATGGGTTCGTTCTCTCGGTAGCCCCAGACCCATTCTTTGTTCTCGTAGCACTTGTCGGTGGTGACGTTGACCACGGCACGCACTGACGGTGTTTGGCGCACGGCTTCCAACAGGTGTACGGTGCCCATGACGTTGGTGGAATAGGTTTCAACCGGGTCCACATACGAGCGGCGCACCAGCGGCTGCGCCGCCATGTGGATGACGATGTCAGGCTCGGCTTGACGCATCGCCGCGGTGAGCATGGCACCGTCGCGGATGTCGCCGATAACGGATGTCATGCCTTGCGCCACCTGCGCTACTTCAAACAGGCTTGGGTTGGTTGGCGGCAGCAGCGCATAGCCGGTCACCTCGGCACCAAGCTGCTGCAGCCACAGGCTGAGCCAGCTACCTTTAAACCCTGTGTGGCCGGTGACGAATACTTTTTTGCCACTCCAGAACGATGGGTTCATGCCCACACCTTCCACGGAGCTTTACCTGATTGCCAGAGCTCTTCGAGGTGGTTTTTGTCGCGCAGGGTGTCCATCGGCTGCCAGAAGCCTTCGTGGGAATAGGCTTTCAGTTGGTTGGATCCTGCGAGCGTTTCGAGGGGCTCTCGCTCCCAGATAATCTGATCGTGAGCGATGAGGTCGATGACCTTGGGCGAGAGGACGAAGAAGCCACCGTTGATGAGCCCACCGTCGCCTTTTGGCTTTTCCTTAAAAGAGGTAACGCGTTCGTCCGGATGGATGTCGAGCGCACCGAATCGGCCGGGAGGATAGGTGGCGGTAAGTGTGGCTTGCAGGCCATGGGCGTGGTGGAACTCGATGAGCTTGGTGATGTTCACGTCGCTCACGCCATCGCCGTAGGTTAGGC
>NZ_JAAFHA010000046.1 GCF_010365055.1 Rhodoferax sp.
CAGCATTTGCTTGGGGTTTTTAATGGGGCCGGTGTGCGCCTCATCGTGAACAGAAGCGGGGCTGTTGTCGTTCATGGTGTCCTCTGGAAATCGGGGGGCTTGAAAAGCAGGTCGCGATTATAGCGGCCGCCCCTCTGAAAGCACCTACAATGCACGCTCTAACAAGCGGCTGTAGCTCAGTGGATAGAGTATTGGCCTCCGAAGCCAAGGGTCGTGGGTTCGATCCCCGCCAGCCGCACCAGACGACCGTTTCAAGACGTGTCAAAACATCTCAAAACCCGCATGCTTCCTAGCATCGCGGGTTTTTTCTTGCCTCATCACATTTCACCAGACACCATCACATTGCACACAAATGATGGTATTTGTGTTGGTACTTTCAACCTCGAAGTGCCAGATACCAACACAGGGGATTGAACCCATGGCACTCACTGATACTTTCGTTAAAAACGTCAAGCCAACAGGGGCAGCTGCCGGAGAGAAATACGCCGACGGACAGGGCTTGTGCTTGCACGTCAAAGAAGCGGGCCGGTACTGGCGGATGAACTACCGTTTCATGGGCAAGCAGAAGACGCTGGCCGTTGGCGTGTACCCCGAGGTCTCGCTGGCCAAGGCCAGAAAGCGCCGCGAGCTTGCGCGTGAGCAGTTGGCGGATGGCATTGACTCGGGTGACGCCAAGAAGGTAGAGCGGCAGGCCAAAGCCGACGCAGCCGCCAATATGTTTGAAGCTGTGGCACGGGTCTGGTTGAGCAAGACAGCCGCCAAGCGGGCGGAGGTTACGCAGGCGCGTATCACCACCCTGCTGGAGAAGGATGTTTTTCCCTTCATTGGTGCCATGCCGATCACTGCCATCAAACCGCGTGACGTGCTGGACAAGTCCGTGCGCAAGATCGAAGCCCGTGGCTCGATTGACATTGCGCACCGCGCCAAGCAGATATGCGGCCAGATATTCCGTTACGCAGTGGCCATTGGGTTGGCTGAGCGCGATATCACCACCGACCTGCGCGGTGCGCTGGAGGCAATACCGGAATTACACTTTTCTGCCATCAACGAGCCCAAGCAGGCAGGTGAGTGACTGCGCTCCATATTTGGCTACACGGGCCACCCTTGCACTGTGGCCGCGCTCAAGCTCTCCGCGATGGTGTTTGTGCGGCCTGGTGAATTGCGCACGGCTGAATGGGCCGAGATGGATCTGGACGCATCAGAGTGGCGCATACCCGGTAGCAAAATGAAAATGGGCATTGACCACTTGGTGCCGTTGTCCACCCAAGCGGTGGCGATTCTGCGCGGCGTGCATTCGCTCACGGGCCATGGGCGCTACGTGTTCCCCAGTTTGCGCACCGGCGAGCGCCCGATGAGTGAGAACACAGTGAATGCCGCATTGCGGGGATTGGGCTACAGCAAAGAGGTTCACACCGCCCACGGCTTTCGAGCGCTGGCCCGCACCATCATGGACGAGGTGTTGGGTGAACGCGTGGACTTGATTGAGCACCAACTGGCCCACGCCGTGAAAGACCCCAATGGCCGCGCCTACAACCGCACGGCGCATTTGCCAGCGCGGCGGGAAATGATGCAGCGCTGGTCGGACTATCTGGACAAATTGCGTGTGGGTGCGGAAGTGATTCCGTTCAAAACGGCAGCGGGGTAAGCAGTTTTTCCAGTCCTAGCCGTCGGCTGATCCCCGGTGGTGACAACCCGTTATTCCCTGACGGGCTGGACTGGCTCCTTGATTCAGGGGCGAGGGGGCAGCGATGGAAATCTACAAAGACGCTTGCGGGCATGCGCCGCTGCTAGTGAACTGCGAAGGCTATTGGGAGTTGCCGCTTGACGAGCTACCAGCCGAATTGAAGAAGTTGGTGCAGGACCATTTCTTTCTGTTCCCGTAGGACACACTGAATGTTGCCAACCGTCGCAATATTGCTGCACAGAACGACTAGAGCACCCGCTTCGCTTTTACATAACGCCGCATTGCCCTCAGTGTTCGCCAGTAACTGCGCTAAAGCTCCGTTTGGTGTCGCCCACCGCTTGCGCGCCCTTCGGGTGAAGGCAACAGGCGTTATGCAAAGTGGCCTTCGCTGGAGACGGTCGCACAGCCATCGGAGCTTCCCGGTCGCTGGCGCGCCCTACACGCCGCCGTCTGCGCGCCCTTGTGGGTGTGCCTGCACCTGGACATTGGTCAGGCGCTGCGCGCTGTGCTGTCGGTTAGTGGCCTGCGGCCAGTCATGTGGTAGGTATCCCCGCCCACCCGAGGGCCTCGCCGCTGCGCGGCTTGGCTCCGCGCTGAACTGCCCGTCCGCCCCCCGTGGGGGCTCCCTCAGTCAGCGCAAAACCGGGGGCAGCGGCGCTGACAAGCGCCGCCTTATCAAGCAGCCACGGCGTCCTCGTCGGCTGGCTCGCTGGTGGGCGTCCAGTGCCCCCGCTTTTCTTGCACCACGATGCGCTGCTTGACTATGCGCTCCACGGTCTTGATGCGGTCCATGACGCGGCAAATGGGTTCGTTGCCTTGCGCGTGCCCGGCGTAGAGCAGGCGCACCAGTTTGTCGGCCCAACGCGGCACCTTGCCAGACTTCTCCCAGCGGGCGATGGACTGGCCATCAATGCCCATCAACTTACCGAGTGCCGGTTGCGACAGGCCCATGCCTGCGCTGCGAATGTAACGCAGCTCCACGCCTGTCAGTACGCCGACCTTGGCACCCAGTGCCTGGCAAATGGCCTGCGTCAGGCCGTCGCCGTCGTGAAACGACACGGCGTCGCCAAACGGCGTTTTCTTGATCTCGTAGCCATTGGCCAGCCACACATTGCGCAGCCCGCCATCGGTGTAGTGGTACATAGTTAACTCCTCAAAAGATCAATCACTGTCACAACCGTGAGGCCGGGTTCCGGGTACTCCACCGCAACCACCACCGCCACGTTCATGCCGGACACAAATTGCTCCATGCGGCATTTGAGGCCAGAGAAGCGGATGTCCGGCTCCGGCTGGCTGTACATGCGCCCCATGCGCAACACCTCCATCACCATGGCTTGGTTTACGTGCCGGGCACGCATCTGGTCCCATGCGTGTTTGACAAAGGCCACGTTGGAGCTGTCTGCGGCTGACTGCCGGATGTGCCGTTCAAGCTGGTGGTTGGGCGGATTTGCCAAACCGACTCCTATCAAAATGATAGGTCGCAGTTTACGCCAATTGGGCGGGCAGGGTGTTGGTCGGGGTGTTTCACCTAGAATCAGAACGTGTCAAAAACCCGACAACGGGCGACACGCATGAAAACGTTGGTACTTTTGCTGGTACTTCGCGATTCATATTTTTAGAAACGTAGTATTTGTGCGGCTTTCGGGCTGATTTGTGATCCCCGCCAGCACCAGTATTTGAAACCCAGACGCGGCACCGCTATCCGGCCGGTTCGTGTTTGGCAATCATCCACCTCGCTCATCCAGTTCCTTCATGGAGTTGCCTGTGAGCATCAAACCCCCGTCTGATCCGCGCCGCTGCGGCGTTTTCTATATCCGGCTGATTGTTCCGCCCGCATGGATGTCGGCATTGGCGGCTTTGCGCGCGCTCTCAAAGCAGATGCCAAACAGTGCATCCACGAGAAGATCAGGATTGCTTTGCCAAACGGTATTGTTGAAACCGACACACATGAAAAGGCCGCGCAGGTGCCCAGCTATGCAGAGGCTTTGAATCAACGCAAGAGCGTTGACTGGCCAGGCATGCCAGGTCATAGTGGGTGAGACGCCATCAAGATGGGGAGCCATTGTTGTTGGCGGTCTTCTTCGCGTTCGGCCGGGGCGATGATTTGCGGCCATGTCGATGCTCTTCGGTTCCCGGATGCGCTCATCAAAAGCTAGGGCCGCGCTTTTTCATAAAGAATCATTTGTGTGCAGCGGAAAAGTGCCAAGGTCTTGCCTGTCTCGCGATGCGTGACCACGGCGTCCCATACCTGCGTCGTTTTACCAAGGTGCATAGCAGTCGCGGTGCATGCGATGATGCCGTCCCGGGCCGTTCCAAGGTGGTTGGACTTGAGCTCGATGGTTGTGAATCCGGTTGCGCCGGCTGGGAGATGGGACATGCAACCGAAACCCGCTGAGATGTCTGCCAGCGAGACAACGCTTCCAGCATGCAAGTAACCATTGGGCGCCATCAATGGCTTTGCCATTGGCATCTCGGACTTGACCTCAGATGCATCAACAAAAGTCATGACGATGCCAAGAAGACCCGGCAGGTGCTGCGCGTTTTGGTCGTTGAAATTCTGTGGGCTGTACATTCGGGTCCTGTAGGTTATCGGGCGAGTTTGCTCGAATCCTCACCAACTGACCAGGCGAAGTACCGGTGCAGGCGTCGTCTCTTCAATCCGACGTAGCTTGCATGTTCAGCCGCGCCTTGATGCCAGTCAAGTTCAGTCGACAGCGCTCGAAGAAATGATGACAATACCGGCACTGGCGAAAACAACTTTGCCAGGGCAACAACATAAGGAAATCAAATCATGGCAACTGCAAAAAAACCGGCCCTCAAGGCTGCAGCAACTCCGAAAGTGAAGACCCTGGCCAAGGTGCTCAAGCCAGCAGCTAAGCCTGCGGCTAAGCCCGTCGCCCAAAAGGCACCCGTGTCCAAGACCGCCAAGGCGATTGCAAAGTTCACCACCAGCATTGCCAAGCTGACCGAACGCAAGGACAAGATCAATGCAGAAATCAACGCGCTGCGTGATCAGCGGACGGCACTGAAAGCCGCTCCTGCAGCTGCTGCAGCACCTGTCGCACCGAAGGCGAAAGCGAAGGTTGCAGCCAAGGTTGCGCCCAAAGCTGCAGCGCCTGTCAAAGCGCTCAAGCGCGCTGCGAAGAAGTAAATAGCTGTCGCGACATCGTCGTGCTGCACAAAAGGCCCCTCGGGGCCTTTTGTCTTTTGGGCACACCCAAAGAGTAATTTCGCGAGCGCTTCGCCGCGCTGCATGGTTAATGTCGGCGAACCGTGCACCACACACGCCTCACAATCGCCGTGTCGGTAAACTGGTCACACTGACTACCAGCCTAGGAATCCCATGAGCACCTTGAAACCATCGTCCGCATTGGCGGCACTAGAGCCTGCCAGCGTCTGGGCGCACTTCGCAACCCTGTGCGCCATTCCCCGCCCCTCCAAGGGTGAGGCTCGCTTGCGCGAGCATTTGAAGGACTGGGCGCAGGCGCGGGGCCTCTCGACCTCGGTTGACGCGGTTGGAAATCTGATGGTGCGCAAGCCGGCCAGCGCCGGGCGCGAATCAGTGCCCGGCGTGGTCCTGCAGTCGCATTTGGACATGGTGTGTCAGAACAACGCGGACACGCCGCACGACTTCTTGCGCGACCCGATTGCACCGGTTGTGCAGGGCGGCTGGGTCATCGCCGAAGGAACCACGTTGGGTGCCGACAACGGTATCGGCGTGGCGCTGACACTGGCCGTTCTGGAGGACAGCACACTGGTCCACGGGCCGATCGAGGCCTTGTTCACTGTGGACGAGGAAGCCGGCATGGGCGGCGCGCGCGGACTGGCGGGCGATGCGCTGCAAGGTCGACTGCTGCTCAACCTCGATACCGAGGAGTGGGGCCAGTTCTATCTGGGTTGCGCTGGCGGCGTGGATGTCGACGTGCAGCGTTCGGGCCAGCCGCATGAACTTGCCGAAGGCTTTGTCGCGCTGCGCATCGAGGTACGTGGTCTGCGGGGTGGCCATTCGGGCGTGAACATCCACGAGGGGCGCGGCAATGCGATCAAGCTGCTGGTGCGCGTGCTGCGCCGGCTGGAGCGTCAGTGGGACGTGCGGCTGTCGACGTTGCAAGGCGGCTCGGCCAGAAACGCCCTGGCGCGCGAAGCCTTTGCCACATTGACCGTGCCGCTCCAAGCTGCTTCTGCTCTGGGTGAGGTGCTGGCCGGCTTGCAGACCGAGTTTCGCCAGGAGCTGGCCGGCGTGGATGACGGTGTGACCGTTTCGTACGCGCCGTGCACGCTCGAGCGCGTCATGGCGGCCTCGGACCAGTCGCTCTGGCTGGCGACACTGCACGCGGCCCCGCATGGCGTGAAGCGCATGAGCGTGCAGCTGCCGGGCGTGGTCGAAACGTCCAACAACCTGGGAATGGTCGACTTGAGCCCGACATCGGCAACCTGCAACTTCATGGTGCGCTCGTTGGTCGACAGTGCGGGACTTGAATTGGCCAACGAAATCACGAGCCTGTTTGCGTTGTCCGCCGTGGCGGCCGTCCAGTCCGGTCACTATCCGGGCTGGCGACCCAATCCCGATTCGCCACTGCTGGCCTTGTGCCAATCGGTCTATCGTGCCTCCTTCGGCAGCGAATCGACCACTCAGGTGATCCATGCCGGACTGGAGTGCGGCATCATCGGTGGAAAGTACCCCGGCCTGGACATGGTGTCGTTTGGCCCGACCATTCGTGGACCCCATGCGCCGGGCGAGTCGGTGCAAGTGCAGTCGGTCGAGCACTGCTGGCATCTGCTCAAGGCGATCCTGGCGGCAATTGCCTGATGCTGCCCTTGTTTTCCGGTCGGCGTCAACACCATGACCCACAGGTGCAGCGCATCGTGCTGAAACTGCTGTAGTGACCAAGATGCAGTGTTCAGGTTTCCAGCGCCCAAGATCAACGGATTCGATACAGCGTTGAAGAAACCGGTCGCCCGCAGAGCAAGCGTGCCGCCTGTTGTAGCGGCGCGATCAGCTCGCAATCTCGATTCGCAGGGCCGCTGCGATGCAGTCGAGCGCCCACCACAGTTCCTCCTCCAGGACATTCAGAGGAGGTGCCAGCACCAGCACGTTGCCTTGGCCGACCTTGAATGAAAGTCCATCTGACAGGCAACGGTAAAGCACCGCCTCGGCAAGGTCGGTGGCACTGCGGTCACCCATGTCGCGCAATTCAATGCCTAGCAGCAATCCGGCGCCGCGAACTTCTGCGATGACTGGCAGCTCGGCCGCAAGTCGTTTCAGACGGGCTAGGCAAGCCTCCCCCAAGACGCGACTGCGCGCAACAAGACCCTCTTCCTCGATCACATCAAGGACAGCCAGACCGGCAGCGCAGGCCAAAGGATTTTTTTCATGCGTGTAATGACCCAGCGAGATGTGTTGGGCGACGTCGAAATTCGAACGTGCGATCAGTGCCGCAAGAGGCATTGACCCGCCTCCCAGTCCCTTGCCGATGACAAGCATGTCGGGTTCAATGCCATATCGCTCTATCGCGAACAGGCTTCCGGTCCTGCCCAGTGCAATTGGAATTTCGTCGAGGATCAGTAGCGCGCCATGGCGGGTGCAGATTTCTCTGAGCCGTTGGTAATACGCAAGAGGTGGAATCTGGACGTCGGTGCAGCGCACCGTCTCGACGATGACCGCAGCAACATCACCTTCTTTCTTCATGCAATAGTCAAGGTAGTCAACGCAGCGCAGGGCGCATTGGCCGCCACAGCCGAAAGCGCATTGACCTGGATCGCAGGGAGGCACATGCTCGGCACCTGGTAGCAAGGGGCCGATCCCCTTGCGAAAGACGGACTCTCCACCGATAGAAACAGCATCGAGAGAGGCACCGTGAAAAGAATCCCACATCGAAATGGTCTTGAAGCGGCCCGTGACCACGCGAGCCAGTTTGAGCGCCATACCGATCGCGGCGGTACCGCCGGGGGCAAAAAGGAGCTTGGCATCGTCAATGGGTGCTGACGAGCACAAGCGGCGTGCCAGTTCGACGGCGTGCCGGTTGGTATAGCGACGCGGGCTGAAGGGCAGCTGCTCGAGCGTGTCCCGAATTGCTGCGACGACCTTTGGGTGGCCATAGCCAACTTGGTGCAGGCTGTTGCCGTGGAAATCAAGAATGCGCCGCCCGGAGATGTCAGTCAACCAAGAGCCTTGCGCCGCGACCACCGCATTGAGACAGGGCGTTGACATCGACTGGTGAAAGAACCATCGTGCATCCTCAGCCAGCAGTTCACGCGTTGCGTCGTTCAAATGCGCGGATTGCCAGTTGCGCCGACGATCGCCCAGGTTGACGTCACCTTCAGATCTGTCGAACTCAGCGCTCATGTCGCCTTCCTTCCTGGTTGCCGCCCTGCAGCATGCGTTGGCGACCGCCTCGAGCATGGGCAAAAAGAGCCTCGGCGCAGGCGGTAGCGTCTCCCGCGGCCAGTCGGTCAACAATGGCGCTGTGCTCTTCGGCAAAGTGGGGGATGGACTTTGGAGCCAGCAGGTTACGCTTTCGAAAGAGAGTGAGTTGTTTGACGAGTTTTCGGTAAGTCTCTGTCAGGGAGCGATTGCCGACCATCACCACGATCTGATCGTGAAAAGCCAGGTTGAGGGTATGAAATTGGTCAACATCATTTGCGGCGACAGACAGCATGACGTCGGTTAACGCGCGCAGGGTGACGAGTTGCTCCGTTGTGATACGTTCGGCCAGCAAGCGACCAGCGGTAGCGTCAAGCCCTGCACGCACATCATAAATATCTGCTGCGTCAGCCAGTTCGATCACCCGCACAAATACACCCCGATTCTTCTCTTGGTGGATGAGCCCAGACTCTTCCAGCATTCGAAAGGCCTCACGCAGCGGACCCCGCGACACGCGCAAGCGCTCTGCCAATGCGACTTCATTGAGCTTGGCCCCTGGCGCGAGTTCGCCCGAGAGGATGAGTGTTTCGATGGACGCTGCCACAAGCCGCGTTAGGGAAGTGCTTTGGAAGCGGGACAGGACGTCATCAACAGGCTGGGTGAGGAGTTCGGACATGCTTGCCTTGCACCGATAAAGCAATCAGTTTAATCCATCGAGTGTTTTTGTAGATTGTCAACAATCTGTCACATATGAACCATAGACTCTTTGGAATCTAAGCGACCACCGCGACAGTCTGATGACAACAGGCAGATTGTGCGGATATGTCTTAGCCATTTCATCAAGGAAACCCATATGAATCTGAAACGTTTAGCCAAATGCATCGCTGCAGCTGGCCTCTCACTGGCAGCTGCTCTTCCCGCATTTGCAGAAAAAACCGTACTTAACGTGTACACGGCGCTTGAAATCGACCAGCTGAAGGCTTATCAAGAGTCATTCAACAAGACGAATCCGGACATCGAGATCAAGTGGACCCGGGACTCAACCGGCATCATCACGGCCAAGCTGCTTGCCGAGAAAAGCAAACCAGTGGCCGACGTCATCATGGGTGTAGCCGTCTCCAGCATGGTTGTGTTCGAACGCGAGAGCATGTTGCAGCCCTACGCCGCGGCAAATCTCAAGGCGATCAACCCACGCTTTCGCGCGGCAGCCAATCCGCCGACCTGGGTCGGTATGGATGTCTGGGGTGCAGCGATTTGCTACAACGTCCCTGAAATGCAGAGGCAAGGCCTGCCGCGCATTGAGAGCTGGAAGGACCTGCTGAAGCCCGAATTCAAGGGCAAGATCGTCATGCCCAATCCGAATTCGTCTGGGACCGGCTTTCTTGACGTTACCGCCTGGCTGCAAATTTTCGGTGAAAAAGGCGGCTGGGACTATATGGACAAGCTCCATGAGAATGTGGCGGTTTATACCCACTCCGGCTCCAAGCCATGTGTCATGGCCGGCGCTGGCGAATTTCCGGTTGGCATTGCTTTCGAATACCGTGCCAACACCGTGCGTGCCAAGGGTGCGCCAATTGACATCGTCTTCCCCAAGGAAGGACTGGGCTGGGACATTGAAGCCACTGCCATCGTCAATGGTACGCCGCGTCTTGAGGCAGCCAAGAGACTGGCCGACTGGTCATCCTCGCGAGAGGCTAACGAACTCTATGCCAAGAATTTTGCCGTGGTTGCCATCCCCGGCATCGCGACACGGTTGAAGTTCGTGCCGAGTGACTATGAGAAGCGACTGGTCAAAAACGACTTCGAGTGGATGGGCAAGAACCGAAGCACCATTCTCGCCGAATGGCAAAAGCGCTATTCGACGAAATCGGAACCCAAGAAGTAAATCCGAATGAAGCTACCCATTGGGGCGTGTCCAGCGGCATTGAGGACACACGTCGATGGATGCATTGTTCACGAGACTCCCAATGGCACACCTTGAAATCAAGCAACTGACGAAGCGCTATGGGAACTTTGTTGCACTCGATCACATCGACCTGGCAGTCGAAGAGGGAGAGTTCGTCGTCCTGCTCGGTCCATCGGGCTGTGGCAAAACAACGCTGTTGCGTGCGATTGCCGGACTGGAACTGCAGGACAGTGGACAGATTGTGCATGCGGGTCGGGACATCTCCAGGCTCTCTCCAGCCCGGCGCGACTACGGAATTGTCTTTCAGTCATACGCGCTCTTTCCCAACTTGAATGTTGGTGCGAATGTGGCCTATGGCTTGAACAGCCAAAAAGGTGATCGCAGGGCGGCTCGGCAGGGCATCACGCAGCGCGTCCAGGAGATGCTCGAACTGGTCGGTTTGCCGGGTACCGAAAGTAAGTTTCCGGCCCAGTTGTCCGGTGGCCAGCAACAACGTGTCGCATTGGCCCGTGCGTTGGCGACGTCGCCCGACCTCTTGTTGCTTGACGAGCCGTTATCGGCGTTAGACGCGATCGAACGGGTGCGGCTGCGTTCCGAGATTCGCGGTCTCCAGACAAGGTTGGGCGTGACCACCATCATGGTTACCCATGACCAGGAAGAAGCGTTGGCCATGGCCGACCGCATCGTCGTCATGAAAAATGGCCAAGTCCAGCAAGTCGGCCAACCTCAAGAAATCTACCGCTCGCCGGGCAATGATTTCGTTGCCGACTTTATTGGGCGTGGCAACCTGATTGAAGCCACCCCTGCGGGCGCACAACACATTCGTGCGGGTGATTTGCTGCTGCGTTGTTGCATCGAGATCGATCAAAACCGCAAGCATCGTTTTTATGTCCGTCCGGAAGATATCCGTCTGCACAACATCCTTGATGACTGTGAAAACAGCTTCACTGCACAAGTGCTGAAATACGAGTTCTTAGGTCCTTACTCTCTGGTCACGCTGGATGCCAAAACCGGCCAGAGCCGCCCATTGGTTGCACAGTTTTCGAGCAACTATCTTGACGGTCGACCAATCCATCCAGGGTCCATTCTGCGCATCGGAATTCCTGCTGAGCACCTGCGCCCGATGCCGGCCGCCGCATGAGTCGCAGCACGCTCGCGATTCCCGTGCGCGCCAATAGCAGCAGCTGGAGTGATCGACTGCCCGGCTGGTTGTTGGTCGCGGCTGCTTTGCTGCTTTGCATTTTCCTGCTGCTGCCCATTGGCATGTTGCTGGCAGGCAGCGTGCAAGACGATCAGGGGCAATTCAGCCTGACTCGATTCGGCGAGTTTGCTGCCACACCTGGTATGGGCACTGCGGTCTGGAACACTCTTTGGGTCGCAGTCGTCGTCACCTTGATCAGCGTGCCGTTGGCCTTTTTTTATGCATATGCAATCCAGCGGGCCTGTGTGCCGCTGCGTGGCCTTTGGCGCATCGTTGGTTTGTCTGCCCTGCTGGGGCCGTCGCTGGTCGGCGCCATTTCGTTCATCCAGTGGTTCGGCACCCAGGGTGTCCTGAAGTCTTGGCTCGGAGACAATTCTGTCTATGGCCCGATCGGGATCATCATGGCCACCGTCTACGCAAGCTTCCCGCATGCACTTATGATTTTGGTGGTGGCACTGGCCACCGCCGACGGGCGCCTGTTTGAGGCGGCTGACGCGCTGTCCGCATCGCGCTGGCGCAAATTTCTTACCGTCACGCTGCCCGCGGCCCGCTATGGTCTGATCAGCGCGGCACTGGTTGTGTTCTCCTATTCGGTCAGCGAATTTGGCATTCCCAAAGTGATCGGCGGCAACTTCCAGGTGCTGGCGGTGGAAATTTATGTACAAGTCGTCGGCCAGCAAAACTTCGGGCGAGGTGCCGTGGTAGCCCTTCTGCTGCTCATTCCGGTGCTGGTTGCGTTTGCGGTGGACTGGCGGGTTCAGCGCCGGCAGCAGGCGAGTTTGACTGCACGCGCCGTGCCTTATGTGCCGCGCCCGGACTGGCACCGTGACCTGCCCTTGCTGATTTATTGCATGCTGATGGCCACCGCCATGCTGGGGGTTCTGGTCATGGCCGCTTACACGTCCTTGGTCAGCTACTGGCCATACAACCTCAAGCTGACAACCAACCATTACATCTGTGGCCTGGCCGAGGCGGGGGTGCTCGATGCCTACGTGAACAGCCTCAAGCTTGCTGTACTCACCGCGCTGGTGGGTACGCCCTTCATTTTCTTGACCGCCTACCTGATTGAAAAGACGCGCGCGGGGCCCTCGTGGTTGCGCCCAGTCCTGCAGGCCATGGCTGCTTTGCCCATGGGTGTTCCTGGTTTGGTACTGGGTATCGGCTACATCCTGTTCTTCAATCACCCTGACAACCCGCTGAATGGTCTCTACCACACCTTGGCTATCATGGTTGTGGCCAACGTCGTGCATTACTACACGTCCTGTCACTTGACGGCGCTAACCTCGCTCAAAAGCATCGATCGTGAATTCGAGGCGGTTGCTGCCTCGCTCAAGGTGTCTCAATTCACCACCTTGTGGCGGGTCACCTTGCCGGTGTGCCTTCCTGCGGTACTGGACATCTCCCGTTACCTCTTCATTAATGCGATGACCACCGTGTCGGCCTTGGTTTTTCTGTACTCACCGCAGACGCTTCCGGCCTCAGTGTCCATCCTCAACCTGGATGAGGCCGGTGAACTCGGGCCAGCCGCCGCCATGGCAACGCTCATTGTGCTGACCTCAACCATCGTCAGTCTGCTGTACGCCTTCGCCTCGCATTTCCTGCTGCACCGGCATCAGGCCTGGCGCCAACTCAAACGATAGGACTATGGATTACTTATGTACTCGCTCGATCGTGACCCTTTGCTGCTGACCCCCGGTCCGCTGACCACCTCGCTGCGGACCAAACAGGCCATGCTGCATGATTGGGGCTCCTGGGATTCCGCCTTCAACCGCATCACCGCAGAGGTATGCAGCCAGCTGGTTGATATTGTTCACGGCAGCGAGACACACGTTTGTGTGCCGCTACAAGGTTCAGGCACCTTCTCAGTGGAGGCCACACTGGGAACGCTGGTGCCACGCCACGGCAAGGTGCTGGTCCCCAACAACGGCGCCTACTGCGCACGTATCCTGAAAATTCTCACTTACCTCGGCCGGGAATCGGTTGAACTCCCCTTTGCCGAAGACCAGCCAGCCGACCCGGCAGCCATTGAAACCGCGTTGATGGCCGATCCGGGCATCACCCACGTCGCGCAGGTACATTGCGAAACTGGTACCGGCATCCTGAATCCCCTTGCCGAGATCGCCGCAGCCGTGGCTCGGCAGGGACGCGGTTTGATCATCGATGCGATGAGCTCCTTCGCCGCCATCGAGATCGACGTCCGCACGACCCCGTTTGACGCGCTCATTGCCGCGTCGGGCAAGTGCCTGGAAGGTGTTCCAGGGTTGGGATTTGTGATCATTCGCCGAACTCAGCTGGAGGCCAGCGCCGGCAACTGCCACTCATTGTCCATGGACCTGCATGACCAATGGGCGTACATGCAAAAGACATCCCAATGGCGTTTCACACCGCCAACGCATGTGGTGGCCGCATTGCATGAAGCGCTCGCCCAGTACCGCGAGGAGGGCGGCCTCTCGGCGCGTGGTGATCGGTACATGGCGAATTGTGTTGCCCTGGTCGAGGGCATGCGCGAACTTGGGCTGAAATCTTTCCTCTTACCCGCCTTACAGGCGCCAATCATTGTCACTTTCCACGCCCCAGCACATCCGGCCTACAACTTCAATACCTTCTACCAAGGCGTGCGCGAACGCGGATTCATCCTCTACCCGGGGAAACTGACCCAGGTCGAAACATTCCGGGTCGGCTGCATCGGTGCGCTGACGCCGCAAGATATCGCCAAGGTGGTCGATGCGGTGGGTGCGACACTGCGCGACATGGGTGTCGCAGTCATGGTTTGACGCCGGGTGATACAGATGACTCAGCGCGATGTTCTCATCATTGGCGGCGGCATTTTCGGATCAGCCATTGCCTGGGCGCTGGGTCGCCGTGGCCTTGGCAAACGGGTGCTGATTCTTGAGCGCGAGCAGCCGGCCAGCGGGGCAACCAGCCGGGCAGCAGCCCTGGTTACGATGGCGCGCGACGATCCTTCACTGATGGCGCTGGCAGGAGAGACTTTCCGCGCCATGGCTGTGCTGGAAGGCGAATATGGCGAAGGCATCGGCCGTCGTACTGTGGGTGCACTGCACGTCGTGCCGACCAGTGACGGCGACGCACTGAAGGCCCGGGTTCAACATTGCGCCAGTTACGGCATTGCAAGTCAGTGGGTTGACAAGCCCGAGGCCTTGGCCCGCGCCCCGTGGCTGGCACCGCAATCCTTTGATCTTGCTGCTTTTTACCCCGACGATTGCTTCGTCGATCCTTATCTTCTGTCCAGCGCTTACCTTCGCACGGCCTTGCAGATGGGTGCGCAACTGCGGCTCGATTCCAACGTGCTGACCATCATGCGTCATGCAGGAGGCGTCACAGGCGTCAAGTTGACAGACGGCACGCTGCTGCCAGCCAGCATCGTCATCAACGCGGCCGGCACCTGGGCCAACCTGCTCAGCGTCGGGCTGGGTCTGCCGCTGCCCATGGCGCCCGTACGCAGCCAGTATTGGATCACAGAGCCTGCGCCAATATTTCCACGTGATGGCGCCATCGTGCTCATGCCGGAAATCCGGGCGTATGCCCGTCCCGAGGTCGGCGCCTTGCTCTTTGGCGTGCGTGAACAACAGCCAGCCGTGGTCGATCCACGCCAGTTGCCGCGCGACCTTGCCGGGTTCGTGTTTGACTCGGATGATGCTGACGGTTGGAAAAACCTAGCCGAGGGTGCTGCCACCCTGGCCCCTTACTTTCCAGCGCTCAACACCTTGGGCATGGCGCACTACATCACCGGCCCCAGCACCTACACGCCTGATGGGCAATTGATCATCGGCGCCAGTCGTGCCTTTGCTGGACTGTTTGTGGCCACTGGCTGCAACGGCTCGGGCATCACGTTTTCTGGTGGTGTGGGGCGGCTCGTGGCTGAACTCGTCTGCGGCGAGCCCGCCTTCGTCACGCCAGAAGTTTTCGATCCAGAGCGTTACGGTGATTTCGATCCCTACGCTATGGCCTTTCTCAAGTCCTGCGCTGCCGCGCGGGCACAGAAATCAGCCGGCTAAAACCCGGACAACTCTGGAGTTATCACCCATGCATCCGCAAATAGAAGCCGTCATTTTCGACTGGGCAGGCACGATCGTTGATTTCGGCTCCTTCGCACCAACCCAGATCTTCGTCGATGCCTTTAAACAGGCTTTCGATTTCGAGCTTTCACTGGCAGAAGCCCGCGGCCCCATGGGGCTGGGCAAACTGCAACACATTGAAGCGCTGGGGAACGATCCGGCCATCGGTGGGCGCTGGCAGGCAAAATTTGGTCGCCCGATGAATCATGTTGATATCAACCACATTTACCAGACCTTCCTGCCCCTGCAGGTGGAACGGGTCGGCGACCATGCCGACTTGATTCCAGGGGCTCTCGAAATGGTTGCCGGCCTGCGCTCACGAGGTCTCAAGATCGGTTCAACCACCGGCTATCCACGCCAGGTGATGACCAAGTTGATCGAAGTGGCCGCTACCAAGGGGTATTTCCCAGACTGCACGGTGTGTGCTGATGACCTCAAGGCAGGCGCGCGACCTGGGCCATGGATGGCCTTGCAGTGTGTTCTCGAACTGGAAATCGGCAGTGTTGCCCACTGTATCAAGGTGGATGACACACTGCCAGGTATTGCCGAGGGTATCAATGCGGGCATGTGGACGGTTGGACTGGCGCTCTCAGGTAGCCCGGCCGGCTTGACCCTTGCCGAGTACCACTCTGCGTCGGTCGATCAACTGGCAGCCATCCGATCGAGGGTTACGTCAGAGTTCAAAACGGTAGGTGCGCATTACGTGATTGATACCGTCGCTGACTTGCTGGCGGTGCTAGAAGACATTGAGAAGAGAATGGCGCGTGGAGAACGCCCTTGATCCACGGTTCCAGGCAATGAGCTTCATGCATCGTCCGACATGTCTGATCCGAACATCAACCAGCTGTTACGACGTTCCGATGGCGTTCAGTGCCCTGGCCCGAGCGGCGCTCACGGTAAGGGGCGAACCACCACGAATGCCTGGATTCGATGGTTTCACGGGACTCCAGTGCTTGTTTCACCTGCAAAACCATCTCATCATCTGGCCCATAGCGAACCTGCATTTTTTGGAACAGCCGTTTCAGATTGTCGATGTTTCTGGACATGATTTTCTCCAAAAAAAGTGATGATAAGCCCAGTTGCGGTCAATTTTTCGAGTCAGATATCCTTCACGCCAAGGGTCTAGCCAGTAAGGTTAGATCGTGCAACAAGTTGCTGCAGCGGACATCTACTGCCTCCACTTGCTTTTATCGCAAACACTCCTGGGGCGTCAAACGCAGCCGAAGCCAAGGGGACTTTCCCCACTTGGCAGATTAGGAGTCCGACAATACCGCAAGGGCCTGCGCGTGCAGTTCAGGGGTGGCGGCGGCCACGACGCGGCCGTCCGAGGACACCGTCAGCGGCGCGCCCTGCCAGTCGGTGATGCAGCCGCCGGCACCCTCGACCAGACAGACCAGCGCCATGTAGTCGTAGGGCTGCAGCCCGGCTTCCACGACCAAGTCCACATGGCCACCCGCCAACTGGGCGTAGGAATAGCAGTCGCCTCCAAAGCGGCGTAGCACGCACTGTCGGCTGAGCACATCGAAGCGCTGCCAGTCAGAGGCGCCAAACGTGTCGGGCGAGGTGGTGTAAAGACGCGCCTGCACCAGTGAGCGGCAGCCGCTGGCATGCACTGGCCGCCCGTTCCACTGCGCGGCGCCACCAGATTGACAGAACCAGCGTTCGTCCAGTATCGGCATATCCATCAGGCCCAGCACGGGTTGACCGCGGTGCAGCAAGGCGATCAGGGTGCCCCACAGCGGCGAGCCGGAAATGTAACTCTTGGTGCCGTCGATAGGGTCAAGCACCCAGACATATTCAGCCTGCATGCGCTCGCAGCCATGCTCCTCGCCCAAGATGCCGTGGTTGGGATGCGCCTGCCGCAGCCATTGACGCATCGCGGCCTCGGTTTCACGGTCGGCGATGGTCACCGGGCTTTCGTCATCTTTGGTCACTACATCCAATGGCGTCCGGAAGTAAGCCAGCGTATGGCGGCGCGCCACATCAGTGAGGGCAAAAGCGCTTGCTAGGAAATTCTCTGGCAGAACCGGTGTTACAGGTGAAGTCATAAAGCAGTCATAAATAAGTGTGATTATCGGCCTGTTAATTTTTGTATTTGTGTATTTTTGTGCAACTTCAAAGGTTACCAGAAGAGCAAGTAATGGCAGTGACTCAGCATTCCGATCTGCTAGACATTCCGATTTTTTGCGCCGCTTCATTTTTGGAGAAACCCATGACCCTCTACTTTCCCTTGTCTTCGCTGTCACGCCAGCCACTTCTCCTCGCATTCGCGGGTGCCGGGATGGTCCTGCACGCGCCGCGCGCGAGCGGAAAGCGATCCTAGGCACCTGGCAGAAAACCATAGCCCGCTGATTGGCGCGGCTATTCAGAAACCTTACGACAGGTATATCCCTCATCATGAAACAACGAATCAAAACCCATATGGCTGCCGGTTGCCTGGCAGTGGCCAGCCTGCTCGCAGGCTGTGGCGGCGGCGAAACTTCTGCTGCCGCAACGGTCCCTGGCAGCGAACTAGCGGCAAGTAACCTCAACCAGGGACTCAGCAGTACCAAGACCCTGGTCGTCGAGATCGATGGCGTGGACTTCGAAGCGCTGCGAGAAGCGATCACCCAGCATCGTGTCCCGGCGCTTGCATCGCTCCAGGTCGCCCCCGCTTGGACCGGCGGAAGCAACGGCACGCTCAGCGAGCAGCGTGTCAGCGGCGGTCCAGGCTGGGCCAGCTTGGTCACTGGCACGTGGGCCAATCGCCATGGCGTGCACTGGGACACGGACGACCAGCGCATTAACACCAAAGCGCCGACCGTGTTCGCGGCGGTGCGGGCCAAATCTGCCGAGCTGAAAACCGCGGCCGTCACGAGCAACTCGGCCTACCAAAGCATGCTGGCCACTGACATACAGACAGGTGCGATTGACGCCGCTGTCGACTGTGCCGGCGCCGACGAGTGCGTAACCGAACGCACAAACCAATTGCTGCTGGCCGGTTATGACCTGCTGGTCGCGCAGTACAGTGCACCGGCGGCAGCAGCCGCGAACAACGGCCTGCGCGGCGGTGCGTATCAGAAGGCGCTCGCCGACACTTCGAGCGCGGTTGGCAAACTGCTCGCGACCATTGCCCGGCGCACCACCAACGATCCGAGCGAAGACTGGCAGGTAATCATTACAACGGGCTACGGGCTCGACGCTTTCGGCACCGCGAGTGGTCTGCAAACTGCCGCCAACAAAACGATCTTCATCGCCAGCAACAAGCCGCTGGACGGATTACCTGCCGTCGGCACTGACGCCCCGACGGAGGACAAACTGCAGATGCTCGCCGCGGCGACTGACATCGCTCCAACGGTCTTGCGCCAACTGGGTATCAGCCCGGCACCGACCGAATATGGCTTCAATGGCATGGCACTACAGAGCGCGACCAGCCTGCGCAGCCTGACGGCCACCACGGGCACCGACAAGACGAGCATCAACCTCACCTGGACACTCGCAGGCCGCAAAGCCCAACCTGTGCAGGTGCTGCGCGACGGACAACTGATCGCGACGCTCGCAGTCGACGCGACGGCATACTCCGATGCTGTCCAGGCCGCGAGCGACGGGACCTATGTTTATCGCTACACCGTGGTCGCTGGCGAGGCCTCTGTGTCCCTCACAGCCCAGATTGCCTACGTGAAGCCCGCGACGCTCGCTCCGACTCTGGTCAACGGACTGCTCAACTACTACCCGCTTGATGCGCTGCCAGCGGTCGACGTAAAAGTCGCTTCCACACTCGTCCCTTGGGCCATGGATGCGAACGGCGGCACACTCATCACAGACGACAGCTTCAACGCAACGTACCGGACAAAGGCGCTGCGCATCGACAGCGCTGTGAAGAATTCCAGCGGAATGGCTGGCTACCGCCTGCAGCAAACCAATGACGTCACGACCGATCCTGCGGCCACCGCCTTCACGATTGGCTTTTGGGTGCGCACCGACGCTACCTGCAGCCAAGGTGTAAGCAACGGCGCCACGGTCATTGGCAACAAAAACTATACGAGCGGCATTAACGCGGGCTTGGCCATTGGCCTGTTCGGAAGTTGCGAGATCCGCTTCAACGTGGGTACCGGTAGCGCGCGTGCCGATAGCAACGGTTACGGCCTCAGCGCCGGTCAGTGGGCTTACGTCGCGGTGGTGATCGATAAGGCCAATCTCAAGATGACCGGCTACGTGTTCGATCCCGTGAAGGGAGCGCAAACGGGCAGCGTAGTCCTCACGGCGGCACTCATTGGAAAACTAGGAGGCCTGAACAATGGCTTCGGCCTCAACGAAGACGGCACCGGACTGTATTACCAGCGCGAAACCAGTTCACCACGCGGTGCGATGGACTTTAACGACTTCGCCATCTGGAGCCGCGAGCTCACGGGCGACGAACTCGCCAGCGTTTACAAGGCAGCGCAGCCGCTGTCGTCCTTGAATCCCTGACCTGTAGACCAAAGCAAAGATAAACAATGAATTACCTTCCATCCAGTCCCCAAAGTACGCGCCCTAGTCGGCTCGCACTGTCTGCAGCTCTGCTGCTTGCCTGTACCGTGACCGCTTGCGGTGGTGGCGGAACACCGGTACCCGAAACGCCCCCAAGCGCCATCGCGCCCGGGACCTCCATCAAGCCCGAAATGCGCTGCGCGCCCTAACGTTTCAGAACGACCCATCACCATGACTTCACGACGCAACTTCCTGCGCAGCACTGCGACAACCGGCCTTGCCGCCGCCACGCTCGCTGCCTTTCCACCCAGCATCCGTCGCGCGCTCGCGATCCCTGCAAACAACGCCACCGGCACCATCAAGGACGTCGAGCACGTGGTAATCCTGATGCAGGAAAACCGTTCATTCGACAACTACTTCGGCACGCTCCCCGGCGTACGAGGTTTCGGTGACCGCTTCCCGATCCCGCTCCCCAAGGGCCTCAACGTTTGGCAACAAGGTGATGCCAACGGCAAGCCGGTGCTACCCTACCACCTTGATGGCACCAAGGGCAACGCCCAGCGCGTGAATGGAACACCGCACTCCTGGAGTGACAGCCAAAGTGCCTGGGATGGCGGCCGCATGAACCAGTGGCCGCGTTACAAGACCACGGCCTCGATGGGCTACTTCAGGGAGGCAGAGCTGCCCTTCCAGTTCGCGCTGGCCAATGCCTTCACGCTGTGCGATGCCTATCACTGCTCAATGCACACCGGTACCAACTCCAACCGGCTTTTCCTCTGGACCGGAACCAACGGCCCGACCGGTGCCGGCGTGGCGTCGCTGAACAACGAATGGGATGGCATCGACCCTTCAACTTACGGCTACGAGTGGAAAACCTATCCCGAGAGGTTGCAGGAAGCGAATGTGAGCTGGATCGTCTACCAGAACATGCCCGACAACTTCACAGACAACTCGCTCGCGGGGTTTAAACAGTATCGTTTGGCCAACGAGAAGTCCGGCAAGCGTGTGAGCAGCGACGACAGCGTAACGCCGCAGCCGGCCTACGATCCTGCCGGCGATGACATTGGCAACCCTCTTTACAAGGGCATCGCCAACACCATGCCCGATGGCGGCCTCCTTGAAAGCTTCCGGCAGGACATTAAGAACGGCAAGTTGCCGCAGGTTTCATGGATCGTGGCACCAGCAGCCTACTCGGAGCACCCTGGCCCCTCAAGCCCGGTGCAGGGCGCGTGGTACACGCAGGAGGTTCTGGACGCATTGACGGCTGTGCCGGAGGTCTGGAGCAAGACCGTGCTGATCGTCAATTTTGACGAGAACGACGGATTCTTCGACCATGTGCCCTCGCCCTCCGCCCCTTCACTCAACCCGGACGGCACTGTGGCCGGCAAGACCACGTTACCCGAAGCCGATATCGCATTCGAGCGCTTTACCCACCCCAGTTCGCCTGGCGCCACTGGCCAGCCAGTGCCCGATGGCCGAGTCTACGGGCCTGGCATGCGTGTGCCGATGTACGTGATCTCGCCCTGGAGCCGCGGCGGCTGGGTCAACTCACAGGTGTTTGACCACACCTCAGTGCTGCGTTTCCTCGAGGCGCGCTTCGGGGTTCGGGAAAGCAACATCAGCGCCTTTCGCCGCGCGGTGTGCGGCGACCTCACCAGCGCCTTCAACTTCGCAACGCCCAACAGTGAGGTTCTGCCCAAGCTCGCGGGGCGAAAGTCCAAGGACGAGGCCGATACGCTGCGCGATGAGCAACAGAAACTTGCACAGATCGTGCCGCCGGTCAACGCTCAGTTACCGAGCCAAGCCATAGGCACGCGGCCTTCCCGCGCGCTGCCTTACGAGTTGCATGTGAGCGCACGCAGCGATGCCATCAACGGCAAGTTTCATTTGCTGTTTACCAATACGGGCAAGGCCGCCGCCGTGTTCCATGTCTACGACAAACTCAACCTTGATCGCCTGCCGCGCCGCTACATGGTGGAGCCCAACAAGGCGCTGGACGATACCTGGAACGCGATGACCGACAACGCGGGACGCTACGACCTGTGGGTGCTCGGCCCGAATGGTTTTCATCGCCATCTGAAGGGCGATTTGAATAGTCTGCGTTCGGCTGATGCTCCTAATCCGGAAGTGCGTGTGTGCTACGACATCGCCAACGGAAACGTCTACCTGAGCATGATGAACGCCGGCAAAGACGCCGCGAAATTCACGATCCGTGCAAAGGCTTACCGGGACGATGGTCCCTGGACGGCCATGGTCAACGGCGGCGGCACAGCGGAGCAGCACTGGGAGCTCGCCGCAAGCGGGCAATGGTATGACTTCGCCGTCACCTGCGATGCCGACGCGAGCTATTACCGCCGCTTCGCGGGCCGCGTCGAAACCGGTCGGCACACCGTCAGTGACCCGGCGATGGGCTTGTTCGATATCTAGCACGGTGCACGGGCCCGCCTGAATCCACTATGGCAGGCTGGCCTGTACATCAGAACCGGAAATCAACAATGGCATTGCAGATCAAAGATCTGCATAAAATTTTCGGAGGGCAGACGAAACTGGAGCGCATCGGCTTGTCAGTCGGCAGTTCCGAGTTCGTCTGTCCGCTGGGCCCCAGTGGCTGCGGCAAGACCCCCTTGCTGCGCCTCATTGCCGGACTACTCGCGACCGACAGCGGCAGCATTACGCTCAATGGCAGGGATTTTTTGCCAGCCAGCGCCTGAGCGTGGTTTCGGCATCGTATTCCATTCCTGCTCGCTGTTTCTGCCGGCCCTGGAAGATGCCACCACCATGATGCGGCTGGAGGAAGCAGTCCTTAGGCCGAAGCCGCTGTATTTTCGACCTGTATCATGGATATTGCCGCTGCAGTGGCAGACCTACTGCATGTGCTGACTGGGCGCATACGAACCAAAACCCAATGAAAAGCAGAATCCAAGGAAACTTCCAGCATGCTGAAAGAAGAGCGTTTCGTCCGTATCCGCAGTCTGCTCACCACGTTCACCCGCGTCAGCACGGAGCGGGTTGCGCGGGATCTAGGTGTGTCGCGAGAAACCGCGCGGCGCGACTTGCTCGATCTGGAAACGCTAGGCGTCTTGCGCCGAGTGCACGGTGGCGCGGTAGTCATAGGTCCCGAGCCGGAAGCCCCCTTGAGTGTGCGCCAGCGCTCTAACCCCTCGGAGAAAAGGCGTATTGCCAAAGCCGCACTGAAACTGCTAATGCCAAACCAGACCTTGTTCCTGGATTCAGGCACCACCACCAGCATCCTGGCCGAGGAACTGAGCACCTTGAGCGGACTAACGGTGGTGACCAACTCGCTCTCGATCGCCCTCAAGCTCTCGAAAACGAACACCATGCTGGCATCCGACCACAACATTATCCTGCTCGGTGGACGCGTTCATGCAGAAACACAGGCAGTCTACGGCGACATTACCATCGGTGAAATCCATCGCTACAAAGCAGACGTGGCAATGCTCTCGCCGGTCGGCCTCGACGTCAAACATGGTGCGACCAGTTTTGAGCACCATGAATGCGAGGTCGCACGGGCCATGAGCACACAGGCCATGCGAGTGGTGATCTTGGCCGACCACAGCAAAATCGGCCAGAGCAGCCGGGTGAGTTACATTGCCCGGGCCGACATCGACACCGTCGTTACAGACAGCCGCGCACGGGACTTGCCAGGGTTCACGGCGCTCAAGCTAGCGGGCAGTCAGATAGTGGTCGCCTGAGTCGCCCGGGGGCCCGAATCACAAGACAGCTTGTTTGCACATTGTTTTGACGCGCTGGCAATCAGGCTAAGCTCAGCGCCATGAAAGCCAATTTGTATGCGCTCGCCGCGATTTGCCTGTGGGCGTCTCTTGCCGCTCTGGGGGTCCTGCTCCAACACGTGCCCCCTTTTTTGTTGACTGGCATTTCCCTGGGCGTCGGTAGCGTGCTGGCGTGGCCGTTTGTGTTCAAAGACCGACGGCAATGGCTGGTCCCACCCCGCACCCTGTTTCTGGGTGTTTCGTCCTTGTTTGGCTATCACTTTTTGTTGTTCATTGCCTTGCGCGTGGCGCCGGCGGTGGAGGTGAACCTGATCAACTACCTGTGGCCGTTGTTGATTGTGGTGCTGGCGCCGCTTTATGTGCCGGGCATCAGGCTGCGCGGTGTCCATTTCATGGCGGCGGCGCTGGGATTTGCCGGTGCTGCGCTGGCGATTTGGGGCGGACGTGCATCAACCGATGCCAGCGTCAACCTGACTTCATCCGCTGCTGGATGGGGCTATTTGTTGGCGCTGGCCGCAGCGATTGTCTGGGCCAATTATTCGCTGCAAACCAAGCGCGTTGCGTTGAGCGGCAAGGGCTTTTCCACCACTGCGATTGGTTTGTTTGGTTTGTTGGCCGGCATGCTTTCCCTGGTCTGCCATTGGGTGCTTGAGCCGCCGGTGCATCTGACCGGGCATGATTGGCTGCTGTTGTTGGCCATGGGACTGGGGCCACTGGGCGCTGCTTTTTTTCTGTGGGACAAGGCCTTGAAACTCGGCGACGTACGGCAGGTTGGCATTCTGAGCTACCTGACGCCGCTCGCGTCCACCGTGCTCTTGATGCAGGTGACCGGGCGCGCCCTGAGTTGGAGCGTGGGGCTGGCAGCCGCTCTGATCATTGGCGCGGCCTTGCTGGGGACCCGGAAGAACTGAGTGTGGCATCTAACAGACAATGCACGCATGATCCAGCTCAACGAGATTCAAACCGCTGCCACCCGCCTGCAAGGTCAGCTGCTGCGCACGCCTTGCGTGGCCTCGCGCACCTTGTCCGACATCACCGGTGCCCAGGTGTTTCTCAAATTTGAGAATCTGCAATTCACCGCCTCCTTCAAGGAGCGCGGCGCCTGCAACAAACTGGCGCAACTCAGCGCTGAAGAACGGCGGCGCGGCGTGATCGCCATGAGCGCGGGCAACCACGCGCAAGGGGTGGCTTACCACGCGCAGCGCCTGGGCCTGCGTGCCGTGATTGTGATGCCGCGCTTCACCCCGGGCGTGAAAGTGGAACGCACGCGCGGTTTTGGCGCCGAGATCGTTCTGCATGGCGACACGCTGGACGAAGCCCGGGCCCACGCGCTGGCGCTGGCCGAGCAGCAACAGCTCATTTTTGTGCATCCCTACGACGATGCAGACATCGTGGCCGGCCAAGGCACGGTCGCGTTGGAAATGCTGCAGGATGTGCCGGACCTGGACACGCTGGTGGTGTCAGTCGGCGGCGGTGGTCTGATTGCGGGCATGGCCACGGCGGCCAAGGCCATCAAGCCCGATATCGAAATCATTGGCGTGCAGACTGTGCGTTTCCCGGCCATGTTCAATGCCATCAAGGGCACGCATCACCCGCAGGGCAGCAGCAGTATTGCCGAAGGGATTGCAGTCGGCACGCCCGGCAAAATTCCACTAACCATCATCGCGCGGCTGGTGAATGACCTGGTGCTGGTGGACGAAGGCGACATCGAGCAGGCCATCGTCATGCTGCTGGAAGTAGAAAAAACACTGGTCGAAGGCGCCGGAGCAGCGGGCTTGGCAGCCTTGCTCAAGTATCCAGAGCGCTTCAAGGGCAAGAAGGTGGGGCTGGTGCTGTCCGGCGGCAATATTGACCCGTTGTTGCTGGCCGCCATCATCGAGCGCGGCATGGTGCGGGCCGGGCGGCTGGCGCGCATTCGCGTCAGCGCCCGGGATATTCCCGGCACGCTGGCCAAAATCACCGCTACCGTGGCCGCGGCCGGGGCCAACATCAATGAGGTGCACCACCAGCGCGCCTTTACCACGCTGGCGGCTCAAAATGCTGAAGTCGAACTGGTGATCCAGACGCGTGGGCCGCAACACATTGCGGAGGTGCTGGCCCAACTGCAGCAGGCCGGGCTGGAGGCGCAGCTGATTTAGCGGCGGTATCAGCGGAGCAAAGCCGCTGATACTTGGTCCGCGCAGGTAGAATTTATTGATTAGCCCACTAAAACACTCAAGGAATCTCCATGTCCAGCCCTGCACCCCACGAGCAAGCTCCCCAAATTGACGTTGTGGAAGGGGTTTTGCCCTACATGCCGATTGTTTTGCCTCTGGCAGGCGCGGTATTGATATTTCTACTGGCCTTTATTGCCGTGTTCATGGCCTGAGCACAGGGCTTTCGATGAGGTGATTCGGTGCCTGTGTTTCACCTTACGTCAACTATTAAATATATAGCTACTTATTAAGTACCGACGAGGGCTACAGCCATAAAACACATAAGAAAATGAAATAAACCGTGGCCCTGGCCGAACTGGTCAGGCGCGCGGTTTTGATTCGATCCATCATCTATCCGCGTTGCAGTGGCTTGCCGCGGGCAGCGCAAATTGGCACCTGTCAGCGTCAGCAAATTGCGGTACCTTCAAGTTCCAACACAAAGAGGGGACCTGATGGGCCTGGGCCAATTTTCGTACGCCAACAACAGCAACCGTTTCCTCGCGGTGCCCGAGCTGGCTGCTCAACCATTCGCTTTGATCGGCGTTCCTTTTGATGGGGCCGTGACCCATCGACCCGGCGCCCGCTTTGGGCCGCAGGAGATCCGGCGCGCCAGCTTGATGCTGTGCGATGGCTTGCATCCTTTTTTTGGCGTCTCACCGATCGGCTACCTCGGCGATGCCCTTGACATGCGCCTGCCCAACGCCTCACCACTGGCCGAGGTGCGCCAGCAGATCCAGGCGCAGGCAGCGGCGTTGATGGCCGGGCATCACTGCGTTTTTCTGGGCGGGGATCATTCGGTCACGTTGCCCCTGTTGCGCGCGGCCCGCGCGCAACACGGTGAACTCGCCCTGGTGCACTTTGATGCGCACTGCGATACGTGGACCGATCATTTCGGCGAGCCGTCCGGCCACGGCACCTGGGCTTACGAGGCGATTACTGAGGGGCTGGTGAGCCCGCAACATACGGTGCAAATCGGGCTTCGTTCCAGTGGCGAACGGGCTGCCCGCGAGTATGTGCAGGATCAGGGTGGTTTGATTTTCACCGCCCGGCAATTGCGCGGGCTCGATGGGGCCGGCTTGCAGCCGGTGATCGAGCAAATTCGCACTCGACTGGGCAGCCGCCCTTGTTACTTGACACTGGATATCGACTGCCTCGATCCGGCGTTTGCACCCGGCACCGGCACGCCGGAGCCGGGTGGCCTGAGCAGCTCGCAAGTGCTCACCTTCCTGGAGGGGTTGGCGCCGCTCAACATGATTGGCATGGATTGCGTGGAAGTGGCGCCGGCTTATGACCATGCTGAACTCACCAGCAGCGCAGCCGCCACGCTGGTTTGGACTTATCTGTGCGGCCAGGTGGCCAAAGTTCTGCTTTGATTGTTTAGAAAGTGCCATTCATGTTGCTTGCGTCAGATACCCAACTGAACCAGAAAAGTTATTACGAAGCCAGCGTCCAACGCGCGCCGGTGGGCCCGCCTTTGCGTGGGGACCTGAATGCCGACGTGTTGGTGGTAGGTGCCGGGTTTGCCGGACTGTCGGCGGCTATTGAACTGGCGCAACGCGGCTATCAGGTGGTGGTGCTGGAGGCCGACCGCGTTTGCAGCGGTGCATCCGGGCGCAACGGCGGCCAGGCGATTGTGGGTTTTTCCGGTGGACAAGAGCCTTTTGAACAACAACTCGGCAAGGCCCAGGCGCGACTGGCATGGGATATGACAGTGGAGGGCCTGGCTGTTATTGATGAGCGCATCAAAGCCTTCCAGATTGATTGCGATCACGTCAAGGGCTATCTTTACCTGGCCGACTCCCGTCGCAAGGCGCGCGCGCTGGAAGCCGAATTGACTGCCATGGAGCGTGACTATGGCTTTGTGACGGAGTTGGCGAAAGATGCCGATGTGCAGCGCCACATTCAGAGCCCACGCTACTGTGCGGCGGCATTTGAGCGGCAGTCCGGTCACCTGCATCCCCTGAAGTACGGGCTTGGGCTGGCGCGTGCCGCCCAAGCGCTGGGGGTGCAGATTTTTGAGCACTCGGCCGTGCGTGCCATCAAGCGCGGTAG
>NZ_JAAFHA010000176.1 GCF_010365055.1 Rhodoferax sp.
GTGATCACATTGGCCAGCAGAGCCACCACGACCACCATCAACAGGCAGATGGCGGCGACCAGCACAATGCGGCGCCGGAACAGTTTTTTGAGAATCAGCGGAAACTTCATAGAGCTAGTACTTCACGCGGGGATCGACCACCATGTACAGCAGGTCGGTCAGGAAATTGATCACCACATAAATCATGGCAATCACCAGCAAGGCACCCTGAATCACCGGGTAGTCGCGCCGCAGCACGGCGCTCACCACCAGGTTGCCGACGCCGGGCAAGCCAAACACGGTTTCGGTGACCACGGCCCCGCCAATCATCATCGCCACGGTGAGGCCCAGCACGGTGACGATGGGCACCAGCGCGTTGCGCAGCGCGTGCTTGAGCACCACCACATTTTCAGACAGGCCCTTGGCGCGGGCGGTGCGCACATAGTCTTCCCCCAGCACATCGAGCATGGAAGCGCGCGTGAAGCGGATGATCAGCGCAGAGTTGAGCACGCCCAGCACTACCGACGGCAGCACTAGGTAGTGAATGCGTTCAATCAGCGTGGCGCCCGGGTCGCCGTAGCCCGACACCGGAAACCAGCCCATGGACACCGCAAAAATCTGCATCAGCACCAGCCCCATCCAGAAGCTGGGAATGCTGGCGCCCAGCATGGCAAAGCCAGTCAATAACTGGTCGATGAATTTGCCGCGGAAAACCGCCGAGACAATGCCGCAGGGCACCCCGATCGCCGCAGCGATGAAGACGGCCATCAGTGTCAACAAGGTAGTGGGCTCGGCCCGCTCCCAAAGCGCCTGCGTGACCGGGCGCTGCAGGAAGATCGACTGGCCAAGATTGCCGTGCGCAAGTTCCTTGAGCCAGTAGCCAAACTGCACAGGCAGCGGCTTGTCCAGGCCATACTCTTTCTGCACGCGTGCAATGTCTTCAGCTGTCGCCTGGTCACCCAGCAGCACCCCGATGGGGTCGCCCGATGCGGCGCGTGTTAGCACAAACACAATGACCGCCACGAGCGCCATGACCACCAGCATGCCCATGACGCGTGATAACAAATAGCGTGTCATGACGATCTTTCTCTAATCAAATATGACGAGATACGCAACGAGCCCCGTGTCGCCGCCGGGCCTCCTCAAGGCGAAACCGCCCCCTTGGGAGCAGCGCATTACACGGAGTGAAGAGCGCAGGAGCCCATATCTCTTCAGTTTTTCAGCCCAGTGTTCCAGAAGAAGGGCCAAGTCGAAGGCACATAGCCCTGCAGCGCAGGCGACTTGGCCGACAGGCTGTTGAACTTGCCAATATTGATATACGGCACTTCGTCATAAATCACCTGCTGTACCGCACCCCACAAGGCACCGCGCTTGGCGGGATTGGGTTCCTGGTTCAGCGCAGCCAGCGCGGCCAGCTTGGCCGGTGAATTCCACCAGCCCGGCGCGCCGTCGCCCAATTGCGGCGGCGACAGCATGGGCTCCGGGAACTGGCCCGAATGCGTGATGTAAATATCCCAGAGCCTGGGGTCGCCGCGGCGCTGTACCAGGGTGGCCCAGTCCACCACGTTCAACTCGGCCTTGAAGCCGGCGCGCTTGAGCTGCTCGGCCATGATCAGCGCCATGTTGTAGTGAAAGTCGTACTGGCGGCTGGTCAAAATGCGGATGGGCTCGCCCTTGTACCCAGCTTGGACGGCTTGACTTTTGGCCTTGACCGCATTGCGCTCGTTGTAATTGGCCGCACCGGCGTTCGAATAAAAAGGCGTTCCTTTGGGGAAGTGGTTGGGCTCAGCCGTGAAGAAACGCGTATCGCCGAATCCGGCGGCCAGCATTTCACCCTCGCCAATGCTGGTTTGCACGGACTTGCGCAAGGCCTGGGAGGCCATCACGCCTTCTTTGGTGTTGAATACCATGTACGGAAAACCAAACGAAGGCGTCAGGATCGGAACGGTTTTTCCACCCGATTTTTCCAGACGCCCCAGGGCCTCGGTGGGCAGCAGGTCGGCAAAGTGGTATTGCCCGGCCAGCGATCCCTCCACGCGCGTATTGGCGTTGGGCACAGGGAGGAACCGCAGCTCATCGGCAATCGCCGTTTTCTTGCCGCCGTAACCGTTTGGCGCTTCTTGGCGAGCGGAATAATGGTCAAAGCGCGTCAGCAGCACATACTGGTCAGGACGGCGTTCCTTGAATTTGTAGGGGCCGGTTCCAATGAACTCCTTGAGCGGCGTGGCAATCGACTCTTTGGCCATGATGGCTGCCATGCCGGAAGGCATCGCCAGTTGCGACAACAGTGGCGCATAGGGTGCCTTGAGCGTGATTTCGATGCCGTGGCTGCCATTAACGGACAGGTCTGCTACGTCTTTGGAAAGCGCCTTGCCGCGTGGCGACACATCCATCCAGCGCTTGAGGCTGGCCACAACGTCTTCGGAGTTCATCTCGCGGCCATTGTGCAACTGCACGCCTTTGCGCAGCGCAATGCTGTAGTGCTTGCCGTCCGCCGACACTTTGGGCAGGCCTTCGGCCAGCATGGGAATGATTTTCCAGTTGGCGTCAAAAGTATAGAGTGGCTCATACACATGCTGCATGATGGTCGCCACCAGGTCGATGGGGGATGCCATGGGGTCCAGCGTTTGCGGTTCGGCGGTCATGGCCAGGTTGAGGGAGGAATTTGAAAGCGTTTGCGCCTGGGCGCCGATCGGCAACAAGGCCGTACCACTCACCATCAGCGCCAACGCAACCGCCTTGCGACGGTTAATCCATAATTTTTGCATCATGCCGATCTCCTTAGAAGTGAAAGTATTTTTCAAGTTGCGAAGAATATTCGACATATTCTTTTAAACAAATGGGTATAAACCCTAGTATCTAAAATTGACAATGAAAATATATTTCACATCGATGGCCAAGCAGCCCGTCCCAGGGGTGTAGCCCTTTGTCTTGCGCACCAGTTTGGTATCTGCCGGTCTGCGGGTTTCATGGCCTGTCTTTTCTTCACCCAACTAGGAGTTTTCCGCAATGTCCACACTTGAATACTTTGGCAACCCCCCTATCGCCTCTGACCACCAGCCCCGGCCGTTTTCGCCGGCCGTGCGCGCGGGCGACTTTGTCTACGTGTCGGGTCAGGTTCCGGGCGACGAAAAAGGTGAAATTGTGCAGGGCGGCATTGAAGTGCAGACGCGGCAGGTCATGAAAAACCTCTCTGCCGCTCTGGCGCTGGCCGGCTGCACGCTGGACGACGTCTGCAAAACCACGGTGTGGCTGCAGGACGCGCGCGAATTCGGCAGCTTCAACCGTGTCTACATGAGCTACTTCGGCGACAAAAAACCGGCCCGATCGACCACCGAGGCGCGCCTGATGGTGGATGCACGGGTTGAGATTGATGTGGTGGCGTACAAGCCACGCGCTTAAGCTCAGTTCAATTCCATCGGGGGAGGCGAAGTACCCACGGTGACGAACATTGAGGCGCCGTCCTGCACCGGCCAGGCCACACACTTGTTGTTGAGCCGCGCATCACATGGAATGTCGGGGGGCTCGGGCTCGATGTCCGGCAACGCGTTGTCAAAGACTTGGGGCGCGGCGGGCTCCTGCACCATCAACTGGCAGCAGCTGCAAGCCCACTTGCCGCGAATCTGGCGCTGCA
>NZ_JAAFHA010000047.1 GCF_010365055.1 Rhodoferax sp.
ACCACACCGTTCACCGTCGTCGGTATTGGCGACATGTCGGGCGACGTTTTTGGCAACGGGATGCTGCTGTCCGAACACATCCAGTTGGTGGTTGCGTTTGACCACCGCCACATCTTCATTGACCCCACGCCCGATGTCGCGCTCACCTTCGCTGAGCGCCAGCGCCTGTTTGCGCTGCCACGTTCGAGTTGGGACGACTTTGACAAGAGCCTGATCTCAGAAGGGGGTGGCGTTTATTCGCGTGCCGCCAAGTCGATCAGGCTCTCGCCCCAGGCCCGCGCCGTCATTGGCATTGAGGCTGAGGAACTCACCCCGGTGGCACTGCTCCATGCCATTTTGCAGGCACCGGTCGACCTCATCTACAACGGCGGTATTGGCACCTATGTCAAGGCCACTTATGAGTCTCATGCCCAAGCGGGCGACAAGGCGGGCGACGCCTTCCGCGTCAATGGCAGCGAACTGCGCTGCAAAGTGCTGGTCGAAGGTGGCAACCTCGGTTGTACCCAACTGGGCCGGGTCGAGTTCGCCCAAAAAGGCGGCTTGATCTACACCGATGCCATCGACAATTCAGCCGGTGTCGATTGTTCCGACCACGAGGTCAATATCAAGATCCTGCTGGACCGGGTGGTGGAGGCGGGTGACTTGACGCTCAAGCAGCGCAACGACTTGCTGGCCTCCATGACGGATGAAGTCGGTCATTTGGTACTGGCCGACAACTACTACCAGACCCAGGCGCTCGATATCGCCTGCCATCGTCCGCTGTATGTGCTGGACGGCCAACAGCGCCTGATGCAGTGGCTTGCAGGGGCAGGGCGGCTGAACCGGGCGATCGAGTTTCTGCCCAGTGACGAGGAGATCGCGTTGCGACGGTCCAAGAAGCAGGGCTTGACCGCACCAGAAGGCGCCGTGCTGTTGGCCTATGCCAAGATGTCGGTGTTTGACGACCTGGTGGCCAGCAACCTGCCCGATGACCCCTACTTCAGCGGCGCTTTGAAAGCCTACTTCCCCAAGGCGTTGAGCGAAAAATTCAGTGATGCCATTGCCCGGCATCCGCTCAAGCGCGAGATCATCTCGACCTATATCACCAACACGATGGTCAACCGCACCGGTGCGACATTCGTGAACTTTTTGGCCGCAGAAGCCGCGGCAACCGCTGCCGATGTGGTGCGGGCCTACACCTTGGCGCGTGAGATTTTTGATCTGGAAACCCTGTGGGACCAGATTGACGCGCTCGACTACCAGGTCTCGACTTCTTTGCAGCTGGACCTGCTGAGCAAATTGACTGCCATTGCACAACGCGCTTCGCGCTGGATGCTGCGCTTGCGCGCCAAGGACACCGATCTGCCGACCCTGATCCAGCGCTACCAGCCGGGTGCTCGTGAGCTGCGTGGCAACTTGGAGTACTGGTTACCCGCCCAGGCCATGGCGAACTGGGAGCAAGCGACCCAGACTCTGGTGCAGGCCGGTGTGGCACAGGCGTTGGCGCAAAGCCTGACGGCTCTGGAGTTCATCTTCCCGGCGCTTGATCTGGTGGACCTGGTGCAAAGCACCGAGGCCGATTTGGAGCAGGCCGCGCGCGCCTACTTTGGTGTCGAGGGTGCCCTGGGCCTGAGCGCTTGGCGCACACAAATCAACCGCTTGCCGACCGACAGCCTGTGGCAGACCCAGGCCCGGGGCAGTGCCCGCGACGACGTCTACTCGATTGCCAGCCAGATCACCGGTAGCCTGCTGTCGGGCGCTCAGAGCCTGTCGGACTGGACGGCTCAGCATCAAACGACGATCGACCGCCTGTGCAAGTTGTTGCAGAACATCAGCACCCAGAGTCCGGACCTGGCGCCGATCTCGGTGGCGCTACGTGAACTGCGGCATCTGGCCTGAGTTCTGGCCTGCTCACGATCAGACGCTCAAGGATGGAGTATTCGGGCCTCTGGTCTTGGCCACGGCTCAAGCGTTGAACTGCAAAGCCGCCAAGCCCGCATAAACACCACCGTGCGCCACCAGTTCGGCGTGCGTGCCTTGCTCCACCAAACGGCCGTGGTCCAGCACCACGATGTGGTCTGCCTTGATGACGGTGGCCAGGCGGTGCGCGATCACCAGCGTGGTGCGCCCGCGCATGGCGCTCTCCAGCGCCGCCTGCACCATGCGTTCGCTCTCGGCATCGAGCGCACTCGTGGCCTCATCGAGCAGCAGGAGCGGCGGGTTCTTCAGCATGGCGCGGGCAATGGCAATGCGCTGGCGCTGGCCGCCACTCAGGCGCACGCCGCGTTCGCCCAGAAAGGTGTCGTAGCCTTCTGGCAGGGCGCTGACGAATTCGTCTGCAAAAGCGGCTTGCGCCGCCGCCTTGACTTCGGCATCGCTGGCCTCGGGTCGACCATAGCGAATGTTCTCCAGTGCGCTGCTGGAAAAAATGACCGCGTCTTGCGGCACGATGCCGATGCGCTGGCGCAAATCATGCAGGGACAAGTCGCGTGTCGCCACACCGTCCAGATGGATATGACCGGAATCGGGGTCGTAGAAACGCAGCAGCAACTGGAACACGGTACTCTTGCCCGCACCGCTGGGCCCCACCAGCGCCACGGTTTGCCCCGGCTTCACCGCCAGTGAAAAATCAGCCAGTGCCGCTTGCTGCGGGCGTGACGGATAGTTGAAGGTCACTTTTTCAAAACTAATAGCACTTCCCGCAAGCTGCACGGGGGCTGGAGTCGGATTTGAGGGTGAATTGATGGGAGACTGGCTGCTGAGCAACTCCATCAACCGCTCGGTCGCACCGGCCGCGCGCAGCAAGTCGCCATAGACCTCGCCCAATATGGCGAACGCGCTGGCCAGGATGATGACGTAGACCACAGTCTGCCCCAAATGCCCGGCGCTGATGCGCCCGGCCATGACCGCTTGCGTACCCTGGTACAAGCCCCACAAGAGCGCCGCCGACGTGGCAATGATGATGAATGCCACCAGCACCGAGCGCGCTTTGGTGCGCCGCACCGCCGTGTTGAAGGCGTTGTCGGTGGCGGCGTTGAAGCGCGCCGCTTCACGCGGCTCGGCGGTGTAGCTTTGCACCACCGGAATCGCATTGAGCACTTCGGCCGCAATGGCGCTGGAGTCGGCCAGCCGGTCCTGGCTGGCGCGCGACAACTTGCGCACGCGCCGACCAAACCACAGACTGGGCAGCACGATCAACACCAACACGCCCAGCACCTGAACCATGACCATCGGGTTGGTCCAGATCAGCATGCCCAAGGCGCCGATGCCCATCACGGAGTTGCGCAAGCCCATGCTCAGCGACGAGCCCACCACGGTCTGCACCAGCGTGGTGTCCGCCGACAGGCGCGACAACACCTCACCGGTCTGGGTGGTTTCAAAAAACTCTGGGCTTTGCTGCAGCACATGGTTATAGACGGCGTTGCGCAAGTCAGCGGTGACACGCTCTCCCAGCCAACTCACCATGTAGAACCGTGCCGCGGAGAACAAGCCGAGCGCGACCGCCACGGCAAACAGCGCCACAAAGTGCTCACGCAAGGCCATCACCTGGGCGCCTTTGTCCGCTTGCACCAGGCCACCGTCAATCAGGCTGCGCAGGGCCACCGGAAAAGCCAGTGTGGCCGCGGCCGCCATGACCAAGAACAGCAAAGCCAGAGCGATACGGCCGCGGTAGGGACGCAAGAAGGGCAACAGGCCCGAGAGCGATTTGGGATTGGAAGGTTTGGGGCGTTCGCTGGTCATGGGGCCTCAGGTTGGGGTGAATCAGGGTCGCCGCAAGGACTGCCCCTGAATTTATATAAAATCGGTCTCTAGCCCTTATGCCTATTGCTTAGTATGCTACTGTAACTATAGTGTAAAAAGATCGGCGTTGACGGCTGGCCTTGTCTGGGGTGCTGCTTGCCTCTTGGCCATCTTGCCGTCTTGTCGACTCAAGCGTCTGCGACCAAGCCTAGAGCCGCAGCGCCCCGGCATAGCCGGTCATTTCCAGGTAGCCGCGCCCGACGGCTTTGCCCTGGCTGTCCAGCAGCCCGCTCAAGCCTTCCCAGTACACCGCGCCGGTCGATTGGCGGCTGTCGAGTTCCTGGTCGTCGACGACGGCTTGCACACGGTAGACCGCAACCGGTGTGCGCACCTGCCACTCCACCGGGTAGCGCGCCTGCGTCAAAGGGCTGCGCCAATAGCGCAGCGGTTCAAACAGCACCTCTCCCGGCGCAAAATCTCGGGCGGGCGCACCGGGTGCGGGCGGGCGAAAGGAGCCACCGGCCCAAACGGCCTTGCCCGCCGCGTCGCGCAGTTGAAAAGCAGTCAGCGCACTGCCGTCCATCAGGTTCATGCCGATCCAGTCCCAACCGACTGCTTGCGCTGGCAGCATCGACTGGCTCCATTCATGGTCGAGCCAGGCCGCCTTCGGGGCATTGACGTCCAACTGAAATTGCTGGCCCTGCAGCGTGATCTGGCCGTGCACTGCCAGTTGCGGCAGGCTGTAGTAATAGCTCGCCTGCGCTGCCTGCGGCCCCTTGCGCGAAAGCCCGCCGTCCCCCTGCAATAGCCAGTCCTGCGTCTCGGTGCACTGCAAGTCCAAGCTGAAGTCACGGCCTGCAACCTGGGCGCGGTAGCGTGAGCGCCGTCCCGCGCCAGCGTTGACGCCTGGCGCTGCCAGGCCCGCCTCGCGCTTGAGCGACCAGTCGCGCAAACGCAGCTCGGTGTCGGCGTCGCTGGCGCCAGCCAGGTCGATCTCGGTGCTTCCCGAGGCACGCGCAATGCGCTGGTCGTGCCAGAGTTTCTTGCCCTGCACATCGGTCACCGCGGCATGGGCAAAGATCAGCTGCTTGGCTGCAAAGCGCGAGCGCATCGCCTGCGTGGTGGGCACCCGGGAGCGAAAGAAGGTGACTTGAAAGCCGAAGTCCCGCTCGCCTGAACGGGCGTGGCCAGTCAGGTACCACCATTCAATCGCGTAGTCGGGGTGGCTGCCCAGATCCCGCGGGGCTTGCAGCCGGCGAGGCGCCAGCACGGGCGTTGCGCCGCTTTGCGCCAGCGCGGTCCCGGGCCACAGGGCAGCGCCCAGACTGCTTGCCAGCAGCTGTCGTCGCAACAGGCCAAATGTTACGGGCGCCATGGCAAGCGTCAAGCCAGTTGCGCCTGTATTGCCCGCTCGGACGCGCTGCAGTCACCAAAGTGCTGCTGCACCCAGTTGGAGTCAAAGTAGCTGGCCAGGTAGCGCTCGCCGGCGTCACATAGCAGCGACAAAATGGACCCTTGCTGGCCCTGCGCACGCATCTCGCTGGCCAGGGCCAACATGCCGACAAAATTGGTGCCGGTCGACGGCCCCACCTTGCGCCCCAGCAGTTGCGACAACACGCGCATGGCGGCCACGGAATCGACATCGCTGACCTCCAGCATGCGATCAACCAAGGTGCGGATAAAGCTGGCCTCCACGCGAGGGCGGCCAATGCCTTCGATGCACGAACCCGGTCCGGTCAAGCTGGCGTTGCCGGTGCGGTGAAATTCTCCGAATACCGATCCCTGTGGATCCGGTACGCACACCTGGGTGGCGTGGCGCTGGTGGCGCACATAGCGACCAATGGTGGCGCTGGTGCCACCGGTGCCCGCGCCCACCACAATCCAGCGCGGCACCGGGTGGCGCTCGCGCGCCATTTGCGTGAACATGCTTTGCGCTATGTTGTTGTTGCCGCGCCAGTCGGTCGCGCGCTCGGCATAGGTGAACTGGTCCATGTAATGGCCGCCGGTTTGCTCTGCCAGCGTGCGGGCTTCGTCGTAGACCGCAGGGGCACTGTCCACCAAATGGCAGCGTCCACCATAAAAGGTGATCTGGGCAATTTTTTCTGGCGATGTGTTTCGCGGCATCACGGCGATGAAGGGCAAACCCAGCAGGCGCGCAAAGTAGGCCTCGCTCACTGCGGTCGAGCCGCTGCTCGATTCCACCACGGTCGAGTCCGCGTGCAGCCAGCCATTGCACAGCCCATACAAGAACAGCGAGCGCGCCAGCCGGTGCTTGAGGCTGCCGGTCGGGTGTGTGGACTCGTCCTTCAAATACAGGTCAATGCCGCAGCGGGCAAAGCCGGGCAGGGGCAGGGCAATCAGGTGCGTGTCAGCGCTGCGCTGGTAGTCGGCTTCAATGAGCGCGATGGCGTTGTGCAGCCACTTCATCGCTGACTTACTTCAGGCTGCCCGACAAAAACTGCGCCAGCCGCTCGCTCTTTGGGTTGGCCAGCACCTGGGCCGGATTGCCCTCTTCTTCAATCACGCCCTTGTGCAGGAAGATCAGGTGGTTGGCCACGTCGCGGGCAAAGCCCATTTCATGTGTCACCACCACCATGGTGCGGCCCTCCAGGGCCAGCGTCTTCATGACCTTGAGCACCTCGGACACCAACTCCGGGTCGAGCGCACTGGTGGGCTCGTCAAACAGCATGACCTCGGGCTCCATCGCCAGCGCGCGGGCAATGGCCACGCGCTGCTGCTGGCCGCCGCTCATGTGCGCCGGGTAGCGGTCTTCCATGCCGGCCAGATCAACCCGCTTGAGGTATTTGCGCGCAATCTCCACGGACTCATCGCGCGGCACACCCATCACATGCACGGGTGCCTCGATGATGTTTTGCAGCACCGTCATGTGCGCCCACAGGTTGAAGTGCTGGAACACCATCGCCAGCTTGGTGCGCATGCGCTGCAGCTGTTTGGGATCGGCAGCATTGAGTTCGCCATTGGCGCCTGCCACCAGCTTGAGCTCTTCACCGGCCACCACGATGCGGCCCTGGTGCGGCTTTTCCAGCAGGTTGATGCAGCGCAAAAACGTGCTCTTGCCCGAGCCCGAGCTGCCGATGATGCTGATCACGTCACCGGCATGCGCGGTCAGGGACACACCTTTGAGCACCTCGACACTGCCGAAGCGCTTGTGAATGTTTTCTGCCTGGAGTTTGATGGTGGATAGGGTCATGGATGGATGGGGTAGGCAGAGAACAATAAAAGGCTCAGGCGCCCAGCAACTCGCCGGTTCTGAAGGCGACGGCGCCGGCAATTTTGCCCAGTTCACCGCCGGCAGTGATGTAACGGTCGCGGATGCGGGCGTAAAAAACACCGTCCACGCCGGCCAGCACCCGCTGCGTCTGGTTGGCAATCGGGTCAATCACCTCCGCCACCAGATCACCGATCTGCAAAGTCTGGCCGACTTCGGCCGCGAATACCACCAGGCCGGGGGCAGTCGCCTTCAGGGTTTCGGAGCCAGCCAGCGGCGTGGGCCGGCATTTGAAGGCGGGCACCGTCGGGGCTCTTTTACAAGCCAAGAGCTGGCTGTGTTTGAGCCAGTCAATAATGGCTTGCGCATCCTGCTCGGCCAGCGCATGGCTCACGTCGAGCTCACCGCGCAGCTCGATGGTGGTGCTGCAGCAGCCTTGCGGCAGCGGACGGCCCGGGCCGGAAAAATCCTCTGCCAGCCGCCACCACGCCCCGGACAGGCATTCGTCAAAGGGCCCGCTGCCTGAGTTTTTGGCCAGCAAAATCGCTTCACTGCCCAGAAAGCGTGCCAGCGGCTCGAGCTGCGGCCAGCAGGCTTCTTCGGTATAGAAATGCAGAACGCCTTCACAATCACAGTGCAGGTCCAGCACAAAGTCGGCGTCATGGGCCAGCGTCAACAAGCGGTGGCGCAGGCTTTGCAGTTCAGTGTCAAGCACCCAGTTGCCCAGGTAGTTGCCCATCGCTTCGCGCACCAGGGCGATGTTCGCTGTTGGGTCCGCGCCCAGCGCATCACGCACCAGCGGCCCGACGGCGCCGGCCAGGTCCGGGTAATGACGGTTGAAGTTCTCAGACGTGTCGAGATCAAAGCGGCCCATCGGCCTGTGATCCACGCGCTGCGCCAAACCCAGCGGATTGGCCACTGGTACCAAGATAATTTCGCCTTGTATCTGGTCGGCCGCCTCAGCGTTTTCGAGCAGAGCGCGCAAATGGTGCGCCACCAGCATGCCCGGCAACTCTTCAGCATGCAGGCTGGCCTGGATGTAAACCTTGGGGCCGCTGCCGGGCTGGCCCCAATGAAAGCTGGTCAGCGTCTTGGTGCTGCCCAGGCTGCTAGAGAGCAGGGGATGATCAATGCGAAGCATGGGGTGTCAATTTTCCTGAAATCAAATCTTGCGAGGGGCCAGATACGCCAGCAGTCGAGTCTCGCTGAACTTGAAGAAGCCGATCAGGCAGAAAGAGGCCGTGAGGTAGATTGCGGCGGCCGCCAGATAGGCCTCGAACGGCAGGTAGTAGTCCGAATAGATGCGGCTCGCCGCCGCCGTGACGTCCAGCATCGAGGGCACGGCGCTGGCCAGGCTGGTGGCGTGCAGCATCATCACCACCTCGTTGCTGTAGGCCGGTAGCGTGCGCCGCATGGCGCTGGGCAGCACGATGTGCAGCATCACCTTGAAGCGGCTCATGCCGTAGGCCTGCGCGGCCTCAATCTCGCCGGCGGCGGTCTCCCGAATAGCCCCGGCCAGCATCTCGGCGGTGTAACCGGCGGTATTCAGGCTGAAAGCCAGCAGCGCACAAAAGAACGCGTCTTTGAAATGGGTCCACGGCCACACCGTGTCCCAGCGTTCCTGAATCCACTCCAGTTGGCCCAGGCCGTAATAGATCAGGTAGACCTGAATCAACAAGGGCGTGCCGCGCATCACATAGGTGTAGGCGCCAACCATCCAGCGCAGCGGCGCCCACGGGCCGGTCAGGGCCAGCGCACACAGCAGCGCAAGCACGGCGCCGACTGCCAATGACGAAAACAGCAGACCCAGCGTGGTCAGGATGCCGGTGCCGTAGAGCGCCAGGTTTTGCGGCTCAAAGATGACGGCGAAATTCATTAAAGCTGCACCCGTTTGGTACCCAGGCTGTAACGGGCGTTGAGCCGGCGCAGTACCCAGAGCGACACCGTGGTGTAGATCAAGAACAGCGCGGCGGTGAATAAGAAGTAGGCAAACGGCGAGCGCGTGGCGGCGCTGGCCTGCTTGGCCAGGTAGGTCATTTCCTGCAAGCCAATCAAGCTTACCAGCGCGGTGGCTTTGATCAGCACCAGCCAGTTGTTGGTGAAGCCGGGCAGGGCATAGCGCACCATCTGCGGGGCCGTGATGCGCAAAAAAGTCTGGGTGCGGCCCATACCAAAAGCCCAAGCGGCTTCAGCCTGGCCCTTGGGAATGGCCAGAATGGCACCGCGAAAAGTCTCGGTCATGTAAGCGCCATAGATAAAGCCGATGGTCAACACGCCGGCCAAAAACGGGTTGATGTCAACCGTGGCTTCGCTGCCCATGGCCTCTAACAGATTGTTTAAACCGATGGTGCCGCCATAAAACACCAGCAGCATCAGCACCAGCTCCGGGATGCCGCGGATGATGGTGGTGTAGAGCGTGGCAAGCGCCACCAAAACGGGACGGCCCGATAGCTTGGCCCCGGCACCGGCCAGGCCCAAAAAAACCGCCACCAGCAAGGCTGCCAGCGACACGCCCACCGTCAGTACCGCCCCATACAGAATCGAGGTGTAGTAAGAACTCATCGGTGGGGCGGTGGCTGGTGGCTAGTGGCTAATTACTTGCCGTAAACGTCAAATTTAAAGTATTTGTCGTTGATCTTCTTGTAGGTACCGTCGGCACGAATAGCCTTGATGGCGGCATTCAATTCGTTTTTGAGCGCCGTGTCACCCTTGCGCAGGCCGATGCCAGCACCAACACCAAAGTATTTTTCAATGTAGAGCTCTGGGCCCACCAGGTTGTAGTCCTTGCCTTCTGGCTTGCTCAGGAAACCACCGGTGACTTCAACAAAGTCGGCCACGGTGCCGTCCAGACGGCCGGACTTGATGTCCAGATAGACCTGGTCTTGAGCTTCGTAAGGAACCACGTCAACGCCTGCGGTCTTGAGCTCGCCCATGGCGTATTTTTCTTGTGTACTGCCCTTGAGCACGCCGATTTTTTTGCCCTTCAGAGAAGCCGGGCCGGTGAACTTCACCTCTTTTTTCACCACCACGCGGCTTGGCGTGTTGTAGTACTTGTTGGTGAAATCAATCACCTTCAGGCGGTCGGCGGTGATCGACATCGAACTGATGATGACATCGTATTTCTTGGCTTGCAGCCCCGGAATCATGCTGTCCCAGACTTGTTCGACGAACACGCATTTGCGCTTGATCTGCTCGCACAGCGCGCTGGCAATATCGACGTCGAAGCCGGTGGGTTTGCCGTCGGCGGTCTTGAAGGTGAATGGCTCGTAAGTCGGGTCGATCGCGACCTTGAGGTCTTTGCCTTGCGCAAAAGAGACGACACAAAGCGATCCCAAAGCGATGGCGAGCAGGAGTTTTTTCATCAATAAGTCCTAAAAAAGCCGCAGACGGACCACGGCGGGGGTAAAAATGAACAGAGATTTCATTCTACGTTCTGTGAACCGCGAGAAAAGGCATGGTTTTCCATAAGCCGCAGCCTTGTATTCGCCAAAATCATGAGTCTGAAGCAGAGCTGAACGCGCGCTGATGCCGAATCCTTCGGGGGAACAACTGGTCCACTTGTGGCCGATCCTGGACACCGCCCGCGGCACCGCGCGGCTCATCTTGGGTGCGTCAGGGCAACGGCGCATAATCGGGCCAAGCTATTTGTATCGTTTTGTAAGCGCGAAAATAGCAGGTGGCGCAAGACCCATTAATTTGCCAAGTTGCCTCAGACATCGGTCGCTGGCATCTCACCATGAAGCACGCGATTCACTGGAATCTTTTGAGTCCCTTCATCCGCAACGCTTTGTTGTTGGCTGGCCTGATCAGCGTCGGTTTGGCTGTCTGGTCCCGCTATGGGTGGATTGTGCTGGGCTGTCTGGTGGCTCTGGCCTTGATCGTGTGGCAAGGCACACGCTTACTCATGACGCAGCGCAGACTGGCGGAACAGTATCGTTTGGTGCTGTTGCAAAAAAAGCGGCTCAGAGAAAGTGAATTCCGCTGGAAATTCGCCATTGAAGGTTCAGGAGACGGACTGTGGGACTGGAATGTGGCCGACGGGACCGTATTTTTCAGCGCGCAATACAAAAAAATGCTCGGTTTGACGGTTGACGAGATGGGTAATCAGTTGCAGGAGTGGGAGACACGCGTTCACCCCAATGACGCGTCAGGGAGCCTGGTTGCATTGCAGTCCCACCTTGATGGCCAGACGCCGGTATATGCCACCCAATACCGCATGCGCTGCAAGGACGGCAGCTACAAGTGGATTCTCGATCGCGGCATGGTGGTCAGCCGCAGCGACGCCGGCAAACCCTTGCGCATGATTGGCACTCATACCGACATTTCTGCGCACAAGGAAGTTGAAGACAAGCTGCAGCTGGCCGCCAGCGTCTTCACCCATGCGCTTGAAGGGATCATGATCACCGATGCGCAGGGCGTGATCATCGACGTCAATCAGGCCTTCAGTCGCATCACCGGCTATGACCGTCAGGAAGTGTTGGGCCGCAACCCGCATCTCTTGAGTTCAGGGCGACAGGGCAAAGAATTCTATGCTGCCATGTGGCGCGATCTGCAGGACAAAGGCAGTTGGTACGGTGAAGTCTGGAACCGGCGTAAAGACGGTGAGGTCTATGCGCAGCTGCAAAACATCAGCGCGGTGCGCGATGCCCAGGGCCAAACCCGGCAGTACGTCTCGCTGTTCTCTGATATCACCGCGCTCAAGCAGCATCAGCAGCAACTCCAGCACCTGGCCCATTTTGATGCGCTGACCGACTTGCCCAACCGCCTGTTGCTGGCCGATCGCCTGCACCAGGGTATGGTGCAGGTGCGGCGGCGCGGACAAGTGCTGGCGCTGGCTTTTGTTGACCTGGACGGTTTCAAGCTGATCAATGACCGTCATGGGCATGAGGCGGGGGACCACTTGCTGATGACGGTGGCGACCCGCATGAAGCAGGCGCTGCGCGAAGGCGACACCCTGGCCCGCCTGGGTGGCGACGAGTTCGTCGCGGTGATGCTCGATCTGGCCGATGAAGCAGCCTGCAAGCCGATGCTGCACCGCCTGCTAGCCGCAGCCGCCCAACCGTTGCAGTTTGGCGGGCAAGTGTTGCAGGTTTCGGCCAGTCTGGGCGTGACCATCTATCCGCAGGGGCAAGCACAGGATGCAGACGATATAGACGCCGACCAGCTGCTGCGCCAGGCTGATCAGGCCATGTACCAGGCCAAGCTGGCGGGTAAGAATTGCTACCAGTTCTTTGGGGCTGACTAGTTTCAGGACGTCCTGGCGAATTTGAGCTGGCCTCTCTTCTGCTCCCCTTTTCCACTGTTTCAGTCATCCGGCGGCGCTGGAGCTTGACGTAAACTCAAGCGCCGTCACCCCACAACACAACCTAAAGTCAAGAAGAAGATGCAAAACCCTGTCGTGGCGGATTTATTGTGGCGCTCGCTCGCCATCTTTTTGTTGATCGGCGCCTTGATGGGCGTTGCTACGGCGCTGTTGCTGATCTTCAAACCGCAGCTGCTGCAGCGCATCAACCGCGTTGCCAACCACTGGGTATCGACGCGCCACATCAGCCAGTTGATGGACCGCAGCATCCGCACCGAGCGCTGGTTTTACCGACACCATTTGGTGATGGGGCCTTTGGTCGTGGTCGGAGCGGGCTACATGCTGCTGTATTTTGGCTGGCTGCTGGACCGGGCCGCGGCCCTGCGCGCTCTCAAAGGTTATATCGCCAACCCGCCGTTGGCCGGCGCTTTGCTTGACGTGCTGCTGCTGTTTGCGCTCATTGGCGCGGTGGTGGCGCTGCTGATCGGCGCGGTCTACTGGGTTCGCCCCAGCCTGTTGCGCGGCCTTGAAACCCAGTCCAACCGATGGGTCTCGTCGCGCAAGGCGACGAAGGTGATCGATGTCACGCATGAGCAGGTCGACCGGTTTGTGGTTCAGCATGCGCAAGGGGTAGGCTGGCTGCTGCTGGCGGGTAGCGTGTACCTGCTGGTTGTCATGTTTCGATGGTTGCTGTAACAGAAGAGGGCATCGCACCCGACCAGCTCCAGGGGCGTTGTCGAACTCATGACAATGATTCGCTATGTATTTAATAGCCTCATATGCATATATGACCAGGGCTTCAGGCCTATTTGACAAAGCAATTTGGTCTAATTCAACTTCTTACTTTGAAATTCAAGGGCGAAAAAAAAGCGACGCAAGGTCGCTTTTTTTACTTTTGTCGTTGAGGCTGGATCGGGGTCTGCTTCTCAAGCTTGCTTGATTGAAATTTCGCGCGAATTACCTCTTCGACACGTCATTAATTGCCGGCACCGATGACCTCAAAGGTCACGTCAGGTGACGCGGTGTATCCAGCCAATGTCAACTTGCAAGTTCTGGTTTCCCCATTGGATGCTGTCGCAGCTGCAAGCTCCGTCGACGTTGAAGCTGCGGTATACCCTGTCGGGAATACGCCACCACTCAGGACAGTTCCGACAGATGTACACGTGTTAACGGCCTTGCACTTGGTCGGAGCACTCGCTGCCGTCGCGATCGAACATCCGCCATAGTTGATGGCCGAGGCTGATGCTGCGGCACCTGCCACGCCTTGCATGGATGCCTGCTGAGCATCACCCTTCAAATCCACAAACTTCGGAATCGCCACTGCAGCCAGCACGCCCAAAATCACGATCACCATCACCAACTCAATCAACGTGAAGCCGCGTTGTACTTTATTCATGTTATTTACCTTTAAAAATATTAAAAAACCAGGTTTGAAAATCAATTCAAACGTTTTGCCATCGGTGCTTCCCGCGGGTCGTCTCGATGACAAAGCCATTTTAGGCGCGAGGTTTCTAAAAGCGGCATCTTTACAAAGGCCTGCGCGCCTCGCCGATGCACCGCCCGGGCATGCGTTGACCATGGGAGGCGCAGTTCCTCCATCGCAGCGCGAAAGCTAATTCATCACCTGCCCCTGCCAGACATAGGCTTCCTTGGCCGTCAACTGCCAGGGCCCCGCTTCGCCACTGAGTTGGTACCAGGCCAGCGGCTCGCCACCGGGGCTGTCGAGCCATTCGGCGTACAGCGGCCGGTAGCCGACGCACACGCACACCGGGTCGAACACCCAGCTGCCGTCGGGCGCCGCATCCGCTTGCTCGCGACTCAACTCGCCCCGGTAATTGGCGGGGCGGCGCTGCAGCAGCTCAAAGGGATTGCGTTGCAGCAACGCCACAGAAGCGCCGCCCGGCGTGACGCTGTGGTGCAGATGGTCCAGCACCAGGGCGGTGCGCAGGGCGCCCAGCGTGGTCTTGATGGCCGACAACTCGGCCTGGCCTTGCAGCACCCGCACCTTGTGCATGAACACCAGCGCCAGCACCACGATCAGAGCCGCTACCAGCGACCATTCGACCATGCGCAGGCTCAGGAATGGCGCCGGACCCGGTTGGAGTCGCTCGTTCGCCACGCCTAACCGCCGCCCTTGCCCATGGCGGCCTGACCCAAGTTCCAGAGCGGCAGGAAGACGCCCAGCGCCAGCAGCAGCACCAGCACGGCGATGACCGCCAGCAAGATGGGTTCAATCGCGGCCGACAGGCCCTTGATGCTGTAGTCGGTTTCGCGCTCGTACATGCCGGCAATTTCGAACAGCAGGTTGTCGAGTTCACCGGTTTCTTCACCTACCGCGATCATTTGCAGCACGACCGGGGTAAAGACGCCGGTGGCGGCGGCGCAGCGCGTGATGGTCTCGCCGCGTTCGATGCCGTCGCGCATCTGCTCGATGCGGCTGCCAATGAAGGCGTTGTCCACGGTCTGCGCCACCACGGTGAGCGCCTGCACCAGCGGCACACCGCTTTGGCTGGACAAGGCAAAGCTGCGGGCAAAACGGGCCAGCGTGGCTTTCAAAACAATGTCGCCCACAATCGGTAACTTGAGTTTGCGCGCGTCCCAGCGGTAACGCCCCGCCGCCGTATTCAAGTAGCCGCGTATCAGCACGCTTGCACCAATGGCGCCCGCCAGCAACAATGGCCACCAGGCCAGCATCCAGGCCGAGAAACCCAGCAGCCCGCGCGTGATCAGCGGCAGCTCGGCATGGAAGCCGGCAAATACCTTGGCAAACACCGGAATCACGAAGATATTGAGGATGACGACAGCAATCGCCATGGCGACCAGCACAAAAATGGGGTAGCGCATGGCCTGCTTGATGCGCTCGCGCACGTCGCGCTCGAATTCGAGGTGTTCGTTCAGGCGCAAAAACACCTCGGTCAGGCGCCCGGTCATCTCGCCGACCCGGATCATCGAGATGTAAAAAGCACCAAACACGTCCTGATGCCGCGCCATCGCGGCGGAGAGTTCGCGCCCCTGGTCCAGGCTGGCGCGAATGTCTTTGAGCATGTCGACCATGGCGGGCTTGGTGGCTGAGGCCTCGAGCCCGGCAAAGGCGCGCAGGATAGGAACCCCCGCTTTGTTCAGGGTGTACATCTGGCGCGAGAAAACCAAAATGTCTTCGACCACCACGGGCTTGCGGTTCAGGCGCGCGAACCAGTTGTCAGCGGCGCTCGCGGTCTTTTCGGCTGCCAGCGCAATGTGCACCGGCGCCACACCGATCGACATCAGCTGGTCGGCGACGCCGCCTTCGGTCATGGCCTCTAACTGGCCCTGGACTGCTTCGCCCCGGCCGTTGCGGCCACGCCATGCGTAGGTTGCCATGCGGGCTTAATCCGGCGCGTCCACGGCTTCGTCGACGTCGAAGCCAATGCGCAAGGCTTCCGCCAAGGACGTGCGCCCCTGGCGCACCAGCGCCAACACATGATGCGCCAGCGTAAGGCCCTTCATGCGCTCGCGCGCCAACTTCATGAATGTGGCCGGGTCCGAGTGTGAGGCGGCTTGTGTCAACACCGCGTCCATCTCCAATAATTCGTAGATGCCCTGGCGCCCGGCGTAACCCGTGCCGTTGCAGGATGAGCAGCCCTGACCGCGCTTGGGATTGACGTTTGAGAGCGACTCCCCGGCTTCAACCATGGCGGTCAGCCATGATTGCTCTTGCGGGCTGGGGTCTTGCGGCTCGGCACACTCCGGGCAGTTCAGCCGCACCAGCCGCTGGGCGATGACGGCCTGCAAGGAGGTCGCCACCATGAAGGGCGGCACGCCCATGTCGAGCAGTCGAAACGGCGTGCTGATGGCGTCGCGCGTGTGCAACGTGGACAGCACCAGGTGGCCGGTGATGGCAGCGCGCAGACCGATCTCGGCGGTCTCGGCGTCGCGCATTTCACCCACCAGGATCACGTCAGGATCTTGCCGCAGCGTGGCGCGCAGCACGCGCGCAAAGCTCAGCTCGATCTTGTCGTTGACCTGCACCTGGGTAATGCCGGGCAAGCGGTATTCCACCGGGTCTTCGACCGTGATGACTTTCAGTTCGGCGGCGTTGATCTCGGCCAGCGCGGCATACAAGGTGGTGGTCTTGCCGGAGCCGGTGGGCCCGGTGACCAGCACCAGGCCGGCGCTGCGGCCCAGCACTTCCCGAAAGCGTTTGAGCATGGCCTCGGGCATGCCAATGGCGTCCAGGCGGCGCATGCCAGCGCCCTGGATCAGCAGCCGCATGACCACCGATTCGCCGTAGCTGGTGGGCAGGGTGGACAGGCGCACGTCAATGGTTTGTTCTTTCAGGCGCACGCTGAAGCGGCCGTCCTGCGGCAGGCGCTTTTCAGAGATATCAAGCCCGGCCATGAGTTTGAGGCGTTGAGCCAAGGCGCCGGCAATGCGTTTGTCGGCCAGCGTCTGGGTTTGCAGCACGCCATCGACCCGCACGCGGATTTGCAGACCCGCCTCTTGTGGCTCAATGTGCACGTCGGAGGCGCCGACCTGAATGGCGTCTTCAAACAGCGACTGCAGCAGGCGCACCACCGGCGCGCCCTCGATGCCAGCCGTTGCCGTGAGCTCGCCAAAGTCGACGGTGTCGCCCAGATCCTTTTCCAGTGCGCGGGCCAGGCCGCTGATCTCTTCGGTGCGGCGATAGAGCCGGTCAAACGCCAGGGCCAACTGCGTCTCGGGCACCGCTGCAATGGCAATGTTGCGCTTGAGCAGGCGCGTCAACTCATCAAAGGCAAACAAGTCCAGCGGATCGCCCAAGGCCAGCAGCAGGGAGTCGCCCTTGTCTTCGAGCACCAGGGCCCGAAAACGCCGTGCCGCTGATTCGGGCAGCAGCTTGACCACATCGGCTCGAAACGGGAAGGTCTTGAGGTTGACAAACGGAATGCGCAACTGCCGCGCCAGGCCATTGGCCAGCAGTTCTTCGGTGATGATGCCGGTTTCGATCAGCAAGCGGCCGACCTTCTTGCCGGTTTGGCGTTGCAGCTCCAGCGTTTTTTGCAGCTGTTCCTGAGAAATCAGGCGCTGCTGCACCAGCACGTCACCCAGGCGCAGCTTCTCAGGTCGGCCCGCTGTGGGCATTGAGCGGACCGGGGGGGAAGAAACTGCTGCCATGGGTTAGATCATTGATTGGGTAATTATGTCAAAAATAATAGCAAACTATGTAATGAATACGTAGGCTAGAGCCCGATTTTGCATAAATAGTTGCGGATGGGCCCATCTCAGTGCAAATGCCGCGGCTTGCGCCCGCCGCCATGGCCGATGCCGCCATGGCCACCGCCACCGGAGCCCCGCGGGGGGCGTCCGAGCTGCAGTGAATTGACCAGATCGTCAAAGCGCTGGCTGAACAACTTGTCCACTTCAGCCACGACGCCCACCAGTTCGGCACCATCAAAATGGCGCTCCATCAGGTTCACCACGTCCTGCACCAGCAGGTCGCGCTGCACTTGCATGATGGCAGCGGGGTCGGGCCCGACGAAGAGCATCACGAAGTCATCGCGCGACTCGGCGTCCGAATCCTCGTCCTCATCGTCAAACTCGGCGTCATAAAACGTGACTTCAATGGCGGCACCGGTTTGCGCAACGTCGTTGAGGTTCATGCACATTTCATCGAGCACCTGGCGAAAATCATCGTCGCCGGCCACAGTCCAGCACATCTGCAAAAGATGTTCTTGCGGGTCAAACTTGATGCCAGGCTCGTCTTCGTAGGAGCTCTCGGCGGCATCTGCCAAGGAGCGCGCGCCGGCGTATTTCCATAACGGCTTGAGGGCTTCTTGCAACTGCTCAAAAACAACCTCGGGGCGCAAGCTCACCTGGCCATGGACATGGATTTCAAAAGGGGTGTTGTAGCGTGCCATGGAGTGTGAATTTTGTGGTCAGGATGGAAACCGAAAGATAGGCATGAAGCCGCATCGGTTCAAGTCTCAGTTAGTGTCCCTGCTGTTTGGGGTGTTGACTCGCGAATGGTGATTGTGCCATGACGTGCTTGACCAAGGCACAGGATGCAACGTGCCGCGACGAGCGCGCCAGGTCGATCTGAATCAGGGTTTACCAGTGGGTGGGTTTTCCAGCATGACAAACCGGCCACGGCGCCCTAACATTTGAAAATAGCACAGGCGTGCTATTTGAGCTCAAGCTGATCAACACGATTGATCTGCAGGGGCCAGCAAGCGACAGCGCCCCACCCAGAGGTCGCAGAACAAGTCAAACATGATTCATAAACCAATCGACCTTGCGGTCCTGCTGGAGACAATTTTGAAGAAAATTCTGACGACCTGGCTCGGCGCCCTTTTGCTGGCACTCACCCTTTTACCCGGTTCCTCATGGGCCGCGGGCTACACCGAAACCAAGTACCCGATTGTGCTGGTGCATGGCTTGTTCGGCTTTGACAACATCGGGCCGGTGGACTATTTTTACGGCATTTCCTCGTCCCTGCGCGCCGATGGCGCCAAGGTGTATGTCACGCAGGTTTCTGCGGCCAACAGCACTGAAGTGCGAGGCGAGCAGCTGCTGACCCAGGTCAAGCAAATTCTGGCCGCCACGGGCGCTGCCAAAGTCAACCTGATCGGCCACAGCCATGGCGGCCCGACCATTCGCTACGTCGCCTCCGTGCGCCCTGATCTGGTGGCCTCGGTCACCTCGGTCGGCGGTGTCAACAAAGGCTCGGCCGTGGCCGACGTGATTCTGGGCGTGGCGCCTCCCGGGTCGCTCTCCAACACGGTGCTGGTGTCCGTCACCAATGGCTTGAGTTCGGTCATCAGCTTCCTGTCCGGTGGCTCGGGCCTGTCGCAAGACTCGCTGGCGGCTGTCAAATCGCTCAGCACCGCCGGCTCCCTCAAGTTCAACCAGGCCCATCCTGAGGGCGTGCCAACCACGGCGTGTGGCGAAGGCGCTTACACGGTCCGCGGTGTGTCATATTTCTCGTGGAGCGGGGCCAAGCCTTACACCAATGTGTTTGACATCCTCGACCCGGCTTTGGCTTTGACGTCGCTGGCGTTCAGTGGCGCCAATAACGATGGATTGGTGGCGAGCTGCTCCAGCCGTTTGGGCCGGGTAATCCGCGACAACTACGCCATCAACCACCTGGACGAAGTCAACCAGACCATCGGCTTGGTCAACCTGTTCGAGACCAACCCGGTCACCTTGTACCGTCAGCAAGCCAACCGCTTGCGCAATCTGGGCCTGTAGCGCCTTGTTGCAGTTGCGTGCCCCGCGCCTGGTCTGGGGCTTGCTCGGTCTGGCACTGGTCGCCACCACTTGGCGGTGGTGGCCGGACGCAGCCACTTCCACCTCGGCGGTATCGGGCTTAGCGCCTGGCACGCCCGGGGTGGCGTTTGTGCACTCCCTGCAGGACACCGTGCCTGACGGGGATTTGGGCACGCGGCCCGGAGCCGAGCCTGCGCTGGCGCCGGGCCCCTTGCCTTACGCTGAGCTCAAACGCCTGTTTGACTATTACCTGAGTGCGGTGGGCGAACAGACGATCGCAGCCATCACGGCGGAAATCGCGGGTGATCTGGATCGGCGTTTGTCGCCCGACCAACGGCCCGCTGCCAAGCGCTTGCTGGCCCTGTATCTGCAGTTCAAGCTGGCCCTGGTAGATATGGAGAAGAAGCCTGAGTTGGCGGGCACCGACGCCAAGGCGACTCGCCAGCGCCTGCTGGCCATGCAAGACCTGCGCTCTCAGTTCTTCAGCGCCGAAGAAACCCAGGGCATGTTTGGCTTTGAGGATGACTACGATCAGGATGCGTTGGCGCGGCTGGAAGTCAATCAGAACCCGGCTTTAAGTGCAGGGCAGAAAAAAGAGCAACTGGCAGCGCTCGATGCCAGCCAGTCGGCGGCGCTGCGCGAAGAACGCGAGGCGCCTCGCGTGGTGCTCAAGATCGACCAGATGGCGCAGGCACTGCGCGCGCAGGGCGCCAGCGAGGACGATATTTACCGCATGCGTTCCAAGGAACTCAACCCCGAGGCCGCCGCCCGACTGGCCGCGCTTGACCGCGAAGAAGGCGCCTGGAAGAGCCGCATCGCCAGTTACTTGAACGATCGCAGCAAACTGCTACAAGCCCAGGCCGATGCGGCGCCAGCCCAGCGCGAGGCGGCGTTGGCCCAGTTGCAGCAGTCCCAGTTCAGCCCGGACGAGCGCCGTCGGCTCGCCGCGTACGAACCTTCAGCACCGGTCTGGCTCGGCGCTCAATCGCCAGGGTTGTGAGTGTTTTGAGACGCTAGCCCTCGTCTTTATTGGGGTAGCAGCTACTTATTTTGTAATGCTTGCAGCAGCTTGAGGTGAACGCCGCCAAAGCCGCCATTGCTCATGCACAGGATATGGTCGCCGGCCTTGGCTTGCGCCGTCACCTGTGCCACCAGCTCATCCATCGTGTCGCTCACGCGGGCCTTGGCGTCCATGCTGGCCAAAGCTTCGCGCGCGTCCCAGTCCAGGCCTCCGCCATGGCAAAACGCCAGATCGGCGTCCTGCAGACTCCAGGGAAGCTGCGCTTTCATGGTGCCGAGTTTCATGGTGTTGCTGCGCGGCTCGAACACCGCCAGGATGCGCTGATGCGGGCCAACTTTTCGTCTCAGGCCGTCTATCGTCGTGCGAATCGCGGTCGGGTGGTGGGCAAAGTCGTCATACACGGTGATGCTGCCGCCCGGGCGCTGCACGCTGCCGCGAATTTCCATGCGGCGTTTCACATTTTCGAAACTGCCCAGCGCACGAGCTGCGGTCTCAGGCGAGACCCCCACATGCTGTGCGGCGGCAATCGCCGCCAGCGCATTGAGCTGGTTGTGCACGCCAGTTAGTGCCCACTGCACGTGGCCAACGATTTGGCCCTGGTACAGCACGTCGAACTCTTGCGGATCGCCCGTCGCAGTGAAGTCACTGACCGCCGCGCCAAAGCTGCGAACCTCGCTCCAGCAGCCCATGTGCAGCACCCGTGCCAGACTCTCTTCCAGTGCGTTCACCACAACCCGGCCCGTGCCATGTGGGCCAGCGCCGGGCACGGTGCGCAGCAGGTGGTGAAACTGGCGTTCAATCGCGGCCAGGTCATCGAAGATGTCAGCGTGATCGAATTCGAGGTTGTTGAGCACTGCGGTGCGCGGCCGGTAGTGCACGAACTTGCTGCGCTTGTCGAAAAATGCGGTGTCGTATTCGTCGGCTTCGATCACGAAAGGCTGACTTCCACCCAATCGGGCAGAAACATCAAAATTCATCGGCACGCCGCCGACCAGGAAACCGGGCTGCAAACTGGCACACTCCAATATCCAGGCCACCATGGCGGTGGTGGTGGTTTTGCCATGGGTGCCCGCGACGGCGATCACATGACGGCCTTGTAATATGTGTTCCGCCAGCCATTGGGGGCCGCTGGTGTAGGGCATGCCGGCGTCCAGAATCGCCTCCATGAGGGGAAATTTTGGCGTACCGTCGGGCAAATGGTTGCGGCTGACCACGTTGCCCACCACAAACATGTCAGGGGCCAGTGTCAATTGGTCGGCCCCGAAGCCTTCGATCAATTCAATGCCAAGTGCTCGCAACTGGTCGCTCATGGGCGGATATACGCCAACGTCGCAGCCGGTGACCTTATGACCAGCCTCGCGCGCCAAAGCGGCCAGGCCACCCATGAACGTGCCACAGATGCCAAGAATATGAATATGCATGGCTGGATTTTAGGCTGCGGCATTGGGCCCGCAATCCGGGGCAAAATGGCGCCCATGGACAGCCTGAAATCAGAAATAGCGAGCGTCGCTGCCCGTTTGGTCGTGGAAGAGGGGTTCGAGTATGGACCGGCCAAGCGGCGCGCCGTCAAACAGATGGGCCTGCCGCTGCGCAGCGCCCTGCCAGGCAATGACGAGGTCGAAGATGCGGTGGTGGAGTACGTGTCACTGTTTTGTGCCGACACCCAGCCGGCTGAGTTGCTGGCCTTGCGTCGTCTGGCCTTGGCCTGGATGGAGCACATGGCTGTTTTCAGGCCTCACCTTGGCGGGGCCGTGTGGCACGGCACCGCGACGCGACTCTCCGACATTTACATTCAGTTGTTTTGTGATGACAGCAAATCGGCAGAAATAGCGTTAATAGATCATCAAATGTGCTATGTGCCGCGCACCGTGAGCGGTTTCAACGGTGAGTTGGTTGAGTCCTTGAGTGTGCATGCCTTTTGCCCGGACCTCAAGGAAGAGGTGGGCGTTCACCTACTCGTGTACGACTGCGATGACATGCGCGGCGCGCTCAAACCCGACGCGAAAGGGCGTTCCCCGCGTGGGGACATCGAGGCCGTGCGGCGTTTGTTGCATGATCAGCGACCATGACAACATCAACGCCTCCCCCTGAACTGGCAGAAAATGCTGCCAGGAGTCGTCGGCGCTGGCTGATGGGCGCGGTGGCAGGTGGCGCCGCACTGGCTGGCGCCGGGCTGGCTTGGCGCACTTACCAGCCGCAGCCGATGGCGCCGGCCGCCGAGTCGGCCCTTTGGCAACTCGAGTTCCATGGACTTGATGGGGGCCTGTTTAGCATGGCGTCGTTGCGGGGTAAACCTGTGTTATTGAATTTCTGGGCCACCTGGTGCCCTCCTTGCATTGAAGAACTACCGCTATTGAGCAGCTTTTATCAGGAATACTCATCCAAAGGATGGCAAGTTCTTGGTCTCGCGGTAGATCAGTTGGAGCCGGTGAAGCGGTTTTTGGCCAAGAGTCCCGTGACTTTTCCGGTCGCATTGGCAGGACTGCCGGGTGTTGAACTCAGCAAATCCCTTGGTAACTTGACTGGTGGTCTGCCATTCACTGTTGTGCTTGGATCAGACGGCATGGTCGCGCACCGTAAAATAGGCCAAATCTCACCAGCTAACTTGCTGGCTTGGGCCTCAGTGATATAGAGGTGAGGCGCAACAGGTCGCCGTCGTGCAGTCGTTCAACGGCGTTAAGGGTCAATGGATTGCACTACTAAATCAGGCTGAGATTCTGCAAAATAAAAGAAGATAGCTGTCATTTGGCGAAATTTAAGGTAAATTCGCGGCTCATTATTTAAAATTCGTTGGAGATCTCATGGACCTTAGAAAATTAAAGACGCTGATTGACCTCGTGTCAGAGTCAAATGTCTCGGAGTTGGAGATCACAGAAGCAGAGGGCAAGGTTCGCATCGTCAAGGGCGGTGGCGCCATGGTTCAGCAGTACGCGGCACCTGGCAGTGTGTTGGCACCGGTTGCGTTGGCGGCCCAGAGCGCTGAGCCTGCGCCGGCCCCGGCCCCGGCCGCAGCTGTCCACACGGTCAAGTCGCCGATGGTGGGAACGTTCTATCGGGCGGCCTCTCCGGGCGCTAAATCCTTTGTTGAAATTGGAGACTCCATCAAGGTGGGCGACACCGTCTGCATCATTGAAGCGATGAAAATTCTCAATGAAATTGAATCGGACATGGCGGGGACGGTGACGCAAATTCTCTGTGAAAACGGTCAGGCCGTCGAGTACGGGCAAGCTTTGTTTGTGATTGAGTGACCTAGAGCGGACCTTCCCATGTTCAAGAAAATCCTGGTTGCCAATCGGGGCGAAATCGCCCTCAGAATTCAACGTGCCTGTCGTGAGCTTGGTATTCAGGCTGTGATGGTCTATTCGGAGGCTGATCGCGAGGCGAAATACGTCAAGTTGGCCGAAGAGGCAGTCTGCATCGGGCCCGCGCAGTCGGCCCTGAGCTATTTGAATATGCCAGCCATCATTTCGGCAGCTGAAGTAACGGATGCCGAGGCAATTCATCCAGGCTACGGCTTTTTAAGCGAAAACGCTGATTTTGCCGAGCGGGTAGAAAAAAGCGGTTTCCAGTTTATTGGCCCGACGCCCGAATCGATTCGCATGATGGGTGACAAGGTCTCTGCCAAACAGGCAATGATCAAGGCCGGCGTTCCCTGTGTGCCGGGTTCAGAAGGCGAACTGCCCGATGATCCGGTGCAAATTCGCCGCATTGCCAAGGCGGTGGGCTATCCGGTCATCATCAAGGCCGCTGGCGGTGGGGGTGGGCGCGGCATGCGCGTGGTCCACACCGAGGCAGCCTTGCTCAACGCCGTCACGATGACCAAGGCCGAGGCCGGCGCCGCCTTCGGCAACCCGGCGGTGTACCTGGAGAAGTTTCTCCAGAACCCCCGTCACATTGAAATCCAGATTTTGGCGGACAAGTACAAGAACGCGGTTTACCTAGGCGAGCGTGATTGTTCGATGCAACGGCGGCACCAAAAAATTCTCGAAGAAGCGCCAGCGCCGGGCATTGCGCGCCGGCTGATTGAGCGCCTGGGCGACCGCTGCGTGGCAGCTTGCAAGAAGATTGGCTATCGCGGGGCCGGAACTTTCGAGTTTCTGTACGAGGATGGCGAGTTCTATTTCATTGAAATGAATACCCGCGTGCAGGTGGAGCATCCGGTCACGGAGATGATCACTGGGGTGGATATTGTCAAGACACAGATCATGGTGGCTGCCGGTGAGAAGCTGCCGTTCACGCAGCGCCAGATTGGCATTCGTGGCCACGCCATTGAATGTCGTGTGAATGCTGAGGACCCCTTCAAATTCATTCCGTCGCCGGGTCGCATCACCATGTGGCACGCTCCGGGTGGGCCGGGAGTGCGGGTGGACTCGCATGTGTACACCAATTACTTCGTGCCCTCCAATTACGATTCCATGATTGGCAAGATCATTGTGCATGGCGACACACGTGAGGAGGCGTTGGCGCGCATGCGCTCAGCCTTGGGTGAAACGGTGGTGGAAGGCATCAACACCAACATTGCGTTGCACCGTGAGTTGATGGTGGACGCGAAGTTCATGGCCGGTGGCACCAACATCCACTATCTTGAAGAATGGCTTGTTCAACACAAGCGCTAAATTGGAACTTTGCGGGACAGGCAGGAGCTGCGCGAAGCGAGCCAGTTCTGTCCTCAACTAATTAGCATGTTTGAATTGAAATTGATGTGCCCGGAGAACCGGGTTGAAACCTTGAGCGACGCTCTCGAAGCGCTGGATGCCGTGAGTGTCAGCATTGAGGATGCCGACGCCCAGACCGATGCGGAGCAGGCCCTGTTCGGTGAACCTGGCATGCCGCCGCCCAAAAAAGGCTGGCAGCGGTCCCGAGTCACTGCGTTGTATGCATCCAAGGCCTTAGCGCAAGCTGCTTTGACTCTGCTGCAGGCGCAAGATTTTTTTTCCGACTGTCAATTGTTGGGTATGCAGGCTGTGCCGGAGCAGGATTGGGTGCGGTTGACCCAATCCCAGTTTACGCCGGTAGAAATTACGCCAGAGTTTTGGATCGTGCCGACCTGGCACGAACCGCCCGCACAGGCCCGCATTGTCATTCGTCTCGACCCGGGCTTGGCGTTTGGCACGGGCACACATCCGACCACCCGCATGTGTTTGCGCTGGATCGCCCAGCGTGGTCACGGGGATGAATCCACAGTCCAGAATAAGCTGGGGCGGGTGCTGGACTATGGTTGTGGCTCGGGCATTCTTGCCATCGGAGCGGCCAAACATGGCGCCACCAGCGTTGATGCGGTTGATATTGATGACGCGGCGGTTGAATCGACCGTGCTCAATGCGCAGGCCAATCATGTCCATGTGGCGGCCGTCTTCCCCGAGGCCGCCACAGGCGTCTATCAAACCGTGCTGGCCAACATTTTGGCGACTCCCTTGAAGGTGCTGGCGCCCTTGTTGTGGTCGCATGTGGCACCGGGTGGCTCACTGGTATTGGCCGGCATTCTTGCCGCCCAGGCCGATGAACTGAAAGCCGCCTACGCACCCTATTGCCAATTGGCGATTGCTGACCAGCAAGAGGGCTGGATATTGATGACCGCGTCAAACTGAGTTGCTCCGGGCACAGCTCTACAATTTTCATTCCATGAGCCTGATCACACGTTGCCCGTCTTGCCAGACCCTGTTCAAGGTCGTGCCAGACCAACTTCGGATTTCTGAAGGATGGGTCAGGTGTGGCCAATGTGACGAGGTATTCGACGCTGGGCTTCATTTGTTACAGATGCCGCCTGTGGCGGAATTGGCCCCAATGGCCCTGCCGGAGTTGTCCGATACCGGGACGGCATTGAAAGTGCCCGAGTTGCTTGCGCTTGATGTCGTGCTGGTTGATGAAGCGCCGTCAAGTTCAATGTCGTCTTTGCGGGAACTCGATGGGAGCGATGGGCTGAATGAGCCGGTGCAGCCTGTAGAGCCCTTGGCCTTCTCGCTGGCCGCCGATGCAACAGTCATGGCATTCGGATCTGGGGCAGGTGTTGACCGCGATGCCGAAGCTGAAGTTGAAGTTGAAGTTGAAGTTGAAGTTGAAGCGGAAGCGGAAGCTGACATCCGTCCTGAGTTGAGCGAATTCTCCTTCCTGCAAAACAGCCGGCGGGGTTCTTTTTGGCGCAAGCCGGGCATACGTGCGGCGCTGGCCTTGCTGAGTCTGGGTTTGCTGCTCGGGTTGCTAGGGCAAATTGTGCTGCATGAGCGCGATCGAATCGCGGCGCTGAAGCCTGGCTGGCGGCCCGCGTTGCTGGCGCTCTGTGCGCCTTTGAATTGCGTCGTGTCGCCGCTGCGCCGTATTGATTCCATCGTGATTGACAGTTCATCATTCATCAAACTTCAGGGAGATTCCTATCGTTTGAATTTCACGGTAAGAAACACAGCAGACATTCCACTGGCGGTGTCGGCCATTGAGCTGACGCTAACGGATTCCGTTGATCAGCCAGTGGTGCGGCGGGTACTCCTGCCCTCAGAACTTGGTGTCAAAGCGGATGTGTTGACAGCGGGTGCCGAGTGGCCGGTTTCTCTGACCGTGGTGATCAGGGTCGAGGGCACGTCAGACCACATTGCAGGCTATCGTTTGCTGACCTTTTACCCTTAGGATTGATTCGCCCGCCCGTCGAGGGCATAAAAAAAGGCCCGGGGCCTTGCAACACCGGGCTGGAAGAAATGCCATCTCGGCTTTTCAGGGTTTGCTGCCCGATGGAAAAGGCCAGGCCGCTTGCGGGTTCAATGTGGTCTGAGCCACAGGGGTCGCTGGAGCGCTTGCCTTCTTGGCCGGTGCCGCCTTCTTAGCTGGAGCCGCTTTCTTAGCTGGAGCCGCTTTCTTAGCTGGAGCCGCTTTCTTAGCTGGAGCCGCTTTCTTAGCTGGA
>NZ_JAAFHA010000177.1 GCF_010365055.1 Rhodoferax sp.
CGAGCCGCTCAGCCAGTGCCTCGCGGGTCAGCGATTGGCCGTCCAGCGGGTCCATCACCACCTGGCCTTCAGGCAAATTCACCTTGACCATGAAGTGACCCGGAAACCCGACGCCCCGCGCCGCCAGCCCCAAGCCTTGCGCCAGTTCCAGCCACAGCACCGCCAGCGAGATCGGAATGCCGCGGCGCGTATGCAAAATCACGTTCACAAAGCTGTTGTCCGGGTCGTAGTAATGGTTGACGTTGCCGGCAAAGCCCAAATCCCGGTAGAAAAACTGGTGCAAGGCGCGCAGCTTTTGCAGGGGGCCGGCATCAGCCGCAAGGCGATGTTTGAGTCGTGCCAGGAGTTGATCGACCTCGCCCAGCACTTCTTGTACGTCGAGTTCCGGGTATTCGTCTTGCGCCAGACAGGCCGCAGCCTCCAACAACGCAAAGTCGGCATCGCTGTGCACCAGCGAGGCAAAGTACTCCAGTGGGGTGGGCACAGCCAGCGATAAAGACATGCGAACCTCCTTGGTCAAAGTGATGGACCCGGAATTGCCGCCACCACCGGCAGGTGCACGACCCGCTGCGGATAGGGAATCTCGATCCGGTTTTCACGCAGTGACCTAAGTATGTCCAGATTGATCAAGGACTTCAAGTTGTCACTGCCGTTCTCGGGGTCGGCGATCCAGAACCCCAGCTTGAACTCCAGTCCATCGGCGCCAAAGGCAGACAGGTTCACGGAAGGAGCTGGCTCACGCAGCACCCGTTCCTGCTTCAGGGCAGCCTGATGCAACAACTGCATCACCTGGTCCACATCGCTGTCGTAGCTAACCGCGACCGCAGTATGGAGCCAGACCCGCGAATCGGCCAGCGACAGGTTTTCGACCCGGGTGCTGATCAACAACTCGTTGGGAACGATCGACTCGCGCCCGCCGAGCGAGCGAATCAGGGTGTAGCGGGCATTGATTTGCATCACAATGCCCTCAAAATTATCGACCCGCACGTTGTCGCCAATGCGCATGCTGCGTTCGGCCAGGATGACAAATCCGCTGACATAGTTGGCCGCCAACTTTTGCAGGCCAAAGCCCACGCCCACGCCGATGGCGCCGCCCAGCACCGAGAACGCGGTCAAGTCAATACCGACTGCCGACAGGGCCAACATCAGGCCGAAGAACATCAACAGGGCACGCGTGGCGTTGCTGGCCGCCTTGCGCAGCGACAATTCGCCCCCGGTGGCCGAACGCAGCAAACGGGTCTCGATGGCCGCTGAAATCCACAGGGTGACGATGAGCACGGCACCGGCTATCAGACTCCCCTCAAGCAGGGTGCGGACCGACATCCGGGCGCCACCCATCTTCCAGGTAATCTGGTCAAGCTCTTCCAGGACCAGTGGCAGCAACCCGCTGACCCATAGCACGACAGCCACCCATGCCACCCAGGAAATGCTGCGCTCCAGCATACGCACCAGCGGCGTGTCACTGAAGGCCGCTTGCAGCACCTTGACCCCAAGCCGGATCACCAGCAGGGAGATCAGCACCGGCAACGCAATCTTGAAAACCGCCAGCGGCACCCGGCCCACCATCAGGGCGCGGGCGGCGTAGGCCAGGCTCAGCAGCAGAAACGGGAACAAGACCCCGTCCACAAGGCGTCGGCCAAACATGATGGAGGTCGTCACGCTCGGAGCCCGCGCCCGGCGAAACAGCGCGGCCAGCCACCAGGCCACCACACTACACAAAGCCAGTGCGCCGAGCTCCATCAGCGCGGCGCGCTGGGTCAGCGCCGCGACCCAGGCGTCCAGATCGGCAATGCGGGGTTCAAACATCGGCCAGCACCCGAATATGTCCCTCCACACTGCGCGCCAGCGCGCTCAAGGAATAACCACCTTCCAGACACGAGACGATGCGTCCCTTGCCGTGGCGCCGGGCCACGTCCTTGATGCGATGGGTGATCCAGACGAAGTCCTGCTCGACCAGGCCCAACTGGCCCATGTCGTCCTCCCGATGCGAATCGAAGCCGGCGCTGATGAAAATCATCTCGGGCCGAAAGGCCTCCAGCCGTGGCATCCAGGTGCTCTCGATCAGCTCCCTGATCTCCATGCCCTTGGTATAGGCAGGCACGGGCAGATTGACCAGGTTGGCCGCACTGGAGTGGACGTGATCGAGTGGATAAAACGGATACTGGTAAAAGCTCACCATCAAAATGCGCTTGTCACCCGCCACGATGTCCTCGGTGCCGTTGCCGTGGTGCACATCAAAATCCACAATCGCGACCCGCTTCAGACCGTGGCGCTCCAGGGCGTACTTGGCGGCAATGGCCACGTTGTTAAAGAAACAGAATCCCATGGCCTGGTCGCGGCACGCATGGTGCCCGGGCGGACGAATGGCACAAAACGCGTTTTCAAGTTCACCCGCCATCACCGCATCGGTGGCCGCCAGCGCGGCACCGGCAGCACGCAGGGCCGCATCCCAGGTGCTGACGTTGATGGAGGTATCGGGGTCCACCTGGGCATAGGGTGGGCCGCCGGCCAAGATATCTTCTTGCAGCACATCGCTCAGGCCGCGCAGGGCCGCGACATGCGTGCGGCTATGCGCCAGCTCAATGTCGGCCAGCGACGCGCAAGGGGCCTCACGCCGTTCCAGTGCGAGCCCCAGGCCGGAGATTAACAATCGGTCCTCGATGGCATCAAGCCGCTCAGGACATTCGGGGTGGCCAGGCCCCATTTCATGTTTACGGCAATCGGAATGCGTGTAGTAACCGGTCGTTGTCACGGTGATCTCCTGTCTCTCAAATTATTTTGGTAACGTCGTGCTATGGATGCACAAAAAAAACTTGAATCAATACTGAATCAGCTTAACACGGTGATTGTCGGCAAGCAGGCGCAAACGCAAGATTGTGTGGCTTGCCTGCTGGCGGGGGGCCACTTGCTGATTGAGGACGTGCCCGGCGTGGGCAAGACCACGCTGGCGCTGGCGCTGGCCAAAACCTTTGGCCTGCAGTTCTCCCGGGTGCAGTTCACCGCCGACCTGATGCCCAGCGACCTCACAGGTGTGAGCGTTTATGAGCGCGCCAAAGAAAGCTTTGTTTTCCACCCCGGCCCGTTGTTTGCGCAGGTGCTGCTGGCCGACGAGATCAACCGCGCCAGCCCCAAGACCCAAAGTGCGCTGCTGGAGGCGATGGAAGAAAAGCAGGTCACGGTGGACGGCGACACGCGCGCGCTGCCCGCGCCATTTTTTGTGATTGCCACGCAAAACCCGCACGACCAACTCGGCACCTATGCGCTGCCGGAGTCGCAGCTGGACCGCTTCCTGATGCGCATCTCGCTGGGTTACCCGGACCGTGCCACCGAGCGCGAACTGCTGGCAGGGCGCGACCGGCGCGACATGGTGGAAGCACTGCCGAGCCTGCTCAGTGCGACCGAGCTGCAGACGCTGCAGCAGCAGGTGCTGGCCGTCCATGCGGCTGCGCCGCTGTTGGACTATGTGCAGGA
>NZ_JAAFHA010000048.1 GCF_010365055.1 Rhodoferax sp.
ACATGGCCCTTGGCGGCCAGCCGCATATTCAATCTCTTTGATTCCCAGACACAGCCACTGCGCTGTGGTCAAGATGGGTTGGCCGCGTGCTTACCCTCAGCCAGAGCTGGAAAGCTCAGGCGCTGCAGCTGAAGCCGACGGCAAAGCCCCTGCGGCGCACGTGGTGGCGGTGGTGCCTGCTAAGGCAAAAAAAAGGCCCGATAAAGGAATGAAGTGCATCTTCCAGGTTAACTTGGCGCAACAGACGTATTCAAGCTACATTGCCTGATGCTCAAGCATTGACGACTTGGGCTGTAAGCAAAAGGAACCTGGAATGACGCACTTTGGATACAACGGACTCATTGGCGTGCTGGTGCTCGCCGGGGACATTTGGGCCATTCTCAACATTTTTCAAAGCTCGGTATCCAACGAGAAAAAGCTGATTTGGATAGTCGCCGTACTGTTACTGCCCGTCCTGGGTTTGCTGCTGTGGTACTTCCTTGGACCCCGCACCGGCAGGTCAGGCTAGCAGTACGGTAAAGCCAATGAAAAAGGGCAGGGCTCATAACGAACCCTAGCCCTTCTAGGTGCTTCCTCAAGTATGGGAAGCGTCATGACGGCATACCGTCAGTCAAGTGTGAGCGTAAGTGTGGTCCATTGTCATGTATCGGGCTCCTTCACCGAGGATGAAGACTCGGTCACGAACAAATTCTGCTCTAGATTTTTTGAGTAGTCAACAACCTCACTGCCACAGTTGGTCAAATCCGTGTCGGCGGAACCAATATGCCTATCAACCGATGCTGACGGAGCTATGGGTGAATGCGGTGTTCAGGTGGATTCGCGCTGTTGAAAACCAACGAAGTCACCTTCACGGGGAAAGATGTCCACCGATGTGACGACGGCATTTGACGGGCCACGCCTGGCCCATTCAATCATGCGGTTCACTTCGGTGGCCTCTCCCTGCACCATTGCCTCCACCGAGCCATCCAGGCGGTTTCGCACCCAGCCCCTCAAACCCAGGGCGTTGGCTTGAGAAACCATTGAACCACGGTAAAAAACGCCCTGAACGAGCCCGCAAATCACCAATCGGTACGTGACATCCGCCATTGCTGTTTTTGTGATCTATGCAAAGGGCGCCATGCTACTGCAATGTAAGGCGTCTAACATGGTAGACATCTTCCAGTGAGTCAACAAATTCATGCCAATATTGAAATTATCTTCTCTGGTAGCCATTGCTGCCGTACTGGCGCTAACTGCCTGTAATGAGGCAATAGACACCCACCCCGCGCAGCTTGTCACCAAGCGCAGGGCGATTTTTAAGGAATTTACGCGCACCCTGGAGCCCATGGGCATGGTTGCCCGTGATCGCATGGACTACAACCCGAGTGAGTTCCGCGTCAGCGCATTGGCGTTGGAAAAGCTGGCGATGCAGCCCTGGGGTTATTTCACCCCGGACAGCAATTACCCGCCGACACACGCCAAGCCCGCCGTATGGATGCAGCCCATCGAATTCAAACAAGCACAGAAAGATTATCAGGCCGCGGTGAGCCAGCTCGTCAAGGCGGCAGAGGGCGGCAATCTAGACATTGTCCGAAAATCCGTCAATGATGTTCAATACAGCTGTAAAACATGCCACAACCAATTTCGTAAGGATTATTGAGCCATTTTTTCTGCATGGATTGCCTGGTTTTTCGTATTTCACTTGGCGAAGTGCTGCCCCCAGATAGGACGCCTGGCCTCGGCGTGACCAATCGGAATTCTCTGGTTTGGCTTCGTCTTTGTCTTGCTGAACTACGAACAGTCAAGGTTTGTTTGCCAGGTACTTGGTAAGCGCCAAGCGGGTTTGCTTGCGCATCTGCCGGCGAAAGAAAGGGGTCCAGCCCAGAACGAGACCGCCCAAGCAGATTGCCTGACGTGACCATCGCCAGAAGTCAAAGGAGTCCTTGTGCGTGGCGATCAGGCCTTCTGGCGTGAAGGTGAATTCGGCATCAATGATGTTGTGGACAACCCGCTTGGTAACGCTGAATCGGTAGTGTGCTTCCCAGTGAGCGCGGCCCGCGGTGTCATCGGCACGGATGTCACGGAATTCAAGTCGCCAGTCTTCGCGCCCCTTGCTCTTTGTGGCATCACACAACATGTGCCACATGCCACCCACTTCGCGCCGCCCATTGAGCGAAAACGCAGGGTCCTCAAAGATCGCATCTTCGGCATAGCAGTTGACCATGGTATCGGCATCAAGCGCTGCAAAGGCGCTGTAGAAGCGAATCAGGGTTTGTTCGTTGTGGTTCATGGTTGAAGCAAATATTCAAATCACTTGCGTCAAGGTCGGCACAATGGAATCGAACACTACAAGCTCTGCAATGGGCCGGCAGCCACCATGGATAATTCGTCAGATGAGAATCAACTTGGTCACACCGTTCGCTGAAAAAGATGCCGTGAAGGCCTTGGGGGCCCGTTGGGACGCCACCAAGAAGCTTCGGTATATCGTTGACGTCGCAGACCTCACGCCGTTCTTGCGTTGGATCCCAAACTCGGCAACTGCCACTGAAGACTCGACGGATGGGGCAACACGGCCCACCAAGAGCACCCCAAAGGCTCCAGTCAATCAGTTCAAGGGACCCACGACCGGGTCGACCCTTGAAGTGCCGCACTGTGGATGCAATGTTCTACCATGGGAAGATTGCCAGCACACGGCAAAGGCGTGATTCCCATGAGCCTTGAGTCCATCCCCAAATTCACCGGCCCTGCGGCCAAACTGTGGGCCACTGTTCCTGCCCACGCCAAGAAGCTACTCCTGTCCAACGTCTGGTGCGTCCAGTGCCATCATGAGGTCACCATCACTGACTTTACCGGGACAGTCGTGGGTGGCGACTTGGTGTTGCAGGGGTCGTGCTCTGTGTGCCGTGGCGATGTGGCGAGGGTGATTGAGATGGGATGAACGGTGGGCTAGGCAAATGGAGCCGGATTTCGTGGGGCAGCTTCAGACTGATTGCTGTCAGCCAGCTTGCCGATTTCAATTCTCATTGATTCTTCAATCACGTTTCAACGGCGGACGCCAAATTGGCCTTGTTCCTGAAGTCCTCGAAAATTCCAAAATGCAAAAAGACACCATCATCCAAACCTTTTCCGAAGGTACCGCCCTGAGTGAGTTGCTACGCCTGTTTGAGCTTGAGTACGTTAAGCCTGATCACTATATCGGGCAGAGCCTGGACCTCGGGTTCCGCAATCTGTTTGGGGGGCACATACTCGGGCAAGCTCTGGTTGCCGCCGGAAATACATGTGTTGAGCGCAATGCACATTCCCTGCACGCCTATTTCATCCGCGGCGGCGACCCTCTTGCTCCCATCCACTACAGCGTGGATCGCATTCGCGACGGCAACAGCTTCAGCGTGCGCCGGGTCACTGCATCACAGGGCAATAAAGCCATACTCATCCTGTCGTCATCGTTTCAGACCACCGAGGCGGGATTTGAGCATCAGATCAAGATGCCAGTTGTGCCACCCCCGGAGTCCCTGCCAAGCGTGGTTAGTAGCGCCCGCCCCGTCCCTGAACTGATTCCCTCTGAGACACCAGGGAAAGTCACTCGCGATCTCGCAATTGAATTGCGTCCCGTTGACCCAGTCGATCCATACCAACCTGAAAAGACAACACCGACTCAATATGTTTGGTTTCGTGCCGCTGGCCAAGTTCCAGACAACCATGCACTGCAAAAATGTCTGTTGGCTTACGCGTCTGACTTTGGATTGCTGGGTACCAGCTTACGACCACATGGCGCAACCTACTATCAGTCGGATATGGTTACCGCAAGTCTTGACCACGCCATGTGGTTTTACCGTGACTTTCAAATCGATGACTGGCTGTTGTACGCCTGTGAAAGTCCAAGCACCGGTCATGCCCGCGGGTTGAATCACGGAAATATATTTAGTCGTGACGGAAAGTTAGTGGCTTGCGTGGCGCAAGAAGGTCTCATCAGGCGGGTTCAAAGCAGCTAGCTTTTCCCATGCAAAAGTGGCTTTGGCAGTTGTTTTTTCAGCACATAACAACTCGCAGGCTTGCCGATGGTTTGGACCACTCAGCATTGGCGGATCGCCCGCTAAACTGAACCACATGCAATTACCAATTAACGAAAGAAAAAAATGTTTGACAAACGCGGCCAGTGGATACGCCTTGAGACGTTCGACGATTTTGACAACGGCCTGTCAGATCTGATTGACCTTTGGTCCAGCACATCAAAGACGGCAACCAAGACAGCCAAAGAATCGGCACTCGCCCATTTCAAAGAAGACCTGGAAGCGGCTGCACTTAGATGGATCGACAACAGAGCCAGGTCCAAGAAATATGCCGCCATTGGGAAGGAACTGGCTGAGTTTGAAGAAGTACTGAAGGCGGGCTCAAACATCATCCTTGAAGCCGACAGCAACGCCCCTGCTGCGCCTGCCAAGGCCAAGAAGAAAGTCTGACCATCCCCAGGTCGAGCCAGATCGAGGAGCCAGAACTCAAAACAAGGTCAAGCATTTAGATCAAAAGCCTGGGTGCTTATTTCTTGCCGCCATTGGCTCACTGCACACCATTGAGTTCTGCATTGGTTCGGCAGTTCTTTTTTTACGACTGTACCGCCTGTATGGGAGCTTCATGCTGATCGCATTCGTTGTCGTTGCCGGATTCTGGGCCGGTTTACAAAATTCTCTGGCAGGTGGTGGTTCGTTCATAACCTTGCCGGTACTGATCTTGTCTGGCATGACGCCACTGGCCGCCAACATCACGTCCACAGTGGCGCTATTTCCCGCTCAGGTGACCTCTGGCCTGGCAGGTCGGCGGCTGGTGACCAGTGTGGGCAGGCTGCCATTTTGGGCACTACTCTTGGTCAGCGTCCTTGGCGGTGCACTGGGAGGACTGCTGCTGCTAAAGACTCCTTCGACCGTGTTCACACGCCTTGTTCCATGGCTAGTGCTATTTGCCACCGCCGTATTCGCTTGGGGCAGCTTTATACGCAAAGACCGGGAGACCACTGTTCACCTGGGGCCGCTTGGTGCCGCCGTCAGTCAGTTTCTGATTGCAATCTATGGCGGATACTTTGGTGGTGGTATCGGGTTTTTAATGATGGCTGCACTCACAATGGCAGGTCTGCCGACCCGCAACGCCGGCGCCACTAAAAATGTCCTGGCCGGAGTTATGAATGCATCTGCCGTGGCACTGTTTGTGACCTCGCCACAAGTACACTGGCCCGAAGCTCTCGCACTTAGTGCTGGGGCCATCGTCGGAGGCTTATGTGGTTCCTGGGCACTACATAGGGTCAACGAGAAAACGCTTCGCATAGTGATCGTGTGCATCGGAATCTGCCTGACCATCGGGCTGTTTGTTAAGCCGATCTGACCATCCGTCATCCGCGTGAACAGCCAATCGGGAGTGAGCAGCGATGAAGCATACCTATTGCCAAACACCGGATTTCAAGCACGACTGGAGCCTTCTTACTGCTTTGCCAGGGCGTCAGATTCTTTTGGCGATTTGGAACTGGCTCTAAAGGACAGCCTGCCTGCCGCTTCGGCATGCGGTCGCATCGATAATTCGCAGTATGAGAATCAATCTGGTAACGCCGTTCGCTGAGAAAGATGCCGTCAAGGCACTGGGAGCCCGTTGGGACGCCACCAAGAAGATTTGGTACATCGTCGACGTGGCAGACTTCACGCCGTTCTTGCGGTGGATTCCAAACGTGGCAGCGGCCACGGAAGACTCGACGGGTGGGACACCACGGCCCACGAAGAGCACATCAAAGGCTCCAATCAATCAGTTCAAGGGACCCACCACCGGTGCCGCCACTGAAGTGCCGCACTGCGGATGCAATGTTCTGCCTCGGGAAGATTGCCAGCACGCGGCTACTGCGTAATTTCCATGAACGTTGCATCCATTTCGAATTTCACCGCCCCTCCCGCAAAACTGTGGGCCACGGTGCCCGACGTCGCCAAGCAACTGTTGCTTTCCAATGTCTGGTGCAGCAAATGTCGAAACGAGATCAGCATCAAGACTTTCACTGGCAAGCAGTTTCATTCTGCACGGTATGCACCGAACTTTTTAGTGGCTCCAGCGAAAACATAAATACTCCCGTACGACACATCAAACACTCAGGAAAATGAACATGCAGTCTCAAATAGGATTAATCGGCGCGGGAATGATGGGGGAAAACCTTGTCCTCAACATGGAAGGAAAAGGATTCAGAGTTTCATTGTTTGATATTATGGAAGGCAAGGTTGAGCGATTTATTTCTGGCAGAGGCCAAGGAAGGAATATACAAGGATGTTATTCAATTAAGGAACTGGTCGTTTCCCTGGACCTTCCGCGGAAAATAATGCTGATGGTGCCGGCCGGAAAATCCGTCGATGAGATCATTGAAACGTTGATTCCTTTGCTTGACATAGGAGATATCATTATTGATGGTGGAAATTCTCACTTCCAAGATACAACACGGAGAACAAAAATGCTTGAAGGCAAAAGTCTGTTGTATGTTGGCGCTGGGGTCTCTGGCGGCGAAGAAGGCGCTTTGCTGGGACCTTCAATAATGCCAGGCGGCTCTATCTCCGCATGGGAAAGTGTAAAACCAATTTTTCAGGCGATCGCTGCAAAAGTTGATGATGATGTTCCATGCTGCGACTGGATTGGGGAAGAAGGATCTGGTCATTTCGTGAAAATGGTTCATAACGGAATTGAATACGGCGACATGCAGCTAATCTGTGAAGCCTATGACATCATGAGGAACTTATTGGGAATGACATCTGCTGAAATGCATGATGTGTTTAAAAAATGGAACGAAGGTGAACTTAATAGTTATTTGATTGAAATCACCAGAGACATTCTGACGGTTATGGATGAAGATGGTCTGCCGCTGCTCGATAAGATATTGGATAAGGCAGGTCAGAAGGGAACTGGAAAATGGACGGTAAATGCGTCACTCGATGTTGCAGTCCCACTCACACTCATAACTGAATCGGTCTTTGCCCGTGTACTCTCCTCTATGAAAGATGAGAGAGTGTTGGCTTCAAAAATATTGACCGGTCCAAAGGCAAACTTCTCTGGCACCAGAAAAGCGTTCATTGATGAACTTGGAAAATCCTTGTACGCGGCAAAGATTATTTCCTATACTCAAGGCTATCAGTTGATGCGAGCTTCAACACAGGCTTTTGGTTGGAAAATAAGCTACGGAAGTGTAGCATTAATATGGCGAGGCGGGTGCATCATTCGTTCCGCATTTCTTGGAAAAATAAAGGAAGCTTTTGATTTTAATCCTGATCTTGTGAATCTCATGCTTGATCCATTTTTTCAAGAAACAATCTCTAGAACTCAACAGTCGTTAAGAAATGTACTTGGTGAAGCAATAAAGAATGGAATCCCAACGCCGGCCCTTTCCTCTGCGTTAGCCTATTACGATGGATACAGAAGCGAAAACCTTCCCGCCAATCTGTTGCAGGCGCAAAGAGATTATTTTGGTGCACATCAATACGAACGAATTGACAAACCGCGTGGAGAGTATTTCCATACCAACTGGACCGGCCGGGGCGGCGAAACAGCATCCACGGTCTATTCAGCGTAGTTTCCAAATTCGATGACGAGATCAAGTCGACGCGCATAGTTCATCTGCAGTGCGGCCTCAATTGGTTTTGGTATTTCAGTCAAACAGTCAATGTTTGTTTGCCAAGTACATCGTGAGCGCCACCCGGGCTTGCTTGCTCCCCCTGAAGGAAATTTAATGATTCACTGGGACGCGCATGCGTGTTTGCCTTTGCATCCACAGGCCGATTTCTCTCCATTGGACCAACTGCACCGGTCGGGTGTGAACTACGTCTCCATAAACGTGGGCATGGACATGAATCCGGTATCACAGATCATGTCCGTTCTGGCCGGTTTTCGTGCCACTATACGGGCACAACCGCAGCGCTACGTTCTGGCGAACTGCATGCAGGACATCGAGGATGCTGCAGCAAGCGGAAAACTGGCCATCGGCTTTGATCTGGAGGGATCCATGCCACTGCTTGAGCAACCGGAAATGGTTGCCTTGTATAAATGTCTGGGTGTGATGCAAATGCATCTGGCCTATAACCGCAACAACTCAGTGGCAGGGGGCTGTCACGATCTCGAGCAGGGTCTGACCCCACTGGGTTATCAGGTTGTCGCTGCGATCAACGCCGCCGGAATGCTGATGGATTGTTCACACACCGGACGGCGTTGCAGCCTGGATATCATGGACGCATCTTCCCAACCAGTCATTTTCAGTCATGCCAACCCAATGGCTCTGGTGGAACACGGGCGCAATTTAACAGACGAGCAAATTAGGGCCTGCGCAGCAAGCGGTGGCGTGGTGTGCGTGTCTGGCGTATCGATATTCCTCGACAGTGCGAATCCAAGTGCACATGATGTAGCAACACATGCCGCCTACGTGGCCAATTTGGTGGGAGTGAAGCACGCAGGTATCGGACTCGACATCAGCTTTCTGCAGAACGGGCTTGATGACCAGCCGCCGGACGAGTTCAATCCAGACTATTGGTGGCCCAAGTCAGCAGGGTATGACCGAGGTCTCTTGCGTATTGCCTACCCGCCCATTGAAAGCTGGGAAGTTCTCAGCGATGCACTTCAAAGCACAGGAATGACACCGGCCGAGGCAGCGCTGGTGATGGGCGGCAACATGATGCGCGTGGCGGCACAAGTCTGGGGTTGAGACGCAGGGGGGCAGCATAAGTCCAGAACACTCCTCCTCCTGCAATCAGCACCAAACTTGATCCCATGAACATCGTGTTCACGCCGAAATTCACCGACCCTGCGGTAGTCACGCGGACGCTCAGACATCGACTATGGTGTTTGCCTCTCGGTTTCTGAAACAGCATCACTGGGGCTATCGATGCGCTGAGCTTTCGCAGGACGGTTCAGGGATGTGCCAACGTTGGTGTCGATGGCCGCATCGTACCCACCACCAACGACAGGTGAAGAGTCTGAAGTCAGGAAAAACTGCCACGTCACAAAAAAAACCAGACTCGCAACGGTCAAGCCAAACAAGAATACTTGAATAACCAGCCTCATCACGTTGCTTGGTGGTCCCCGTCGTACGAACTTGATTCCGGCGGATTGGCATTCCCGGCAGATGTACTCCCCATAGCGATTTTTGTGGCAGTCTTCGCGCGCAACGCTGGTGCCACAGGCTGAACAAACTCTCGACATATCGCGATGGTCCAAGTAATAGGCGGATTTCCACACTCTCTTATAAGAAAGTCAAATTGTCCGGCTCCCTAGGTTCCCTTTGTTGACGCATCTCAACGCCAGGCTCAATGGGAACGAGCCCTTTCTGCAACTCTTCAAACTGCTCACAGACGCTCTGCACCATGATTCAGCCAGACAAGCGACGGCACCGATCAGTGCCACGTCGCCAAAAGAGCTATACAGGAAATGGCAATAGTCAACAACAAAACAGGTAGCGCCCACCTCACAAAATGCTTCAGTTGCCCCCGTCGTGTAAACCTTATTCCACCTGCCAGGCATTTGCGGCAGATGTACTCCCCATAGCGATTTTTATGGCACAGTTTTCGTTCAACCGTGGCACCACAGGCTGAACAAACTTTCGATGTTTCAAGCTGGTCCACAGTACGTCGGATTGACATCCATTCTTTGAAGGAACAATGCATTCTCAGCGTGTCAAGCTGCACGCGCTTGATGTTTCTCAAGGCCTGGAACGATGCCCCCAACGCTGGAGTTCCCGGCGAGCGGCAGCGCCCTCCCCGACTGGGTGACTGGCCGCAAGTTGCTGGGGGCCGTTTGAGTGACGGCAATCGGGTTGGCTGATATGCTCACTGCCTGGGAAATTGAAGAAAGAATGTTGCACTAAGGGCTTTTGCGGAAATGGACAATCGCCCCTAGGCTACTCAACCGTGGCAGCGAAATGAGTCAACAAACGGAGGTCTCGGCTTATGCCTATTGATGAATCACAAGAGCAAGAAAGGCGAGAAACCGCTGAAGAAATTTCAGAATTGCTCTCAGTTGTCCAGGAAATGGGACGACGACTCGCCAACGAAACGCATGGGGCTCCCTACGAGTTGGTTCTGGAACTTAACGAACTCTTGCATCAAGCAAGGGCAAAAATAGACCTGATCCAGGCGAGCCCCCTTATCTCCTGACCCCCGAGTTCATCAACTGGTGACCCCAAGGCCTTAACCCTGATGCCGGGCAGGGTGACAGTCACCAGTCTGCGCCAAAGTACTCTGTCGCCATCAAAAGACATGAAGAATATGCGCCCGCGGATTACAGCGTTGGGCGATACGTTCCTACATCGGAAAGCGACGGCCATTGCTAGCATGGCGCTTTATTAACCCTCGATAAGGAGTATTCCCATGAGCGTCGCAAAAGTCATTGAAGTCAGCGCCACCAGCAAGATCAGCTTTGAGGATGCCATTAACCAAGGCATTGCCCGTGCTTGCGATACCGTCTCAAACGTGCGCGGTGCGTGGATCAAGGAACAAAAAGTTTCTGTTGAAGACGGTCGCATCGTCGCCTATCGGGTGAACATGCAGGTCACCTTTGTACTCGGTGGCGACAAGTAGCAATTGCACCGACGGTCGGCGCCGCACGACCGCTGTTGCAGCGGGGTGTGGCTGATAACCATTGAGTTTCGTCGGCCCCATATCTTGGCCGACCAAGCGTTACCATGCCCCTACTCCGTCGCCCGCACCCTTGAAAAAGAGGCAAAACGCGGCAAGCCCTTGGGCGTGCGATCACGGTAGCGGTAGGTCACTGTTGAGCCCACCGGGGGCGGGTCGGCGCGCCGGGCATCGCTGAAGCCGGTACCCAAGGCGAACCGCTGGCCACTGGGCATTTCGAGCAGCAAGGCCCCCATGTGCCCAAGATTTCGGCCTTTTCCAGGCAAGTGCGCCACGACGCGCGCCTCTTCGTCGGGCAAAGGCTTGAGTTTCAACAGCGCATCGCCGCGCCCTGTTGACCATAGGGCATTGGCGCGGTGCAGGACCAGTCCTTCGCCACCATCGTGCACCGTCAGCTTGAGCAAGGCCTGCAGCGCGGCAACATCCGGCACGCGTTGCTGGGCCACCGCCTGCAGCCAGGGCTGGCGCGCCTGCACCACCACCTCATTGATGTGCTGGGCGCGCTCGGCAAAAGCGTCGGCGGCGCCGGGCAAGTCAAAAATCATGTAGCGCACCGCGCGCCAATCCGCATCGACCGGCGTGCTATGGCGCACGATGCCGGAAAGCTCATCAAAGCGGCCTCGCCCCAGCCACAACTCACCGTCCAACGCGGCTTTGGGCAGGCTGGCCGTAAACCAGTGCGGTGCCGCGATCAAACGCCCACTGCGAAAACGCAGACTTTGGCCGTCCCAGTAGGCCCGCACGCCATCCAGCTTTTCACTGACAAGAAAAGCGCTGGGGTTCTGCCCGGCTTGCCACCATTTGGCGTGCATGAGCAGAGGCTGCGCGCTGGCAGGTGCCGCCGACTTAGGCACCGCAGGCGGGTCAAGCGTTGCCGCCACCGCACCAGTCAAGCACGTGCCGCCCAGAATCAGGCTCAAGGGCGCCACACGCCAATTGACTCGTTGAAAGCTCATGTATTCCTCCCTGTCAGGCTCAGGCCTGATCGACAAAATGCAAGGCCCAAGATACACAACCGACGACCGGCCAAGGCGTCAAGCCAGCAGCCGGGACGATTTGGGCACATGTGCCATCAAGAATTCCATCTGATCGGCCAGAATGCGACGGTTGCGCAGAATGAAATCCTCCCACAGGCTGGGCACATAGGGCGCGTACAGCAGTGGCATACCCGCCTGCTCCGGCGTGCGGTGGCTCTTGCGGTGGTTGCAGGGCCGGCACGCGGTGACCACATTCATCCACGTGTCAATGCCGTTCTGCGCGAACGGGATGATGTGCTCGCGCGTCAGCGCTTCTTCGTCAAACTGTTCACCACAATAGGCGCAGAGCTGGCGGTCTCGCACGAATAACTTGGCGTTGGTCAGGCCCGGCTTGAGGCGGAATGGATTGATGCTGGCCACGCCCTTGGTGCCAATGATGCTGTTGACCATGATGATGGACTGCGCGCCGGTCAGCGCGTTGTGGCCACCATGAAACACGGCCACTTGCGCGCCCATCTCCCAGCGCACCTCGGCGGCGGCGTAATGAATCACCGCCTGCTCCAGCGAAATCCACGATTGGGGCAGCCCTTGGGCTGACAACTTCAAGACCTTCAAAACACGCCTCCTGGATAAACCCATTGACACGAAATGCAACTGTCTCTGGCAGCGCAAAGAAGCTCTTCGGCGCCGCTAAGACACAATATACCCTCTTTATGTGTCAAATTGGCTGTCAGCGCTTGAGTGATCTGCGTACACTGCTATCAAAATAATAACACCCAATGAAGGTTTTCCGCGGTTTTCACCATCCCGACGTGGCCCAGTCCTGCGCCCTGACGATCGGCAATTTTGACGGCGTCCACCGGGGCCACCAGGCCATGCTGGCGCTGCTCAAAGGCGAGGCCCAGCAACGCGGCGTGCCCAGCTGCGCCATGACATTCGAGCCCCATCCGCGCGACTACTTTGCCGCGGCCAGCCATAAGCCTGAATTGGCGCCAGCGCGCATCGGCACCCTGCGCGACAAGCTGGCCGACCTGGCCTTGAGCGGGGTCGACCAGACTGTGATCCTCCCCTTTGACGCGCGCCTGGCAGCGCTGTCGCCGCAGGCCTTCATCGACGAGGTGCTAGTCCAGGGACTGGGTGCGAAATATGTCTTGGTGGGTGATGATTTCCGCTTTGGCGCCAAGCGGCTTGGCGACTACGCCTTGCTCGATGCCGCCGGCATGGCCCAAGGCTTCGACGTAGCGCGCATGAACAGCTACGAGGTGCATGGCCTGCGGGTGTCGAGTTCGGCGGTGCGCGACGCGCTCGGCCAAGGCCGCTTGCCGGATGTGGCGCGCCTGCTGGGTCGCCCCTACCGCATCTCGGGCCATGTGGTGCATGGCCGCAAACTCGGGCGGGATTTGGGCTTCAAGACCCTGAACCTGCGCTTTGCCCACTGGAAACCCGCCGCCAGCGGCATTTTTGTGGTGCTCGTGCATGGCCTGAGCCCGGCGCCGCTGGCGGGCGTGGCGAACATGGGCATTCGCCCGTCACTGGACCCGCGCGATGTGAATGGGGGCCGGGTGCTGCTGGAAACCCATTGCCTGGACTGGCCCGACGCCCTGGGCCCCGAGGGGGCCTACGGTAAAATTATCCGGGTAGAACTTCTCCATAAACTGCACGACGAGCTGAAGTACGACTCTCTGGACGCCCTCACCGCCGGCATCCGACAGGATTGCCTTGATGCGCGAGCGTACTTTTCAAAATAGCGCCACCATGACCACCAACACCCCCAAGCCCGATTACCGCAGCACCCTGAACCTGCCCGACACCCCGTTCCCGATGCGCGGCGACCTGCCCAAGCGCGAGCCGGTCTGGGTCAAGCAATGGGAAGACCAAGGCATCTACCAGAAGCTGCGCGCGGCCCGCTGCGGCGCGCCCAAATTTGTGCTGCACGACGGCCCGCCTTACGCCAACGGCCAGATCCACATGGGCCACGCGGTCAACAAGATTCTGAAAGACATGATCGTCAAGGCGCGCCAGTTGCAGGGCATGGACGCGGCTTACATCCCGGGCTGGGACTGCCACGGCCTGCCGATCGAGAACGCGATCGAAAAGAAATTTGGCCGCAAGCTCGCGCGCGACGACATGCAGGCCAAGAGCCGCGCCTATGCCACCGAACAAATCGACCTGCAGCGCGAGGACTTCAAACGCCTGGGCGTCTTGGGCGACTGGGACCACCCCTACCGCACCATGGACTTCAAAAACGAAGCCGATGAAATCCGCGCTTTCAAGCGCGTCATCGAGCGCGGCTTTGTTTACCGGGGTTTGAAGCCTGTGTACTGGTGCTTTGACTGCGGCTCCAGCCTGGCCGAATTCGAGATCGAATACGCCGACAAGAAGTCGCAGACCTTGGATGTGGGCTTTTTATGTGCGGATAAAGCACTACTTCTCAAAGCATTCGAAAAACCAACTGATGACAAAGGTCAGCCACTTGGCCAGCCGGAACTTAACGACCTCGGTTCACCGCGCATTGGTCATGAAGCACGACAAAAAGATGCTTTCGCGATCATCTGGACTACCACCGCCTGGACCATTCCTGCGAACCAAGCCCTCAATGTTCATCCGAACATCATCTATTCGCTTGTAGACACGACAAGAGGTCTTTTGGTTATAGCCAAGAGTCTTGTGGAGCAGTGCCTACTGCGCTTCGCGCTAGAAGGCACAGTTATCGCAAACACTTGGGGCTCCAGCTTGGCCGGGCTAGAGTTTGAACACCCATTGGCACGAGTTGATGAGGGTTACAACCGGAAGAGTCCGATTTATTTGGCTGCATATGTGGGAGAGACTGACGGCACCGGCATGGTGCACTCCTCGCCCGCCTACGGGGTCGAGGATTTCAACAGTTGCGTGGCGCACGGCATGGCCTATGACGACATCCTGAACCCGGTGCAGGGCAACGGCGTCTATGCGCCCGAGCTGCCCCTGTTTGGCAACCAGCACATCTGGAAAGCCTGCCCGGTCATCATCGATGCGCTGCGTGATGCCGGTCGCCTGTTCGCCACCGAGAACATCGTGCACAGTTACCCGCATTGCTGGCGGCACAAGACGCCGGTGATCTACCGCGCCGCCGCCCAATGGTTCATTCGCATGGACGAGGGCGTTGGCGTGTTCACCAAGGACAAGGCACCCAAAACCCTGCGCCAACTGGCGCTGGACGCCATCGAGCAAACCGCGTTCTATCCCGAAAACGGCAAGACCCGCCTGCGCGACATGATCGCCGGTCGGCCCGACTGGTGCATCTCCCGCCAGCGCAGCTGGGGCGTGCCGCTGCCCTTCTTCTTGCACAAAGACAGCGGCGAGTTGCACCCGCGCACCATGGACATTCTGGACATTGCCGCCAGCATGGTGGAACAAGGCGGCATCGAGGCCTGGAGCAAGGCCAGCACCGAGGAAATCCTGGGCCATGTGGGCTGCGCCGGTGATGCACCCGACTACACCAAAAGCAGCGACATTCTGGAAGTCTGGTTTGACTCCGGCACCACCCACACCACCGTGCTCAAGGGCTCTCACCCTGGCAGCGGTCACCCGGACGGTCCGGAAACGGACTTGTACCTGGAGGGGCACGACCAGCACCGCGGCTGGTTCCATTCCAGCCTGCTGACCGCTTGCGCCATGTACGGGCGCGCGCCCTACAAGGGCATCCTGACGCACGGCTTCACGGTCGACAGCAAGGGCCACAAGATGAGCAAGAGCGCCGGCAACGGCGTCGATCCGCAAGAAACGTCGAAGAAGCTCGGCGCCGAAATCATCCGCCTGTGGGTCGCCGCCAGCGACTACTCGGGCGACATTGCCGGGGACGACAAAATTCTGGCGCGCGTGGTCGACACCTACCGCCGCATCCGCAACACACTCAAATTCTTGCTGGCCAACACCCAAGACTTTGACCCGGTGGTCAATACCGTTCCCTTGGCCCAGATGCTGGAAATTGACCGCTACGCCCTCTCCCGCGCCGCCCAGTTGCAGGCCGACATCCTGGCGCATTACGAGGTCTACGAATTCCACCCGGTTGTGGCCAAGCTGCAGATTTATTGCTCGGAAGACCTGGGCTCGTTCTACCTCGACGTACTGAAAGACCGCCTGTACACCACCGCGCCCAAGTCCTTGGCCCGGCGCAGCGCGCAGACCGCGCTGTGGCAGATCACGCAAGCCATGCTGCGCTGGATGGCGCCGTTCCTGAGCTTCACGGCGGAAGAAGCGTGGGCGGTGTTGGGTGCGGCGGGCAAGACGCCTGCGACGACGAAAGAATCGATCTTCATGGACGGCTGCGTGGCATTTGAGGCGCCCGACACTGGCTTATTGGCCAAATGGGCGCGCATCCGCGAACTGCGCGATGCCGTGAACAAAGAGATAGAGACCCTGCGCACGGAGGGCCAGGTCGGCTCCTCGCTGCAGGCCAACGTGGCGCTCACCGTTGACGGTGACGATTACGCGCTGCTCGCCAGCCTGGGCGGCGACCTGAAATTCGTCTTCATTACGTCCGCTATTGAATTAATAGCTGGTGACGCCCTATCCATAAGGGCTAGACCCTCAAATGACATAAAGTGTGAGCGCTGCTGGCATTACGTTGACGACATTGGCCATGACAGCACCCACCCCACGCTCTGTGGCCGCTGCATCAGCAACCTGTATGGCGCCGGTGAAGACCGGGCGTTTGCCTGATGGCGCGCCGCACCTTCTCGGCGGGCTCCACCAGTTCTGCGGGCATGCTGCAGTGGCTGGGCCTGGCCACCATCATCCTGATGGCCGACCAGTTCACCAAGGTCATGATCGTCGGCTTCTACCAGCTGGGTGACAGCACCTACGTCACCAGCTTCTTCAATGTGGTGCGGGCGCATAACAGCGGCGCGGCGTTCTCGTTTCTGGCCGGTGCGTCGGGTTGGCAGCGCTGGTTTTTTACCGTCGTCGGCGTGCTGGCAGCCACCCTGATTTTGTGGTTGCTCAAGTCGCATTCCGGACAAAAGCTGTTTGCATTTTCCATGGCCTGCATTCTGGGTGGCACCCTGGGCAACGTGATCGACCGCGTGCTCTATGGCTACGTGGTGGACTTTCTGGACTTTCACTGGAAAACCTGGCATTTCCCGGCGTTCAACGTGGCCGACAGCGCCATCACCGTGGGTGCGGCCTGCCTGATTCTGGACGAGTTGCTGCGCGTGCGACGCGGGCGCTGATCTGCGTCGCACAGCGCCTTATAGCTCTATTTTGATAGCAGCTAACGCTTATTAGACGGGGGCTAGCGACCTATTTGACTTAAAAAATGCATCAAAGCGTCAAGATGGTGCAACCGGTGGTCTTGCGCGCTTCCAGATCGCGGTGAGCCTGCTGCACGTCTTCCAATTTGTAACGCTGGTCGATGCGGATGCTGACCTGGCCGCTGGTCACGGCGGCGAACAGATCATCGGCCATGGCCTGCGTGCTTTCCCGCGTGGCAATGTGGGTGAACAAGGTCTGGCGCGTCACGTACAACGAACCCTTGGGACCCAGAATGCCCGGCGAAAACGGCGCCACCGGACCCGAGGCATTGCCAAAGCTGGCCATCAAGCCGAACGGCGCCAGACAGTCGAGCGACTTGTCCCAGGTGTCTTTGCCGACCGAGTCGTACACCACCTTGACGCCTTGGCCCGCAGTAATCTCTTTCACCCTGGCCAAGAAATCTTCAGTCGCGTAGTTGATGACATGCGTGGCCCCGTGCGCCTTGGCCAGCGCGCATTTGGCATCCGACCCCGCCGTGCCGATCAGCTGCAAGCCCATGGCTTTGGCCCACTGGCAAGCGATCAGGCCGACGCCACCGGCCGCCGCATGAAACAGCACGAAGTCACCCGCCTGCAGGCCGCCCTGCGGCTGGGTGCGCTTGAGCAGGTACTGCGCCGTCAAGCCCTTAAGCATCATGGCGGCGCCGGTGTCAAAAGAAACAGCATCGGGCAGCTGGCACACGCACTTGGCCGGCATGACCCGCAGGTCGCAGTAGCTTCCCGGGGGTTGCGACGCGTAGGCCGCGCGGTCGCCCACCTGCAGGTGCGTCACACCCGCCCCCACGGCCTCCACCACGCCGGCCGCTTCCATGCCCAGCTGCAGCGGCATGGGCATGGCGTACAGGCCGCTGCGCTGGTAAACGTCAATGAAGTTCAGGCCGACTGCGTGATGGCGGATGCGGATTTCGCCGGGGCCGGGCTCGCCCACCGTGACGTTCACCAAATTGAGCTGCTCGGGGCCGCCGTGTTGGTCAATCGCAATGGCGCGGGAAGAATAGAGGCTCATGATGGGTTTCCTGAAGTTGCAGCGAGGCCACATATTGCCATGAAGTGATGCTGACTGGCTGACAGGGCACCGACCCTGAATGACGCTGCTCTGCACGTCAGACATTTGCTGCGAAAATGAGGGCATTGCCGCTGCCAACATGCCACAGTCAACACCTTTGTCAACCCGCACCCATTTGATGCTGCGCCTGCTCCGCCGATCGGCCACCTTGCTGGCTGGCGTTCTGCTTCTAAGCACCGGCTTGGCGCAGGCACCCCCAACACCGCCACCGCAAAAGCTGCAAAAACTTCGTATCGTCGGCGGTCTGGCCGACTTGAACCAGTACACGCGTAACGAGGCACCGTTCTGGACCCAGACCCTGGCCCGCTTGAGCGCGGGCAAGTACGATGCCGATATCGTGCCCTTTGACCGGGCCGGCGTCCCGGGCGCCGACATGCTGCGGCTGATTCAGCTCGGCGTCGTACCCTTTGGCACGGCACTGCTGAGTTCTCTTTCCGCGCGATACCCTCAATACAACGCACCCGACCTGGCCGGGCTCAACCCGGATGTAGCCAGCGTGAAGCAAAGCGTGGCCGCCTTTCGCCCCTACCTCGAAAACGAGCTGCGCACACGCCATCGTGTCGAGGTCTTGGCGCTTTACATCTACCCAGCCCAAGTTATTTTCTGCAGGCGTGCACTTGGCAGCATGGCGGATCTGGCCGGTCGGCGCATCCGCGTCTCGTCAGCCACCCAGTCCGACTTTGTCAGCGCTTGGGGCGGCGTGCCAGTGCTCACCGGATTCGGCCAGATCATGGCCAACATGGCCTCGAACAACACCGAGTGCGCCATCAGCGGCACCCTGTCAGGGTACAAGCTCGGGCTGCATGAGGTCAGCACCCATCTGCACACCCTGCCAGTGACCTGGGGCTTGGCAATTTTTGGCGCCAACCTGGCCGCGTGGGACGGCTTGCCACCCGACCTGAAGGCCTTGCTGCGGCGCGAGCTCCCAAAACTTGAAGCAGCCATCTGGACCGAGAGCGAACGCGAGACGGCAGAAGGCCTGGCCTGCAGCACCGGCGCGCAGGCGTGTGCTGGCGCACGTGCGGGTCACATGGTGACCGTGCCGCTGTCGGCGTCGGACGAGCGCAGACGGCAAGAAATTTTTAGCGCCACCGTGTTGCCACGCTGGATTGCGCGCTGTGGCGTGCGCTGTGCTGACGTCTGGAACCAGACCATTGGCCCAGCACGGCACATCCCGGCGCCAGGCGTGCCATGACGCGCGTGCAGCTACCGAGAATCACAGTCTGGGTGTTGGGGCTGGCGGGGGCGTTCCTGCTGGTGCTCGCACTGGCCGCCGCCAGCCTGATCTGGAGTATTCGGCAGGCCGCCCTGAACGAGAGCGAGGCGGAAGCCGCGCGCTTTGTCAGTGGTGCCGTGGTGGCCCTGAACCGAAGCCTGCTGGGCGTGGACGTGTTGCTGGCCAGCCTGGACGAGCAGCTGGGTCTGTCGCTGCTGGTGACAGACTGGATCGATGCCGACGCGGCCAATCGGCTGATGCGTAGCGCCGTGCAGCAAAACCTGATGGTGCGCCATGTGGCGCTGCTGGACGCAGGGGCCCGCGTGCTGGCTTCATCTGACAGCGACGGTGGCGCCCCACGCCTTGGTATGCCCGCCGCCTTTGTGGCACAGGCACTGGCACAGCCCATGTCGGAGCTGAGCATCAGCGCACCGGTGGTGAATTTCGCTAGCGCCGAGCGAGTGATCTACCTGGGGCGCCCCATCAAACTGGCCGACGGTTCCCGCGTGCTGGCGGTGGCCGAGGTCCAGGTGTCCTTACTCAATGCCATCCTGAGCCAGGGCGTCAGCATCCATGGCCTGGAAATCACGCTCGAGCGCAGCGATGGCCAGCTCTTGTCCAGCGCGCCGGCCAGGGAGCAACTCTGGGGCACCCGGCTCGACACGCCCTTGCCTCAGGGTCCGAATTGGGGCCAGGCCCAGCGGATACCAGCGCGGCTCAGCGCTCAACCGGCCCTGGTGGTTGCGCAACCGACTCTGTACCGCGATGTCCTGATTGCCGCCAGCGTGCCAATCGCCGCTGCACTGGCCAACTGGCGTGAGCAGCGCAATTTCATCCTGGGCGTGACGCTGTTGTTTGGGCTGATGATTCTGGCCTCTGCTGGTCTGGTTCTGTGGTACCTGGAGCATCTGGCCCAAGCGCGCCGAGCCATTGCCTCATCCAAGGCCGAGATCGAGCAACTGGCATTTTTTGACCCCTTGACCAACCTGCCCAACCGACGGCTGTTGATGGACCGGCTCCAGCACGCCTTGAGCACCAGTGCGCGCAGCGGTCGTTGTGGTGCGCTGCTTTTTTTGGATTTGGACCACTTCAAAACCCTCAACGACACCCTGGGCCACGAGGTGGGCGACTTGCTGCTGCAACAAGTGGCCCAGCGCCTGAAGGACTGCATGCGCGAACAGGACACGGTGGCGCGCCTGGGCGGGGACGAATTCGTCGTCATGCTCGAAGACCTAGCCGAGCACACTCTGGAGGCCGCCGCGCTGGCCCGTCGCATTGGTCTGAAAATTCTGGCAACACTCAATGAACCCTACCTGTTACAGGCGCAGAGCTACCGCAACACCTGCAGCGTGGGCGCCGCCCTGTTCGAGGCCTCGACACCCATTACTGCAGCAGAATTGCTGAAACAGGCCGACATCGCCATGTACCAGGTGAAAGCGCGCGGGCGCAACGACCTGTGCTTTTTTGATCCACAGATGCAGGCCAGCATCACGGCCCGTGCCCAGCTTGAAAAGGACCTGCAGGCGGCACTGGTGAACGGCGAGTTTGCGCTGTACTACCAGCCCCAATGCCTGCTGGCAGGCGGCGTGGTCGCGGCCGAGGTGCTGATCCGCTGGCAGCACCCGCTACGGGGTCTGCTACCACCGGTCGAGTTCATCCCGGTCGCGGAGGAAAGTGAATTGATCAATCAAATTGGATTGTGGGTGCTGCGCACGGCCTGCCAGCAACTGGCAGTCTGGCAAGACGATCCTCGGGCCTGCCATCTGCATGTCGCGGTCAACGTCAGCGCGCGCCAGTTCCGCCAACCGGGCTTTGTGGCGCAGGTCAGCAGCGTGATGCGCGAGACCGGCATCAAGCCGCACCTGCTCAAACTCGAGCTGACCGAGTCACTGGTGCTGGACAACGTAACGGACACCATTGCCAAGATGAGCGAGCTGAAAAGATTGGGGGTTCAATTCTCGATGGACGACTTTGGCACCGGGCAGTCTTCGCTTTCCTACCTGACCCGGCTACCGCTGGACCAGCTCAAAATCGATCAATCTTTTGTGCGCAATATTGACATTCACGCCACTGACGGTGTCATTGTGCAAACCATCATCGGCATGGCCAACAACCTCGGTCTGGGGGTGATTGCCGAGGGCGTCGAGACCCCAGCGCAGCAAGAATTTTTGGCTGCGAACGGCTGCACCCTGTACCAAGGCTATCTGTTTGGCAGGCCCACGCCCCTGTCCGACTTTGAAGCCCTGTTGACCCCAGCACAGGCCCTGCCGTGACCCACAGACGGCTCACCCCCACCGCAGCCCTGCTGCTGACGCTGCCGCCCATGCTGTGGGCGGGCAACGCCGTGGTCGGGCGCCTGATGGCCCCGCTGATCTCGCCCATGACGCTCAATCTGCTGCGCTGGGTAATTGCCTTCATGCTGCTGCTGCCACTGGCAGCGCCGGTGCTGCGCCGGGGCAGCGCTTTATGGCCCAGCTGGCAGCGCTTTGCAGTTCTGTCCTTGCTGAGCATCGGCGGCTACAACGCCCTGTTGTATCTGGCCTTGAACACCTCGACCCCGATCAACGTCACGCTGGTGGGCTCGATCACGCCGGTGTGGATGCTGCTGATTGGCCGGGTATTTTTTGGCATGCCCATATCTGGCAAGCAATGGCTGGGTGCCGCGCTGTCAATCAGCGGCGTGCTGCTGGTGCTGAGCCGTGGCCAGCTGGATGTCTTGTTGCAGGTGCGGCTGGTGGCGGGTGACCTGTACATTTTGCTGGCATCAGCCGCCTGGGCCTATTACAGCTGGATGCTGGCGCACCCCACGACCGAACCGCCCGACATTCGGCGCGACTGGTCGGCGTTTTTGCTGGCGCAAGTGGCACTGGGCCTGGTCTGGTCGGGCTTGTTTGCGGGCGCGGAGTGGTCCTTGGGCTTGGGGCGGCTGCATTGGAGCTGGACTATGGGCGGCGCGCTGCTGTTCATTGCCATTGGGCCGGCGGTGCTGGCCTATCGCTCTTACGGCGCTGGCGTCACCCGGGTCGGCCCCTCGGTAGCGGGCTTCTTTGTGAACCTGACACCCCTGTTTACCGCGGTGCTGTCGAGCGCGTTCTTGGGCGAAGTGCCGCACCTGTACCACGCGCTGGCGTTCATGCTGATCGTGGGTGGCATTGCGGTGTCGTCGTCGCGGCACTGAGCGCATTTGTGCCTGAGCTCTGCTCTTTTTCGCGACCAGCAACGTGGCATGGTCCTGCCCAGTGATCGGCAGCCATAATGAACCACTGGAAAACCCCAGTTCACACCGGAGACGTGCCATGAATCAAAACCGCAAGTGCAGCAACACACTCATGGCACGCATGTTCACCAGCGTGGCGGCCATCTTGGCTGGCTGCACCTCCAGCACGGTACCGGTACCGCCAGCGCCTGCCGCACCGCCACCCGCTGCCCGTCGACCGGTCGCACCCACATTGCCCGCCGTCTCCGGCGCCACCAATCCCCGCGCCTATCGACGCGATGCCGCACAGCACATTTATGACAAGAATGCGCAGCGCATATTTCACGGCCAATTGCCACCCTTGCTGTACGCCATTGGCGTGCTGGAGGTTGACGTCGACGGCAAGGGCCGGGTCACTCGCACCCACTGGCTGCGCCCACCGAAACATGCGCCTGAAGTGATCGCCGAGATCGAGCGGACTGTGCGCCAGGCCGCGCCCTTTCCGACACCGGTGCGCATGGGCCGCGTGACCTACACCGATACCTGGCTCTGGGACAAAAGCGGGCGATTTCAGCTCGCCACCCTGACGGAGGGTCAGCTCTAAAGGCGCTTGGCCTTTCAGGGCAGACCGCCATTTCGCGAAGCGAGCGAGCGCGGCCCTCAACTCTGCCAAAACATTTCCTGCGCGCGATCAAAGGAGTGGTTTGGCTTTTGGGATTAGTATGTTGGTCGAGCGTTGAGCCCATGCTGTTAGAACATCAAAACAGGAAATTGACATGACAAAAGAACTCTCCCCTTCCGAATTTGCCCTGCGCGAAGCAGCGCGCGACTACCACCGCAACCCGACACACGGAAAAATCTCGGTCACCCCGACCAAGCCGCTGTCCAACCAACGCGATTTGTCATTGGCCTATTCGCCCGGCGTGGCCTACCCATGTCTTGACATTGAAGCGGATCCCTCGCTGGTCACCGAATACACCTCGCGCGGCAATCTGGTAGGGGTCATCACCAACGGCACGGCGGTGCTGGGTCTGGGCGACATCGGTCCGCTGGCTTCCAAGCCGGTGATGGAGGGCAAAGGCTGCCTGTTCAAGAAATTTGCCGGCATTGACGTGTTTGACATTGAGCTGGACGAGCGCGACCCCGACAAATTGATTGAGATCATTGCTGCCATGGAGCCCACCCTGGGCGGCATCAACCTCGAAGACATCAAGGCACCCGAGTGCTTCTACATCGAGAAGAAGCTGCGCGAGCGCATGAACATACCGCTGTTTCATGACGACCAGCACGGCACCGCCATCATCTCCAGCGCGGCCTTGCTCAACGGGCTGGAGCTGGTGGGCAAACGCATTGAGGAAGTCAAAATTGCGGTGTCGGGTGCTGGCGCCGCCGCGTTGGCCTGTCTGGGTGTGATGGTGGGCCTGGGGGTGCGGCGCGAAAACATTTTTGTGTGTGACTCCAAAGGCCTGGTTTATGAAGGCCGCGCCGGCGGCTTTGATGAATCCAAAACCCCTTTTGCACAGAAGACCGAATTGCGCACGCTGGCCGACGTCGTCAACGGAGCCGACGTATTCCTCGGCTGCTCAGCCGCCGGCGTGCTGACGCAGGACATGGTCAAGACCATGGCGCGCAGCCCGATTATTTTGGCGCTGGCCAATCCGGAACCCGAGATTCGCCCGGAGTTGGCGAAAGCAGTACGCCCCGATTGCATCATCGCCACGGGCCGCTCTGATTACCCGAACCAGGTCAACAACGTCCTGTGCTTCCCCTATATTTTCAGAGGGGCTCTGGACTGTGGTGCCACCAAGATTACTGAGGCCATGAAACTGGCCTGCGTTCGCCAAATTGCCGACCTGGCCAAGGCCGACATCAGCGAAGAAGTGGCAAATGCCTACGCTGGCAAAGAACTGGTGTTTGGCGCCGAATACCTGATACCCACCCCCTTTGATTCGCGCCTGATCCTGCGCATTGCGCCCGCCGTGGCCAAGGCCGCCGAAGAGTCTGGCGTGGCCGCGCGCCCGATCAAGGACATGGAGGCCTACCGCCAGCAATTGTCACGCTTTGTTTACCAGACCGGCATGATCATGCGCCCGGTATTCACCGCTGCCAAGGCCGTGCCCTTGGACGCGAAACGGGTGGCCTATGCCGAAGGCGAAGACGAGCGCGTGCTGCGCGCGGTGCAGGTGGTGGTCGACGAAGGGCTGGCCCGGCCGATCTTGATCGGACGACCGGCCGTCATTGAGACACGCTTGCGTAAGGCCGGTCTGCGCTTGCGCCTCGGTGCCGATGTGGAATGCGTCAACCCGGAAGATGACCCGCGCTTTCGCCAATACTGGGAAACCTACCACCGCCTGATGGGCCGACGTGGCGTCTCCATCGAGGCGGCCAAGGCCGCCGTGCGCCGTTCCAGCACGACCATCGCCGCCTTGATGCTCAAACTCGGTGATGCCGATGCCATGTTGTGTGGACTGCTGGGTCGCTTTGACGTGCACTTGGAGCACATCCGTGATGTGATCGGGGTCAAAGAGGGCGCTTGCGGATTTGCCACCTTGAACGCCCTGATGTTGGAGAAGCGCACGCTGTTTATTGCGGACGCCTTCGTCAATGAAGACCCGGACGCCGAGCAGTTGGCCAGCATTGCCGTGATGGCGGCCGACGAAGTCCGTCGTTTTGGCTTGCCGCCCAAGGTGGCCTTTCTGTCGCACTCCATGTACGGCTCCTCGAACCACAAGTCAGCCGTCAAAATGCGCCTGGCCCATGAACTGTTCTGCAAGCTGGCACCCGATGTGGAGTCCGACGGCGAACTGCAAGGCGATGCGGCGCTGTCGGAAGACATGCGCAACGCCGCCCTGATGGACAGCAAGTTCCATGGCGAGGCCAATGTATTGATCTGCCCCAACCTCGACGCCGCCAACATCTTGTTCAATGTGCTCAAGGTTACAGGTGGCAACGGCGTTACCGTTGGCCCTATCCTGATGGGCGCCGCCGCCTCGGCGCATGTGCTCACCCCCTCTGCGACGGTACGGCGCGTGGTCAACATGACGGCATTGGCCGTGGCCAATGCTGCGCACGGCAAGGGCTTGGCTGGTTAAGGGAACAGCATCAGGCCGTGGACCAGCTCGGCTGGTCCACGGCAGATCATGGCCGGGACCAACGCGCTTCAGGGGTGGTGAGTCAGCCAGCGGCGTTGCCTGCGTTTCGGCGTTTCTGCGCTGCCTGTGAGCTGCTTTTCGGCTTTACACGCTGTCGCATTTGGACATCAAATTGAAACATGTCGGCAGCACAGTCTGGTCTATGCTGAAGCGTCTGCGTGACAGCAAGATACCGACGAAAAATTTTCAACATGCACCCGCCTCGCCCCCAACAGCGGGCGGGTCTATTGCCCAGGAGCCCAATGCCATGAATCACAAGCCTACGACCAAGAAGCCGCCTTCAGACAAGGTGACATGCCTGGTGTCGGAAATTACGATTGCACAACTGGTCGGTCAAGTTTATGAGTTGGCGCCTGCGGCTGAGCGCAGCCGCCTGCTTGAGCATCTGCTGCGCCCCTTGGGTGTGCTCTCGCTCGTCGCCATCGCCAATGGCATCTTCGCGAAGATTCGCTTTCGCAGCGGATGGCCGGACCTGCACGTTCAACTTGAAGACGCGCAGAACGTGCAAGCCAGCGACGTCATTACGCTGGTCGACCATGTCCAGCAGGTGAGCGTCCATGTGGTCGACGGCCTGGCTGACATGCTCGCGGCGTCACCGGTGATGGCTGGCTCGGCCGCCGCCGCGCTGCTGATCACCGTGCTGGTGCAACGCGCCCGAAACCGTCGAGCGGGTGACCGCGGACTGCCCCCGTCCTTGGCATGAGTTGACTCGGACGGCGTAGCTGAAGATCAAGCGGGCTGAATATCTGGCGCTGCTTCAGGCTACGTTCGCTAGAGCACAGACGAACTTGCTCAGCCGAGCTTAAATGAGGCCACTAACGCGTGCTGAAACACCCTCGCAGAGGATGGGCATCGCGATGGAGCTGGCTATGTATATCGGTTTTGGCACTATTGTGATCATCCTTCTTCTCTATCTATTTCTACGCTAGAGAGTTTCCTGGAGGCCACCCTGCGATCAGCCACGAACAATATCCGCGCGTGTCGGCCGGGTCAGGTCATCGTCACAAAGTCGATGAAGCCGCGTTCCACATCAGTGGCCACCAGCTTGACGTGGACTTTGTCGCCGACCTTCAGGCTGGTCACCCCGCGCACCAACTTGCCCTCGGCGGGTGGCGAGAATATCCGGACCCAGATGCCGTCCGTGGTGCTGCCGGTCACGATGGCGTCATAGCGCTGACCAACGTGCGACTCCAGCAACAGCGCTGCTTCTGATTTGCGCATGCGCCGCTCCACCTTTTGGGCCGAGTCCTCTTGGCGTGTGCAGTGCTGCGCCAATTCAGCCAGTTCGGCGTAGGAATAGGGCTGCGGCTTGCCGGCTAGCGCCGCCTTCAGCAGCCGTGAGGTGATCAGGTCGGGGAAGCGCCGATTCGGCGCCGTGGAGTGGGTGTAGTCACGCACGGCCAGGCCAAAGTGGCCGATCGGTGGACCTCCGGGCGTCTCCACGACATATTCGCCCGAGCCCATGAGCCGCACGATGACCAACGACAGATCAGGGAAGCGCAGCGGGTCGGCCCGGTGACGTTTGGCCAGAAAGGCTTCCAACGCCTTCGAATCGGGCTC
>NZ_JAAFHA010000002.1 GCF_010365055.1 Rhodoferax sp.
TTTCGTTTACATCAATGCAATGAATACCGCCTATCAAAAAATAAATCCAATACCTCTTGATTTGGTGGGAAGTCCCTGTAGAGGGCTACAGCCTTATTTGTTATAAATTCACTGCAATGGTTCAGCACCACCCGGTTGATCTGTTGGCAGGTCGTTGGCTGGCACGCGAAAGCTTTCACTGGCCCAGGCACCAAAATCAGTATTCTTGCAGCGCTCGCTGCAAAAAGGCCGGAATGGGTTCGAGGGTGCGTAAACACTCTCGCCGCCGCAACTTGGGCACAGCACAATTTTTGGCCGCGGTGGCGGCGTTTTGTCAGTGGACTTCATGACGAGCACAAGGCCACTTCAAAAGTGGCATCTTCGCTGCAGGCGTGCAGTCGGTCATCGTCACCCTGGCGCATCAGTCGGATCGACACCATGAGACGATTGCCGCTGATCTCCGGAATCGAATCCAGCGTCTCATCCAGCGCCAGTCGCAGCAGTTGAAAAGTGCGTCCCTGGGGCAAGTTCTGCTGAAACTGCCCGCCATTGGCCGCCACTTTTTGTGGCGTCCCCGAGTCGCGCAGTAGCTTGAGCAACAATTGAATCGAGTCGGCCAGCGGCGTTAACGTGGTGATCCACCGCGCCAGATCCTGCTGACGCTGGGCCGCCGGCTTGTGTTGCCAGGCATAGTAGGCTGGCAGGTCGAACTCGCAGGTGCCGCCAGGAATATTGATGCGGCTGCGGATGCTCATGAGCCAGTCGTTGTCGTTCAGCGATTGCCCAGGTTTGCCGGGCAGGCTATTCATGGCCTGAAATCTGTTGTCCAACTGCGTGACAATTTCGTTGAGAACATCTTCGGCAATGGCAGGATTGCCCCGAAACCCATCCAGAATGTGTTTCTGCTTGTCCAGGTCTTTGAGTACATCGGACTTGAGGTCCGCACGGGCGCCAACATCCATGATCTCGAACAGGGTAGAGAGCGCAAAGTGATGATCCAGCGCTGACTCGCGCGAGACCAGCTCGCGCAGCCTAAGGAACAGATGTTCGAGCCGTAAATAGGTGCGGATGCGCTCGTTAAAAGGGTATTCGTAAAGGATCACGCTGATTATTTTGGGTTAAGGCTTAACGGTTGGCATGATAGCCCGAAGTGACCTGCGACTTCATCGACCTCAGCGACCAAAGCCCCAAGTGACAGACTGTCATTGAAAATAACTGCATCGGCAGCACCCAGGCGCTGCGCTCGGCTGGCTTGCGTGGCCATGATTTTCTCCACGTCGGCACGGGTCAAGGCACTGCGCGCCATGACGCGCCTGATCTGGGTGGCAGGGGTGCAATCCACCACCAGCACCCAATCGAGTTTTTCGCGCCAGGTCATGGATTCAACCAGCAGCGGAACATCAAACACGATGCAGGGGTGGCCCTGGCTTGCCGCCAGCAGCGCCTGTCGTTGTGTCTCCTGTCGAACCAGCGGGTGGATGATGGCTTCGAGGCGCTGTCGGGCGCTGGCATCAAAGAAAGCCAACGCACGCATTTTTTCCCGGTCCATGGCACCCGCTGAGGTGATGAAATCCAAGCCAAAATCTGCGGCAATCAGGGGAATCGCCGGGCCGCCCGGCGCCGTCAGTTCTCGGGCAATCGCATCGGCATCGACCACAGCGGCACCACGCTCAGCCAGCAGGTGCGCCACGGTGCTTTTGCCGCTGCCAATGCCGCCGGTGAGACCGAGCCGGACCGGAACAGGCATCGCCCTAGAACCCGAACGGGCGAAGAATTGCGCTGGGGCCAAAAATCATCGCCGTCAAGCCAGCGCCGACCAGAAAAGGCCCAAAGGGAATGTAGCCGCCTTCTCGCAGCCCGCTCGAGAACTTCATGGCGATGCCAATCACGGCGCCAATCACCGACGCCATCAGAATGATGGGCACCAGCGCCTGCCAGCCAAACCAGGCGCCCAGGGCCGCAAACAGCTTGAAGTCGCCAAAACCCATGCCTTCCTTGCCGGTCACGAGCTTGAAGGCCCAATAGACCAGCCACAACGACATATAGCCCACCACGGCGCCCCACAGCGCGGCTGGCAGGGCCACGGGCGTCCATTGCAGCGCGGCGGCAATCAGGCCTGCCCACAGCAACGGCAAGGTGATGTCATCGGGCAGCAGCGTGGTATCCCAGTCGATGCAGCCCAAGGCCAGCAGGGTGGCGCCGAAACCGCACCACAGCAGGGCCGTGGGCGTGGCACCCCACGTCAAGCCGCAATAGAGAAACAACGCGCCGGTTGCCAGTTCTACCAAGGGGTAGCGCAAGCTGATGGCTACGGCGCAGTTGGAACACTTTCCCCGCAAAAAGAGGTAACTGAAAACCGGAATGTTCTCATACCAACGAATTTGATGGCCGCATTTGAGGCAGCGCGAACGCGGCACCGCCAGATTGAATTTCTCGGTGGTCGTGGCCTCTTTCCCAGCCTGTTCGGCGCACTCGGCTTTCCATTGCGCTTCCATCATGACCGGCAGCCGGTAGATCAGGACATTGAGAAAGCTGCCGACCAACAAGCCCAGAATGCCCAGAACGGTGGCGTCGAACCACGTTGACACCATCATCAAACCACCTGACCCAGTTTGAAGATCGGCAGGTACATGGCCACCACAATGCCGCCAATCACGACACCCAGGATCACGATGATGATGGGTTCCATCAGGCTGGAGATGCCCGCCACCATGTCATCGACCTCGGCTTCGTAAAAATCGGCTGCCTTGCCGAGCATGTGATCAATCGAACCCGATTCTTCACCAATGGAACACATCTGCAGGACCATGGACGGAAAGAGATTGGTATTGGTCATGGCCACAGTGAGTGCCGTACCGGTTGAGACTTCTTGCTGGATTTTTTTGGTGGCAATCTCATACACCGAATTGCCGGCGGCACCTCCCACGGAATCGAGGGCTTCCACCAAGGGTACACCGGCCGCGAACATCGTTGACAAGGTCCGCGTCCAGCGGGCAATGCATGATTTGTCGACCAATACGCCAAAAATTGGCATCTTGAGCATGATGCGGTCCATCACGTGTTGCATCGTTTCGTTGCGACGCCAGGCCTGCATGAAGAAGTAGAAGCCACCAAACAGTCCGCCAAAAATCAGCCACCAGTAGCTGACGAATATCTCGCTGATGGCAATCACGGCCAGCGTGGGAGCGGGCAGATCAGCCCCAAAATTAGAGAACACCTCCTTGAAGGCGGGCACCACAAAAATCATGATCACGGCCGTGACCACAAAAGCGACGATCAGGACCGAAATCGGATACATCAAGGCTGACTTGATTTTTGACTTGATGGCTTCGGTTTTCTCCATGTAAACCGCCAATCGGTCCAGCAACTGGTCGAGGATGCCGGCTGATTCCCCGGCCTCGATCAAATTGCAGTAGAGGTTGTCGAAATACAGCGGGAACTTGCGAAAGGCCGTGCTCAACGATGTCCCGGTTTCAACATCGGTCCGAATATCGTTGAGCAGCTTGGTGACGCTGGGGTTGGGGTTGCCGCGCCCGACGATATCAAACGCTTGCAGAAGCGGTACGCCGGCCTTCATCATGGTGGCGAGTTGACGCGTGAAGATGGCGAGATCCTTCGGTTTGATGGATTTCCCGGCGCGCATCCGGCGCTTCTTGATTTTGGCTGGCAGGACGCCTTGGCGACGCAGCATCGCCTGAACCTGGTGCTCGCCGACTGCCCGGGTCTCCCCTCGAACCTGCTTGCCGTTGCGGTCTTTGCCTTCCCATTCAAAGACAAAATCTTTGATTTTCTTTGATTTTTCAGTTGCCATAGGTCGCTTTAATTAAGGGATCATTCGTTGGTCACGGCGAGCACTTCTTCGAGCGAAGTCAGGCCCAATTTGGCTTTGTGCAGCCCGGCTTGCCGCAGCGACCGCACACCTTCGCGTTTGGATTGCTCGGCGATCTCCAGTGCGCTGCCATCACGCAGAATGATGCGTTGAATCTCTTCGGTGATGGGCATGACCTGGTAAAGACCGATGCGTCCTTTGTAACCGCTGTTGCACATGGAGCAACCCACTGCTCGGTAGCTGACCCAGGGTGTCCGGAACTCATCCTCCTGGTAGCCTGCGTCCAGCAAGGCCTTTTGGGGAATCTCAATCGGCGCTTTGCAATTGGGGCACAGGCGCCGCGCCAGCCGCTGCGCCGTGATGAGGATCACGCTGGACGCAATGTTGAACGGGGCGATGCCCATGTTGCGCATGCGCGTCAGTGTGGTGGGGGCATCGTTGGTATGCAGCGTGGAGAGTACCAAGTGACCGGTCTGGGCCGCCTTGATGGAGATGTCTGCCGTTTCAAGATCGCGAATTTCGCCGACCATGATGATGTCAGGGTCCTGCCGCAGAAATGATTTGAGCGCGACCGCAAAAGTGAGCCCGGCCTTGTCGTTGACGTTGACCTGGTTGACGCCCGGCAGATTGATTTCGCATGGATCTTCAGCGGTGGCGATGTTGACGCCCGGCTTGTTCAACATGTTCAGGCAGGTATACAGGGACACCGTCTTGCCCGAACCGGTTGGCCCGGTGACCAAGATCATGCCGTATGGTCGCCCAATGGCTTGCACCAGTCTTTCTTTTTCTTCGGGCTCGTACCCCAGTGCTTCGATGCCCAGCTTGGCGCTGCTGGGGTCCAGGATTCGAATCACAATTTTCTCGCCGAACAGCGTGGGCAAGGTGCTGACCCGAAAGTCGATCACCCGGTCCGGCCCGATCTTGAGCTTCATCTTGCCGTCTTGCGGCACGCGTTTTTCGGAGATGTCCATTCTCGAAATCACCTTGATGCGCGAGGCCAGCTTGTCCTTGATGGCAATCGGGGGAGAGGCGATCTCTCTGAGCTCTCCATCGACGCGGAAACGGACACGGTAGTTATGCTCATACGGTTCAAAGTGCAGATCGGATGCCCGCATGCTGAAAGCGTCCAGCAGCATCTTGTGCAGAAACTTGACAACCGGCGCGTCGTCCACTTCGGAGCTGGACGTGTCCGCGCTTTCCGTCAAGGCTTCTGCCGAAGCCTCATCGAACTCGAACTCATCGCCAATGATATGGTCAATCGTTTCCGACGCGCTCGTTGCGTTGGCGGCGACCAGCTGCAGCAGCTTGTCGTATTCGGCGACGACCCAATCAACGCCCAGTTGCGTGGCAAATTTTATTTTTTCGGCAGCCTGGCTGTCGGAGGGATCTGCGGTCGCAACGATCAGCCGGTTATTTCGTTTGCTCAAGACCACCACGCGGTAGTCATGGCAGATTTTCCCGTCCAGCAGGCCCTTGGGCAGACGTTGCCGGTCGATGGCCGCCATGTCCACCAGCGGTGCCGCATAGGCTGACGACATGGTGTGTGCCAGGTCCGAGGCCGACACGGCCCCCGAGCCGGTGAGCTCGGCGATGAAGCTGGTGCGGCTGATCTGGGCTTTGCGGTAGATTTCTTCAGCTGACTTCTGCCCGAGCTTCCCCGCCAGGATGAGGGCACGGCCCAAGCCCGGAAGGGCCGTGGCGGGGGGGTCACGAGGCGAGGTGTCGGCGGCAGTCATAGATCAAGAATGTACTACGTCAGGATGCGATTCCTTGACCCGGCACTCAACGATAGTTCGATGCAAGTCGAAACGCAGGCAGCGCAGGCGGTGACGCGGGCTATTTTCAGGAATGACGGCTGACTACAGAGCCGAGTCGACTTTGCGTCGGTAGATGAGGACGTCTTCGTACCGGTCAGCTGGGTGGCGCATGGTGCTGTGCCGATACCAGTCGTTCAGGTTGACGACGCTGGACAGAGAACGTTCGGCATCCTTGTCCACGATCAGCCAGGGGCAACGGCTGTCCGGGCCGGTCGGTCGCAGCGCCAGGTGGCCATGAAATTGAAAAGCGGCGATCTGGCTGCGACTCAGTCCATATATTTCCACGCACGGTGGCTGATGCTGAAAGATGACAAGGGTGCGACGCACCAACGGGGCGTAGCTGCGGGCAAAATCGAGCAAGGGCAGCCACAAGGTCAGCAGCAGCAGCCAGCACAGCGCGGCGCCACCCGCTGGTAAAACCAGGCTCTTCCAGATGGCAGCGCGGTGTCGGCCGACTCGCCATTTCACCAGCCAGGCCCACGCCAATGTTGCGACAAGCGCTATGAGAAAATCGGCAAGAGAGAAGCTGTGTTCAAAACCGGGCACCAGTCGCGCGACGTTGGCGGCAGGTTGCCTTGGCACGCCAGTCTGCATGGCGATCCACACGACCCAGATGGTCAAAGCGCAGCCCGAAAAAAAGAGCAGGGTGAACCAGTCAATTAAAGACGCCACGCTGCGGCGCAGCGTGGGCAGGGCAAACGCCGCCAGTGCCGCCAGCGCGGGTAGGGCCAGCAACAAGGATCGGTCCGCCGAGCCGGTGGTCAGTGTGGCGCCAATGGCAACGCCTGCGAACCACAGCGGCAGCGCCAAATGGCGGCTGGGCATGGCGCCACGAATCAGTTGATGGCGCCAGCGCCACACGGTCCACAAGGCCAGCGGCCACGCGGGCCAGGTGAACCACAACAGCAGGCGGCCCAGGCTTCGCCACGTCGTCCAGTTGGCCTGGGGCAACGCAATGCGCCAGGCCCACAGGTCCAGCCAGGCGGCGAGCAGGGCGACCAGCAGCGTGAGTAGCCCTATTGCCCCGGCCCAAATCGTTGTGCGCCGCGCAGCAATTTGTTCGTTGGAGCGATCCAGTAGTTGAATCAGGGCGGCACCGCCGCCCAGGAGCGCGGCCATGCTGGGCGCACCCGACAGGGCGAGTCCTGTCATTCCGAGCACGCCGGCGATGGCCGGCGCCAACGTGCGGTAGGGCAGGGCGGCCAAACCATAGAGGAAGAGAGCCGTGAAACATAGCTGCGCCAACGCAGGCGTGGTTTCGTGGGACAACTGGGCCAGGCCCAGACAGGCGATGAAAGCCAGCAAGCCGCCGTCGGCCATGGCCCTCGCATAATCGGTCGGCTTGGCCTCCCCGCCGAACGCAAAGGCCACCGGTTGCGCCTCGGGGTTGCGGGCCAGGTAATAAGTGCCATACCAGGTGGCGACCAGAGCCAGCGTCAGCAAGAAGCCAAATGGGATGCGCGCCGCAAGATCGGGCGTGATCCAGGCCGGCGCGAGTTGCATGGCCCAGGCGCCAAGCCAATATGGCAGCAGTGCATCGACCTCGGGTGGCAATCCCATCAGTTGCGGCGACAGCCATGCGGTGCCTCCACGCGCCAGTTCCGCCATGTAGCCAAAGGCGGATATGTCATCCGTCTTCCAGGGTCCGCGCCCGATCAATCCCGGCAAGACGTAGGCGACGCAAAACAAAAACAAAGCCATGCGCGGCAGGCGCTGGACAGCGCCTTGGGCGACGATGGCGGGGGTGGTTTGATTCACGCTGGTTTGACGCAAAAAAAAGCAGCGCGGGTGACCCGGGCTGCCTTTTTGAAGGAGTGCTTGCCAGTTTATTCTGCTGCTGGGACTGCTGCGGCGACTTCGGCGCTGGCTGCTTTGGTTTTGCCAAAACGGTTGCGGAAGCGCTCGACACGGCCACCCATGTTGTCGACGGATTTTTGTGTGCCGGTGTAGAAAGGATGCGATTCGCTGGAGGTATCAATCTTGTACAGCGGCAGCTCGCGGCCGTCTTCCATCTTGATCATCTCTTTGGCGTTGGCGCAGGAGCGGGTGACGAATTTGAAGCCATTGGACGTGTCCAGGAAACAAATTTCGCGGTAATTGGGGTGAATGTCTGCTTTCATATTTTCTCCATCAGTTGCGTTAGCCGCGTCAGCCCTTGTGCAAACCATTGCGCAATAAAAAGCTCGTCGTACTTGTCGCGTAAAACCGCAAATTATAGCCTAGCCGCTGCGCTGGGCCACCCCAGGCAAGGCGGTGCCCATTGGGGGGTGCTCAGCACACGCAGTGGCCAAACGTGCGGGCTGTCTCCTTAGCCGCCCCGGCGCATCATGTCAAAGAATTCGCTGTTGTTTTTGGTGGCGCGCATTTGCTTGAGCACCATTTCCATCGACTCGATTTCGTCCATGTTGTAGAGAAACTGACGCAAGATGCGGGTTTTTTGCAGAATCTCAGGAGCCAACAAGAGCTCTTCACGGCGGGTGCCGCTGCGGTTGAGCTGGATCGACGGGAACACGCGCTTTTCGTACAAACGGCGGTCCAGGTGAATTTCACTGTTGCCGGTGCCCTTGAATTCTTCAAAAATCACTTCGTCCATGCGGCTGCCGGTATCGATCAGGGCGGTGGCGATGATCGTCAGCGAACCGCCTTCCTCCACATTGCGCGCCGCGCCGAGGAAGCGCTTGGGCCGCTGCAGCGCGTTGGAGTCGACGCCACCGGTCAGCACCTTGCCAGAGGATGGCACCACATTGTTGTAGGCGCGCGCCAGCCGCGTGATCGAGTCCAGCAGGATCACCACGTCTTTTTTCAGTTCGACCAGGCGCTTGGCGCGCTCGATCACCATCTCGGCCACGTGCACGTGACGGGCGGCGGGCTCATCAAAGGTGGAGGCAATCACTTCGCCCTTGACGGTGCGCTGCATCTCGGTCACTTCTTCGGGCCGCTCATCGACCAGCAACACCATCATGTGAATTTCAGGGTAATTGGCAGAAATCGCATGGGCGATGTGCTGCATCATCACCGTTTTGCCGCTCTTGGGTGGCGCCACCAGCAGGGCGCGTTGGCCTTTGCCGATGGGGGCGATGATGTCGATGATGCGACCGGTGATGTTCTCGTCGGTCTTGATGTCTTGTTCGAGCCGCATCTGCTTGTTGGGAAACAGCGGCGTGAGGTTCTCAAACATCACCTTGTGTTTGTTTTCTTCGGGCCCACCGCCGTTGACTTTTTCCAGCTTGTTCAGGGCAAAGTAGCGCTCGCCGTCTTTGGGCGTGCGCACCTCGCCTTCAATCATGTCACCGGTGTGCAGGTTGAAGCGGCGCACCTGGCTCGGGCTGATGTAAATGTCGTCCGTGCTGGCGGTGTAGCTGGTGTCGGGGCTGCGCAAAAAACCAAAACCATCGGGCAGGATTTCCAGTACGCCATCGGCAAAAATCTGCTCGCCGGCGCGGGCGCGCTTTTTGATTATGGCAAACATCAATTCTTGCTTGCGCATGCGTCCCGTGTTTTCAATCTCAAGATCTTCAGCTTGCTTGAGGACTTCTGACACGTGCAGTGCCTTGAGTTCGTTTAAATGCATGGAATGGCCAGGTAGGGGAATGGAACGAAATACAAGGGGGGTTTGGGTGAGGTGGATGGCAATCCATAACCTCAATGTTCTAAACCGGGAACTCGAACTGACTCAGGGGTGCGAGTCAATGAACTGGGTGTAATTATGACAGGAATTAGACGCAGCCTAAAAGCGCTGCCAAGGCTGATCTGGAAAAGCTCAAACCGGTGGAGATGGCGCTGACCCGCTTTGGGTGGCTGCGGTTTGTCTCGCAACACCAGTCAGTTGGAGACAGAGCTTGTGCCCACAGCAAGTGGTCGCGCTCTGCCCCGCAAAGCTTCAGGCGAGTTGCTGATTAATGAAAGCCGTCATCTGGGACTTGCTCATGGCGCCGACTTTGGTCGCGGCGAGCTGGCCATCCTTGAACAGCATGAGGGTGGGGATGCCGCGAATGCCGAATTTGGCCGGGATATCGCGGTTTTCATCGACGTTCATCTTGGCAATTTGCAACTTGCCTTCGTAACTGGTCGCTATTTCTTCCAGAATGGGCGCGATCATCTTGCACGGGCCACACCACTCGGCCCAGTAGTCCACCAGCACGGGTTGTGTGGATTGCAGCACATCGGCTTCAAAAGACGCGTCGGACACATGTTTAATAAGTTCGCTGGCCATGAGGGCTCCTTGTTAGATCGTGGCTAAGGGTAAAGTGGGGAAATTGTGACAGAAACCAAGAGCTGGCCTCGCCCGCCAAATCCCTATGACCGAAATAGCAATAAACCATCCTGTTGACCAGGCATGGGACCGTGTCATGGGTCAAATCCGCGCCGAAATGGCGGCGCGCGGGGTGCATGCGTCACGCACGGTGGTGCTGTTGCCGTACGCCCAACTGATGCAGGAAGCGCGCAGCGCCTGGCTGCGCGGGTTGGAGTGCGCCCAGCCTGGCGTCAACGCGCCCGCACATTTTTTGCCCCGTTTCGAGACCAGTATGAACTGGACCCGCAGCCTGGGTGGCTTTGAGCCCGGCCCGGACGATCTGCAGCTCGATTGCGCCCGCGATGTGCTGACGGCGGCTTCTTTGCTGGCCCGGGCGGGCTTGGCCCCGTATCAAAACCTGTTGGCGGCGCGCCTGATGGAAGCTGCCTGGAGTCTGGCCCGGCTTGCCGCTTCTGTTGCGCCCGCGGCGCGCGCGCAGTGGGGCCTGCGCCTGGACAGTCTGTTGGCCAGCGGCCTGGACGCGCCGGTGCTGGCCATGGAGGGTGCGCTGGCACGCGTCGCGCTGGCCTGGGTGGCCAGCTCAAGTTATCCGTCCGATCGGCTGTTCGCGGCGCGCCCTGACTTGCTGGTGGTGCTGCAAGGTTTCCAGAGCGAACCGCTGGCGCTGGCCTTGCAGCACGGCTTGGGTGAGCGGGTCTTCGTGTTGGCGCTGCAGCAGGAAGGCGCCCCAACAGGCGCTACCGCAGACGCGGACACGGTGGCGCTGCACGCGGCCCAGGACGCCGAAGACGAAGCGCAGCGCGCGGCTGCCTGCGTGCTGGCGCATCTGGCGGCGGGGCGCTCGCCGGTGGCGCTGGTGGCGCAGGATCGGGTGCTGACGCGCCGGGTCCGCGCCATGCTGGGAGAGCGCGGCGTGGCCGTGCGCGACGAAACCGGCTGGACGCTGTCTACCACCCGCGCCGCCGCCGCACTGATGAGTCTGATGCGCGCCTGCGCCTGGGACGCCAGCACCGACGGGGTGCTTGACTGGCTGAAAAACGCGCCGGCGTTTGACCCGCAGCTGGTGATGCAGGCCGAGGCCGGTTGGCGCCGCGGCGCGGTGCGCGAGTGGCGCGCGGTGCCGCTCGGTGACGCCTTGCAGCGCCCGGTCCAGGCGCTGCGCGACAGTCTGCAATCCGGGCGGCCGCTGGTGCGCTGGCTGGTCGATCTGCGCGCCGTGTTGCAAAGCGCGGGCCAATGGACGGGCTTGACGCAAGACGCTGCCGGGCAAGCGGTGCTGCAGGCCCTGCGCTTGCATGAGGGCGCGCATACCGAGTTTGCGGATGTGGCCGTGTCCATGAGTCAGAGCGAGTTCACGGCGTGGGTCAGCCAGGCGTTGGAGGCGGCCAGTTTTTTGCCAGAACATCCGGAGAAATCAGCGCCGGGTCAGGTCGTGATCCTGCCCTTGAGCCAGCTACTGGGTCGCCCGCTGGCGGCGGTGGTGCTGCCTGGCTGCGACGACGTGCGCTTGCCGATGTCACCCGAACCGACCGGCCCGTGGACCCCAACCCAACGCGCGCTGCTCGGTCTGCCCGCGCGCGCGCAACTGGCCGCCGCCAGCCGCGCGGCCTGGCAGTACGCCTTGCAGTTTCCCTATGTGGACGTGTTGTGGCGCCAGAGCGAAGGCGGCGAGCACCTGATGGCCAGCGGCTTTGTGCAGGAACTGCAGCTCAGCCAGATCGGTGTCATGGCGCCGGATCCGCGGCTGCTGCGGCCGCTCACAGCGAAGCCTGGCGCCATGCCGCGCCCGAAGGGCGATGCGCTGGCCTTGACCCGGCTCTCCAGCACGGCTTATGAAGACCTGCGCCGCTGCCCGTACCGGTTCTTTGCCTTGCGCCAACTCAAGCTGCAAGAGTCGGATGAACTCGACACCGAACTTGGCAAGCGCGACTTCGGCAACTGGCTGCACACCGTGCTCAAGCTCTTTCATGAAGCATTAAACGAGTCTCCAGCCCCCGATTTTGTTGGGCGAGTAGCTCTGATTAACAGAGCGGCTGAACAGGCGACAGCGGCGCTGGGTTTGTCCAGCAGCGAATTTCTGCCGTTCGCCGCCGCCTGGCCGCGGGTGCGCGCGGGCTACCTGGAGTGGCTGGCCGGGCACGAGGCCAGCGGCGCCGCCTTTGTTGCCGCCGAGCGCTGGCGGGAAACCGCGCTCGGCCACCTGACCCTGGTGGGCAAGATTGACCGTATCGATCGCCTGCAGGACGGCAGCGCCCTGGTGATCGACTACAAAACCGAGCCGCGTGCCAGCACCGCCCAGCGCATCAAGGACGCGCCGGAAGACACCCAACTCGCGTTTTATGCCGCGCTGCTGGGTGATGACACCCTGGCGGCGGCTTATGTGAATGTGGGTGAAAAAGACGGCACCAAAACGTACGAGCAGTCCGACGTGGTGGCCTTGCGCGACCTGCTGCTGGCGGGGATTGCCACGGACATGGCGCGGATTGCCGATGGTGCGCCGATGGCGGCGATGGGGGAGGGCAAGGCGTGCGAGTTTTGCGCTGCGCGGGGGATGTGTCGGAAAGATTTTTGGGATTTGGCGTGACTGTATTTTTTTGTGATCTTTCCCCCACTCACTCCCCCGACCCCTCTCTCGCCCCGCCGGGCGAAAGAGGGGGGCTTCATGTGGCCGCGTTTTTTAAGGCGGGAACTTTACGCTTCACGGCGCGCTGGCCTCAAAGTGAAGGCAGAACAGCGACCGGTCGCTCTAGCCAAATTCGGCGTCGCAGCAGCTCGCCTGCCCTGGATTTCTCGGGGAACCACCCACCAGCCGCCCAATCAGAGCAAGCGCTGCCTCAACGCCAATTGGCCTCAAGCGGCTTGCAGCAAATCGAAAGCCCGCCCATTCAGTTTGATGGCAACGCGCCCCTGTGTACCTTTTTCCCACCTTCAAAGACGCGGCCACATGTGGCTGTTAGCTCCCTTTCCGCCCCGGCGGGGGTGGAGAGGGTTGGGGTGAGGGGGGGAATACAACGCATAAAAATCAAGAACGTCGTAAGTAACCGGGTCAATGGATCAAGCCATGCAGACCAAATTGCATCGGAACCATGCAAAGGCGACCCAAAAAATGACTAGTCCTCAACCCGCCCCTGCCTACGAGCACAACGGCCAGCTCATCAGCGCCGAGGCTTTCTACGCAATTGCCTGCGACCCGCGCCGCAGTGTCGCGGTGGAGGCTTGCGCCGGGGCCGGCAAGACCTGGATGCTGGTGTCGCGCATCGTGCGCGCTCTGCTCGACGGGGTGGATGCCCAGACGGGCGAGCTGCGGGTGCAGCCGCATGAGATTTTGGCCATCACCTTCACCAAGCGGGCGGCCAGCGAGATGCGCGAGCGGCTGTACCAATGGCTGGCGGAGTTTGCCGTGGCCGACCACGCCACCCTGCGCCAGGAACTCAAGCTGCGTGGCGTTTTAGATAAAAACGAGCTCCAGCCCCCGTCCCTATTGCCTGAGCAGCTATCAAAGTTGTATCAAAATATCTTGCGCAGCGGGCGCCAGGTGCAGGTGCGCACTTTCCATAGCTGGTTTGCCGCCTTGCTGCGCAGTGCGCCGCTGGCGGTTTTGCAACAGATGGAACTGCCGGCCAACTACCAGCTGCTCGAAGACGACGCGCCGGCCAAAGCCTTGGTCTGGCGGCGTTTTTATGCCGCGCTGTTGCGCCCGGCGCAAGCCCCGGTCGAGGGCGCCGAGTGGGGTGGTGGTGGGCCAGATGATTCATCCGGTGTGACGCTGCAGTTTGATTACGAGGCGGTGGTGTTTGACTACGGTCGCGCGCAGACCGACAAAGCCCTGCAAACCGCGCTCGACAAGCGCACTGAATTTGCCCTGGCCGATGCGCAAGGGGTGGTACTGCGCTCCGTGTTGCCGTTTGGCAGGCAATTCCCCGAGTTTGCTGGCTTAGGCACGCCTGATGATTTTTTGCGCGACCAGCCGCAGCGCTGGCAAATCCTGCTGGCTGCGGCACGCGCCCTGGGCGGCGCCAGTGCCAAGACGTTTTCTGCCAAAGGAGTGGCGCTTGAGATGGCGCTCTCGACCGGTGATCTGTCGGCCGCGTTTGCCGCCTTGCTGACCGACAAGGACGCGCCGCGCAAGTTCAGCGAGAAGATTGCCGGTATTGAGGCCGTGCGTGAGGCCCAGGACCTGGTGCTGCGCCTGCTGGCGGCCCGCCTGCAGCACGCGGCTTGGGTCTACCAGCAACGCATGGCGCGCCTGACCCGGGCGCTTTTGATAGAGTTCGCGGCCCTCAAGCGTGAGCACGGCTGGGTCGACATGAACGACGTGGAGCGCGCCGCGCTGGTGATGCTCAGTGACCCGGTGCTTTGCGGCTGGGTGCAGGAGCGGCTCGACGCGCGCATCAAACACCTGCTGATCGACGAGTTTCAGGACACCAACCCGCTGCAGTGGCAGGCGCTCAAGTCGTGGCTCAGCGGCTACGCCGGCGCCGGCGGCGGTCCCAGCGGTGGCGCGGGCGCCACGGCGCCCCGTGTGTTCATCGTGGGGGACCCCAAGCAGAGCATTTACCGCTTTCGCCGCGCCGAGCCGCAAGTGTTCAAGGCGGCCAAAGCCTTTGTGCGCGACGGTTTGAACGGCGACCTGCTGAGTTGCGACCACACCCGGCGCAACGCCACCGGGGTCATCGCCGTCGTGAACACCGTCATGACGCAGGCGGCACGGGCCGATGGCTACGAGGGGTTCCGGGCGCATACCACCAGCGCCTCCGAGCTGGGACTGGTCTGCAAGCTGCCACCGATTGCTAGGCCAGAGCGTCTGGCGGGGGCCGCATCCAGCGGCGATGAGACCGATGGGTGCGGGACGGCCAGAGCCCAGTGGCGCGACAGCCTGAGCACCCCGCGCGAACTGCCGGAGGAAGCCCTGCGCACCCTGGAGGCGCGTCAGGCGGCGCACTGGATCGCGCAGCAGTTGGCCAACGCCGAAACGCCGGGGCCAAGCCTGCAGGCCGCTGACGTGATTGTGCTGTCACGCAAGCGCGCGGGCTTGCTGCCCTTGCAGTTGGAGTTGCGCAAGTTGCACATCGCGGCCCAGATTGGCGAGAAAACCAATCTCATTGACTGCTGCGAAGTGCAGGACCTGGTGGCCCTGCTGGACGTGCTGGTGTCGCCCCGGCACGACCTGTCGCTGGCGCGGGTACTCAAGTCGCCCCTGTTTGACATGCCCGACGCGGCGCTGGTGCAACTGGCGCAAGGGGTGCGGGCGCAGTCGCCCGCCGATTTGTCCTGGTTTGATGTGCTGCAAAAATCAGAGCTATCTACGCAGGACGGACGGGGGCTGGCGGCTTGTTTGATGCGATGGAAAGGCTGGCTGGATCAATTGCCACCGCACGATGCGCTGCAGGCCATTTACTTTGACGGCGACGTGCTGGCCCGCTTTGCGGCGGCAGCACCGGCCAGTCAGCGCGACGCCGTGCTGGCCAACCTGACAGCCTTGCTGGGGATGTCGCTGCAGCTCGACGGCGGACGGTTTGCGACGCCTTATGCGTTTGTGCGCGCCCTTAAAAGTGGCGGCCTGCTGGCGCCCGCTGCCGTCAACCCGCAGGCCGTGCGCCTGCTCACCGTGCACGGCGCCAAAGGGCTGGAGGCGCAGGCGGTGCTCTTGCTTGACACCGACACGCCCGAGCGAAACGCCGACACCATGGGCGTGCTGATTGACTGGCCGGGGGAGGCCGCGTGGCCGAGCAAATTTGTGTTTCTGGCCAGTGAGAGCCAGCCGCCCGCCTGCGCCGTGCCCACGCTGGAGGCCGAGCGGCTGGAGCGCCAACGCGAAGAACTCAATGCCCTGTACGTCGCGCTAACGCGGGCGCGCCGCACGCTGGCTATTTCCAGCATTGCGCCCTACCGCAGCGCCGAGCGCAGCTGGTGGCAGCGCCTGAGCGACTTGGCCCAGCCGGCGGCGCCCGCAGTTGCAGCCGACTTGGCGGCGGCGTCTCCCGATGCGGTGCCGGTGACCGTGGCGGATGCTGTGTTTTATATAAAAGAACTGCCTGTAGCCCCCGTGGAATATACGCAAGAAGCTATAAAAAAAGAAGCATATTTCGGCGAGGTTCTTAGCGCCGATGACGTTGATGCTGACGCTGACGCGCTCAGCGCCCGCCTGGGCAAGGCCATGCACCGGCTGCTGGAATGGGGCGACGCGACGCTAGCCAATACGGCCGCCTGTGCGCGTGAATTTGCGCTCACGCCCGAGCAGGGCGCGCAGGCCGCCGCCATGGCCGCGCGTATCCTGCAGGGCGAGGGTGCCTGGGCCTGGGACAATACAGGGCTGGCTTGGCAGGGCAATGAGATTGAGCTGCTGTACCAGGGCCAATGCCTGCGCCTGGATCGCCTGGTGCAGCGCACGCACGCACAGCACGCGGGCCACTGGTGGGTGCTGGACTACAAGTCGGCCCCGGCGCCCCATGAACAACCGGAACTGCTGGCGCAGCTGCGCGACTACCGGGCGGCCGTGCAGGCCATTTATCCGGATGCGGTGGTCAAGGCCGCATTTCTGACCGCGCACGGCGCGTTGATCGAAGTGAATGAAGTGAATGAAGTGAATTGGAACAGTGCATGAAAAAAGTGATTGTGGTCGGGGGCGGCCCCGCCGGTTTGATGGCCGCTGACGTGTTGTCGGCGGCCGGGGTTGAGGTGCATGTGTATGACGCCATGCCTTCGGTGGGGCGCAAGTTTTTGCTCGCAGGCAAGGGTGGTTTGAACCTGACGCACGCCGAGCCGGCCACTATTTTTGCCTCCCGCTATGGCGCGCGGCGCACGCAGATTGAGGCCTTGTTGCGGGGTTTTGACGCCACGCAGGTGCGCGCCTGGGCCAAAGGCTTGGGCGTGGATACCTTTGTCGGCAGCTCGGGGATGGTGTTTCCGGTGGACATGAAGGCCGCCCCGCTGCTGCGCGCCTGGTTGCACCGCCTGCGCCATCCGGTAGCCGGGCCGGCCGTGCAGTTTCACATGCGCCAGCGCTGGACCGGTTGGGCCAATGACCAGGTAAGCACCACGCTCACCTTTGACGGCCCGAACGGATCGAGCCAGGTCGCCGCCGATGCCGTGGTGCTGGCCCTGGGCGGCGGCAGTTGGGCCCGCTTGGGCTCCAACGGCGCTTGGGTGCCGTGGCTGCAGGCCCGTGGCGTGGCGGTGGCGCCGCTGCTGCCCGCCAATTGCGGCTTTGACGTGGCCGCCAGCCCGGCCCGTCAAGCGCAGCCAGCCGCTGCGGATGTCACGACGCCGGGTGAAACCCGCCGCGCATTTCTGCAGGAACTGATCGGCCAAAGCCCAGCAGCGCCACCCGGCTGGAGCGCGCATTTCGCCAGCCGATTCGCCGGGCAACCGTTCAAGTCGGTGGCGATTCACTTCACCAATTCACAGGGTGTCAGCTTTGGGCGCAAGGGTGAATTTGTCGCCACCGCCACCGGGGTCGAGGGCAGCCTGATCTACGCGGCGTCCAGCCTGCTGCGCGACGAGATCATCAAGCAGGGCCACGCAACGTTCTATCTTGATTTGCTGCCCGACCGGACGCCCGAGCAGGTGCTGGCCGAGGTCACACACCCGCGCGGCTCGCGCTCGCTTTCGAGTCACCTGAAGAGCCGCTTGCACCTTGACGGCATCAAGGCCGCCTTGCTGCACGAACTGCTGAGCAAAGAGCAGGTGAATGACCCCGCCGCGCTGGCCAGCGCCATCAAGGCTTTGCCGATCACGCTGGTGGCGGCGCGCCCGCTCGATGAAGCCATCAGTTCGGCCGGTGGCGTGTTGTTTGAGGTGATGGATGACCACCTGATGCTGGAGCAGCTGCCCGGCGTGTTTTGCGCCGGGGAGATGCTGGACTGGGAGGCGCCGACGGGGGGCTATTTGTTGACGGCATGTCTGGCCAGCGGGCACCAGGCGGGCGCCGGGGTGTTGTCGTACCTTGGGGTCAAATAGCATGTCAACGCTGATTAGTCTGTCGCAGGACGTCCAGCGCCTGCAAGCGGCGCTGCAGGATGCGCAGCGCCAGTTGCAGGCAGTGGCCGATGCCGCCGGGGGGCTGGTGGGCAAGCTTGAGTTCGAGCTGGGTCAGGACGACAGCCTGGTGCTGGTCAGCTTTGATGCCATGGCCGACCAGCTGCTGGGCAGAACCTGTGCGCCTTTCTTGGGTCAGCCCTTGTTGACGCTGTTGCCGGGCTTGTCCGTCACGGAGCTACCGGCCGCCTTGTTGGAGGTGGCGCTGCGCGGCGGCGTGATCGAGCCGCGCAGCCTGCTCGGCGAGGGTTTGTTGTCAGGTAAATCTTTCACGTCTTTTGCGTTCCGACCGGCTCCGGCGCGGGCGGTGGTGAAGTTCTGGGACAGCGCGGGTGCGCTGGAAACCCAGGCACTGCGCATGCGCGCGCAGCAGCAACTGGCCGCCGTGTTCAGCCAGAGTCCGGTGGCCATTTCACTCAGCCGTGAAATGGATGGCGTCTATGTGGACGTGAATGAACAATGGACGCTGCTGACCGGTCTGTCCTTGCAGGATGTGCTGGGCCGGACCTCGGTCGATATCGGTATTTGGGCCGACTCCCATCAGCGTGAGGCAGCGCTGGCTTCGGCGTGCGCATCCGGGCGTCTGCGCAATCTGGATGTGCCGTTCATGCGCCGGGATGGGCAACGGCTCACCCTGCAACTCAATGCCGCCCGCATCGAGATCGGCCATACCGCCTATTTTTTGAGCTATCTCAAAGACGTCAGCGCCGAGCGTGCCATGCAAGCCGAGTTGCTGGCCAGCGAGCAGCTTTTGACAGCCACCAATCGTCGGCTCAATCAGCAGATTCGTCTGTTTGAGTCGATGGAGAGTCTGGCCTCGGTGGGCTACTGGACCTCTGGCGCTGACCCGGCCAGCCTGCGCTGGTCCAATGGCTTGTACCGTTTGGCCGGGTTGGCACCCGGCACATTGATGGATCGGGTGACCGGACGCAGTTGTATCCATGTCGACGATCTGCCGCAGTTTGAAGAGGCGCGGGCCAGCATAGATGGCAGGACGGTCGAGTACCGATGGCAGCACCTGGACGGTCGGGTGCGCTGGTTGCGTTCGCGCATGCAGCGTTGGGCAGGCGAGGATGCGGACGCGATCGACTTCGGGGTGGTGCAGGACATCACGGACGAGCGCACCGCGACCCTGGCGCTGCAGGAGAGACTCGGCTTCATTCAAAAGATCACCAGCCGGGTGCCCGGTATGGTGTTTCAGCTACGGCTCAAGAATGATGGCCAGTTTCAGTTTGCCTATGTCAGCGAGCTGGTGCGTGTGATTTACCGGGTCTCGCCCGAACAAATCATGCAGGATGCGGCTGGCACCCTCAAGCTGCACCATCCCGAGGACGTGCACGGCTTTGTCGCCTCCATCAAGGCTTCTGCGCGGGACATCAGCCCTTGGCGTCACGAATACCGTCTGCGCTTTGACGATGGCGAGGTGCGTTGGCTGCTGGGACAGGCCATGCCGGAGCGCGAGCTTGACGGCACCGTGCTGTGGAACGGCTTGATCAGCGACATCACCGCGCGCAAGCAGTCTGAGGAGCGCCTGCGTGAAAGCGAAGCCCGTTTTCGGGCCCTGACCGAACTCTCGTCGGACTGGTATTGGGAGCAGGACGCGCAGTTTCGATTTATCCGAGTGGATAGCAGAGCACAGCCCGCCCTCCTCATGCCCGTGGAAAGTTATTTGGGCCTCACACGCTGGGACACCCCTGTGCAAGGCGTCAGTCAGGCGCAATGGGCGGCGCACCGGGCGGCGCTGCAGGCGCATGAAACCTTTCACGATTTCGAGATGCAGCGTATCGACGCGGCCGGACGCCTGACCTGGGCGGCCATCAGTGGCACGCCGATTTTTGATGGGCAGGGTCAGTTCACAGGTTACCGGGGCATTGGGCGTGACATTTCTGAACGCAAGCGCGCGGAGGAAAAAATCGAACGGCTGGCGTTTTATGACGTGCTGACCGATCTGCCCAATCGCCGTTTGCTGATGGACCGGCTGCAGCAGGCGCTGGTGAGCAGTGCACGCGAACACGGCACCGGTGCCCTGCTGTTCATTGATCTGGATAACTTCAAGGACCTCAACGACACGCAGGGCCACGACGTGGGCGACGCGCTCTTGCAGCAGGTGGCCAAGCGCCTGTTGGCCAGTGTGCGCGAGACCGACACGGTGGCGCGCCTGGGTGGCGACGAGTTTGTGGTGATGCTGCATGGCCTCGATCGCGACCTGGCGCAAGCCACCGCGCAGGTGGAGCAGGTGGGCAAGAAAATCATGGAGCAGCTCAATCAGGCCTATCGCCTGGGCAGCGCGGAGCACCACAGCACGCCCAGTATCGGCGCCACGCTGTTTGGCAACCAGCAGCAGCGGCTGGAGGAATTGCTCAAGCAGGCCGATCTGGCGATGTACGAGGCCAAGGCCGCCGGGCGCAACACCCTGCGCTTTTTCGACCCGACCATGCAGGCGCTGGTGACCCAGCGCACGGCCCTGGAGCAGGAGTTGCGCCAGGGCCTGGCGCGTGACGAGCTGGTGTTGTATTACCAACCGGTGGTGGATCAGGACGCGCGCATCGTCGGGGTCGAGGCGCTGGTGCGCTGGCAGCACCCGCAGCGCGGCTTGGTGCCACCACTCGAATTCATCCCGATGGCCGAGCAGACCGGGCTGATTCTGCCGCTGGGCCAGTGGGTATTACAGATGGCCTGCGTGCAACTGGCGCGCTGGGCGGCACAGGCGGGCACCGAGGCCTTGACCATTGCCGTCAATGTGAGTGCGCGCCAGTTCCGTCAGCCGGAGTTTGTGCGGCAGGTACTGGCCCTGTTGCAGCAGAGCGGCGCCAACCCGCAACGCCTCAAACTGGAGCTGACCGAGAGCTTGCTGCTGACCGACACCCAGGACGCCATCGCCAAGATGACCGAACTGCGCGACGCCGGTGTGCGCTTTTCGCTCGATGACTTTGGCACCGGCTATTCCTCGCTGTCGTACCTCAAGCTGCTGCCGCTGCAGCAGCTCAAGATTGACCAGTCCTTTGTGCGTGACGTGTTGACTGACCCGAACGACGCCGCCATTGCGCGCACCGTGCTGGCGCTGGGGCAAAGCCTGGGGCTGGGCGTGGTGGCCGAGGGGGTGGAGACGGTGGGCCAGCGTGATTTCTTGCTGCAGCACGGCTGCATCCGGTTTCAGGGCTATCTGTTTGGCAAGCCGGTGCCGGTTGAGCAGTTGCGGCTGCCGGGCCCTTAGCGCTAGGGCGCAGGGGGTGCGATTCAAAGTGAGTGATGTGGGCTTCAGATCAAGGGTTCATTTCCGAAGCACTCAGGTGCGTCTATTGGATCGGGGCAGACATTACGTTGGTGGGTGAATCAGCCGGGCGATACGCTTTGCTACGTGTCCCCCGCCCGCTTCGCGTTCTCCTCCTTTACCTCCGCAAAGCGTATCACCCGACTGAGTCTGCGAGCGTTTTGGTACGCTGGCAAGGGGAAGTCACAAGCTGCCTGCGTTGAAGATGGCGCGTATTGGTGTGAGCCTTTCACTGCAGAAATTCTGACTTCGACGGCGTCAGGCACGGTGATTGGGCTATGCGACCGGGCTTTGGGGTGAAAGGCGCGCGACGACAAGCGCTTGCATACCCCAGCTTCAATTTCGCGTGTGTTTTCACCCCAAAACCGCATGCGCATGGCCCAGTCGCCGGGCCGGGTTTAATACGCAAAGCCGGGTTTGACGTGAGGCCTTGATTTCTTCAGCGTGCCACATCACTTTGAATCGCACCCGGGCGCAGGTTTAAAACGGTGCGTCAGTTGATGCCGACGGAGTGTCGTTCGCATCCCCTGCATCTGGGGTCTCTGGGGCGCTGGGAGCACTCGCATTGCTTTGGCGCAGCGCCGCTTTTTCGCCAGCGCTGGCAAATTTGCTGTACTTGCCCAGGATGCCCACGAGCTGGCCGTAGACCTTCGGGTTGCCCGCCATGCATTCGCTGTGCTCCAGAAAGTCGGGCTCACCGGTGAAATTGCCGACCAGGCCGCCGGCCTCGGTCACCATCAAGGAGCCCGCTGCCACGTCCCAGGGCTGCAAGCCGGACTCGAAAAAACCGTCGGTGTAACCGGCCGCCACATAGGCCAGGTCCAGCGCCGCCGCACCGGGGCGGCGCAGGCCGGCGCAGCGCGGCATGAGGTCAGTCATCATGCGCAGGTAGCTCGGAAAATCATCACCGGGGCGAAACGGAAAGCCGGTGGAGATCAGGCATTCCTGCAGGCGGATGCGTTTGGAAACACGCAGGCGCCGGTCGTTCAGGTAGGCGCCGCGTCCCTTGGTGGCCGTAAAGAGGTCGTTGCGGCTGGGGTCGTAAATGACGGCCTGCTCGACCTTGCCCTTAACCGCCAACGCGATGCTGACGCAATAGACCGGAAAGCCGTGGATGAAATTGGTGGTGCCGTCCAACGGGTCGATGATCCAGACGAATTCGGAATCTTTGGCGCCGTGCTCGCGGCCTGATTCTTCGGCCCAGATGCCGTGGCCCGGGTAGGCGGTGAGCAGGATTTCAATAATGGCCGCCTCCGCTGCCTGATCCACGTCGGTGACGAAGTCGTTCACCTGTTTTTGCGAGATGCGAAGGGCTTCGACGTCAAGCGCCGCGCGGTTGATGATGGAGCCGGCGGCGCGGGCGGCCTTGACGGCCACATTGATCATGGGATGCAGATTGGGGGAGGCCATATAGATTGTTTGATGTTTGTGGGACAGAGCTCAAGCGCTGCCCGCATGACTTAAGAACGGGCGCGCTGCCCGGCGATGCGGGCGGCGACAATAGTGCGATTTTAGCCGTCCCAGTCCATTGCTTTCCTTCGAGTCCATGCAAACACGTTTCATCCTGATCAACACCAGTCACGCCGGCAATGTCGGGGCTGCTGCCCGCGCCATGAAAACCATGGGTTTTTCTGACATGGTGCTGGTGGCCCCGCGCTGGGCCAATGTGCTCAACCGTGAAGAAACCATTCAACGCGCCAGTGGCGCCCTGGATGTATTGAAAAACGCCCGCATCGTGGCCACGCTCGATGAGGCACTGGACGGCATGACGCATTTGTGTGCCACGGCCATGACCCCACGTGACTTTGGCCCGCCCACGGTGACGCCGCGCGAGCATTTTGAATCACTCATAAAAAAAGAGCTGCTCACGCATAGTGCACGCGGGCTAGAGGCTGATTTAGCTTGTAAGAATAAAATTCTGCCGGCCACGGCTGAAACTGATCAAGCATCCGCTGGCGCGCCGCCACAGCGTGGCATGGGCTTCCTGTTTGGCTGCGAGCGCTTTGGCATGCGCAATGAAGATGTCTACCGCTGCCACGTGGCACTGAGCATTCCGAGCGACCCCCAATTTGGTTCGCTCAATCTGGGGGCGGCGGTGCAGGTGATTGCCTACGAATGGCGGCTGGCTTTGGGTGCATTTGCGGTTCAAGCGGCGACCCTTGAGCCGGTGCTGGCCGACGCGGCCCAAGTGGCGGGCATGCTCGGGCATCTGGAGCAGTCGCTGCAGGCCATTGGCTTTCTGGACCCGCAAGCGCCCAAAAAATTGATGCCGCGGCTCAATCAGTTGTTCAACCGGGCCGGTGTCACGCAGGAAGAGGTTCACATTCTGCGCGGCATTGCCAAAGCGATATTGCAGAACGCGGCGCGGCCCGACGCCCTGGCGCCTGCGACGGCTTGCGTCCAAGGCTAGACTTGAGGCATGTTTTCCCGACTTCGCTCCGACATTCAATGCATTCTTGAACGCGACCCGGCCGCGCGCACCGCTTGGGAGGTGCTCACCTGCTACCCGGGCTTGCACGCCGTGGTTTTGCATCGGCTGGCGCACTGGTGCTGGCAACACGGACTCAAGTGGCTGGGTCGCTTCACCTCCCACATCGCGCGCTTTTTGACCGGCATTGAAATCCACCCCGGCGCCAAGATTGGCGAGCGCGTGTTTTTTGACCACGCGATGGGCGTGGTGGTGGGCGAGACCGCCGAGATCGGCGACGGTTGCACCATCTACCAGGGCGTCACGCTGGGCGGCACCTCGCTTTACAAGGGCGTCAAGCGCCATCCTACGCTGGGGCGCAATGTGGTGGTCGGCGCGGGTGCGCAAGTGCTGGGCGGCTTCACGGTCGGCGATGGCGCCAAAGTGGGGTCGAACGCGGTGGTGACCAAGCCGGTGCCGGCGGGTGCGACGGCTGTGGGCAACCCGGCGCGCATCATTCAGGCCGAGCTCGACGTCAAGCGTGAAGAGATCGCCTCCAAGATGGGTTTTTCAGCTTACGGTGTCACGCAAAATGACGATCCCTTGAGCCAGGCCATGCGCGGCCTGATCGACAACGCGTCCACGCAGGAGCATCAAATTTCAATGCTGTGGAAGGCGATCGAGCAACTGAGCGCGCAGCGCCATGACGCCAGTGTGGTGCCGGGCGACGCTGCGGTCAGCGAACATTTTGAGGCGGAAAAACTCAATCAGCTGGTCGGCAAGTAGACTCTATCTGCTATTTATTAAATAGCTATCTGCGCAATATATACGGGGGCTAGAAGGCTTTTTTATCAAGAAAATGTGCGAATCGCTGCCTTGGGCCTAAAGGCCTGGCACACGGCTGCATCGGTCTCCAGGTACGGCCCGCCAATCAGGTCGATGCAATAGGGCACAGCCGCAAAAATGCCGGCCATCAAAAGCGCGCCATCGCTGCCGCGCAGACCTTCGAGTGTTTCCGCAATTGCCTTGGGTTGACCCGGCAGGTTGATGATCAGGGTTTGCTTGCGAATCACCGCCACTTGCCGCGACAAAATGGCCGTTGGCACAAAACGCAGGCTGATTTGGCGCATTTGTTCGCCAAAGCCCGGCATTTCTTTGTGCGCCACGGCCAGCGTTGCCTCGGGCGTGACGTCGCGCAGTGCCGGGCCGGTGCCGCCGGTGGTCAATACCAAGGCGCAGCCGGCATCCACCAATTCAATCAGCGTGGCGCTGATGGTGGCTTCTTCATCAGGAATCAGGCGCGGCTCAAATTGCAGCGGGTTCTTCAAGGCGCGGGTCAACCAGTCTTGCAGTGCGGGCAGGCCTTTGTCGACATAAACACCGCCGCTGGCGCGGTCGCTGATGGAGACGATGCCGATCTTGATGACGTCATAGGGCGAAGAAGCTGCCGCGTTCATGCCGATTCCTGGGGCCGGCCGAGCTGCTCGCGCACGATCAGAAAAATATCGCGGTAGGCGCGGCCGTGGCGCAGGGCCTCACCGGGCTTCTCGGGTTTGGCGTCCTTGCGCGCCTGGCGGGCGAGGGCGCGCAGTTGCTGGCTGTCGGTGCCGGGGTATTGGTTGATCCACTCGCCAAAGGCGTCCTCGTCGGCCACCAGCCGGTCGCGCCAGGTCTCGGCCAGGTGCAGCACGAGATTGTCCTGGGCAGAACCGTTGTCTTGCTCATGCAAGGTGGTGCGCACCGTCTCCAGCGTGGCTGGGTCGAGCCGGCGCATCATCTTGCCGATGTACTGCATCTGGCGGCGCTTGCCCTCAAAGTTGGTGATGCGTTTGGCCTCGACCACCGCGTCCTTGAGCTTTTCGGACAAATCGAGCCGCGCCATCAGGTCCGCACGCAACGTCAGCAGGTCTTCACCGACTTTTTGCAGTTCAAGGCTTTCGCGTTTGAGGTCGGTGCGGCTCTGATCGTCGGTGCCCTTGAGTTCGCGCTTGAGTTCGAGGTCGCGTTCGCTGCCTTCGGCGACAAACTCACCGCGAACGAAATAGCCTTTTTTTAGTTTACGTGACATAGCCAAGTATCATAGCCGTCCGTATGAAGAAACCCAACACCACCCAGACAGCCGCCCCCGCTCAACTCAATCCTGACAGGGGATTCAGCTACAGCCGTCCTTTTTTTGAAGGCCTGGTCGACAGCGCCCTGGCACACGCCAAGAAGCTCGGCGCCACTGACGCAGGCGCCGAAGCGTCGGAAGGCTGCGGCCTGAGCGTGTCGGTGCGCAAAGGCGAGCTTGAAAACGTGGAGCGCAACCGCGACAAATCGCTTGGCGTCACGGTCTATGCGGGGCAGCGCCGGGGCAACGCCAGCACCTCTGACTTCTCGCAAGCCGCGATCGAACAAACCGTGCAGGCCGCGTACGACATTGCGCGTTTCACGGCCGAAGACCCGTTTGCCGCCTTGCCCGATGCGCAAGACATTGCCGAGCCTTCGGAGCAGCGCACCGACCTGGATTTGTTCTTCCCTTGGGTGATCAGCAGTGAGCAGGCAGCCGCAATCGCCATGGCCTGCGAGGCGCAAGCGCTAAAGACCGACAGGCGCATCACCAACAGCGAGGGCGCCGCGGTGTCGGCGCAGCAATCGCATTTTTTCAGCGCGCACACCCACGGTTTTCGAGGCGGCTATGCCAGTTCGCGCCACTCGCTGTCGGTGTCGCCGATAGCGGGCAAGGGCAGCGGCATGCAGCGCGATGCCTGGTACAGCTCGCAGCGCGATGCCGACGAGCTGGCCTCGCCCGAGGACGTGGGTCGCTACGCCGCCGAGCGGGCTTTGAGTCGTTTGAATTCACGCAAGATTGCCACCACCGAGTGCCCGGTCCTGTTCGAGTCACCGCTGGCCGCCGGCCTGCTGGGCAGCTTTGTCCAGGCCATCAGCGGCGGCGCGCTTTACCGCAAGAGTTCTTATTTGCTCGACTCGCTGGGCAAGCAGGTGCTGCCCAAACACATTGACATCATGGAAGACCCGTTTGTCAAACGTGGCAAAGGCAGCTCGCCCTTTGATGACGAGGGCGTACGCGTCAAGGCGCGCCAAGTGGTGGAAGCCGGGCGGGTGCAGGGTTATTTTCTGGGCAGCTATTCGGCCCGTAAGCTCGGCATGAAGACCACCGGCAATGCAGGCGGCTCGCACAACCTGAGCTTGACCTCGCGCCTGACCCGCCCCGGGGATGATCTGGAGGCGATGCTTGAAAAGCTCGGCACCGGCTTGTTTGTGACCGAGTTGATGGGCAGTGGCGTGAACTATGTGACCGGTGACTATTCCCGCGGCGCCAGTGGCTTCTGGGTCGAAAAAGGCCGCATTGCCTATCCGGTGCACGAGATCACCATCGCGGGCAACATGAAAACCATGCTCAAAGGCATCACTGCCGTGGGCGCGGACACCTACAACTACGGCGCCAAAACCATCGGTTCCGTGCTGGTGAACCGGATGAAGCTGGCAGGAAGCTGAAGTGCCAGCCCGGGCAATTAGCCGGCCAGCGCGGCTTTGACAGCCGTAGACACTTGTCCCATGTCGGCCTTGCCGGCCAGTTGCGCTTTGACAGCACCCATGACCTTGCCCATGTCGCCGGGGCCGGTGGCACCCAACTGGGCGACGATCGCCTGCACTGCAGCCGTCACTTCCTCAAGCGAAAGACGCTGGGGCAGGTAGGCTTGCAGCACCTTGATCTCGGCCGCTTCCTTGTCAGCCAGGTCCATGCGCTTGGCCTGAGTAAAGGCAGTCACCGAATCGTTGCGCTGCTTGATCAGCTTGTCGACGATGGCAATGACGGCGGCGTCATCGAGCACGATGCGTTCATCGACTTCCTTTTGCTTGCAGGCTGCGAGCAGCAGACGGATGGTGCCCAAGCGTTCGCTGTCATGCGCGCGCATGGCGTTTTTCATGTCTTCGGTGATTTGGTCTTTGAGTGTCATGGTTTCGTCTCCAATTCGATTCGATACGTTGTTGCCCCATCTTGCCGTGCTAAAGCACTGTCTGCGATGGTCCGCCTAGTCTCGCACCGAATTGGAAACGAAACAGGACTTTAATCAATGCCAAAAAAAACACAAAAAAAAGCCCGCCTGAGCGTCCCCGGCGAGCCTTATTTGAAAATGTATTGGCTTAATACATCTTCTTGGGCAACTGCATGGCGCGAATGCGCTTGTAGTTGCGTTTGACGGCGGCTGCCTTCTTGCGCTTGCGCTCGGCGGTGGGCTTTTCGTAGAACTCGCGAGCACGCAAGTCAGTCAAAAGGCCGAGTTTTTCAATGGTGCGCTTGAAGCGACGCAGCGCTACGTCAAAGGGTTCGTTCTCTTTTACACGGATGGTTGTCATTAAATGAAGTTGTCCAAAATATGCAGACGTGCGCCAAAGGAGATCGGGCCATTTGACGGTTGTCGTGCGTTTGTTCCCCGCTTTAAAGTTGATCAGGCAGCGGGGGTTTGCCAGCAAAGCCTAGGATTATAGCGGGGTTGCGAGCGATTTCAAGCCCGGCGCAGCAGTCTTCAGCGCAAGCGGAAAACCCCGGCGGTGCGCACCAGGCCGCGGCCCTGCTCTTGCAGGCTGCGTGCCGAGGTTGCGGCGCTCTCAGCCATCGGCACGTTTTGCTGGGTGGCCTCGTCAATCTGCACGACCAACTGTGCCACCCGGTTGATGGCGATCCCTTGCTCGCCCGAGGCATTCAGGATATCAGCCATCAAGGCCGCCACCCGGTGCACCGCCTCAATCGACGAGTCGATGGTGTGGCGTGCGTCGGTCACCTGGGACAGACCGTTTTCGACCTGATGGACCGAGTCCTCGATCAGGCCTTTGATTTCCTTGGCCGCCGCCGCGCTGCGCCCGGCCAGCAAGCGCACCTCGCTGGCGACCACCGCAAAACCGCGGCCCTGCTCACCGGCCCTTGCCGCCTCGACGGCCGCATTGAGCGCCAGAATATTGGTCTGGAACGCGATGCCGTCGATGACGCCAATGATGTCGGTGATCCGGCGCGAACTGCTGGCGATCGTGTCCATGGTGCCGACCACCTTGCCAATGGCGGTGCCGCCGTGGGAGACCACGGTGCCGGCGTCCTGCACCAGCTGGTTGGCGGTTCTGGCGTTGTCGACGCTATTCTTGACGGTGACTGACACTTCTTCCATGTTGGACGCTGTTTCCTGCAAGGAAGAAGCCTGCTGCTCGGTGCGCCCGGCCAGGGCTTCGTTGCTTTGGCTGATTTCCTGCGCTTCAGCGCTGACCGCCTGCGCGCTCACGAGAATGGTCTCGGCCATGGAGGCCAGCGCCTTTTGCATGGCGTACAGCGCGTTCATCAACTGACCGACTTCGTCGCTGCCCGCACGGTCGATCTTGTTGGCCAGGAAGCCGGCGGCAATTTGCTTGGCGATCGCCACAGCCTCGTTGATCGGGCCGGTGATGCCGCGCTGCAAGCGCCAACCGATCACCAGCATGGTTGTCGTGCCCGCCAACATCGCGAGCACAATTTGCAGGCTCTCGTCGGTCGTACGCACGTTCGCGATGCCAAGCGCGCCGACGACGCAAATGATGGTGACGGCCAGCAGCATCAGCAGCGTCAGGCGGCCCCGAATGCCGGGGTGCAGCAGACGGTCAATTTGACCCGGCCAGCTGCTGCGCACCACTTGCCCGTGCTCAATGCGCAAACCTTTGGCCTGGCCGTTGCGAAAACGGCGGTAGATGGCATCGACCGGCGGCAGGCTCTCGCGCTCGGGCTTCATGCGCACCGAGGCGTAGCCGACAATCTGGCCGTTCTGCCACATCGGGGACACATTGGCCAGTACCCAGTAGAAATCGCCGTTCTTGCAGCGGTTTTTCACCAAACCGGTCCAGGTCTTGCCGGTGGGCAGGTCGCGCCACATGTCGGCAAAGGCTTCTTCGGGCATGTCGGGGTGGCGCACCAGGTTGTGCGCCTTTCCGATCAGCTCGTCTTCAGTGAAGCCACTGGCCTCGCAAAAGTCGGCATTGACAAAGGTGATGCGGCCCTTGGCGTCGGTGCGTGAAATCGGCGACTGGTTGTCGCGCAGGATGTACTCGCGTTGCGTGACGGGTTGGTTGTTGCGCATCAGGTGTTCTGCCCAGGGGATGGATCGTTAAATTGTTACCGTTTGTTGCATAGTCTCAAAGAAAGAAGCATTTACCGTACTGCTTCAAGGAAGTTGGTTGATCTGTGTCAATGTTCCAGCAGCTTGGCGGCCAGACCTTGCGCGCAGGCAAAGGCGCTGGCCCAGGCCCACTGGAAGTTGTAGCCGCCCAGCCAGCCGGTCACGTCCACCACTTCGCCGATGAAATACAGGCCGGGTTGCTTCGACTCCATCGTTTGCGAGGACAAATCCCGGGTGTCCACGCCGCCTGCGGTGACCTCGGCCTTTTTATAGGCTTCGGTGCCGGTCGGGGTGAGTTCCCAGCGTGTGAGGCGCTCGGCCAGGGCTGCCAGCGCCTTGTCGCTGGCCTCGTTGATCGGACGTTGCCCGTCGTGGCCGGCGCTGGCGCCCGCTTGCACCCAGGCGTCGGCCAGACGCGAGGGCACCAGATGGGCCAGCTCATTGGCGATCAGTTTGCGCGAGCTGGCCTTGGCGTGCATGAGCGCCTGCAGCACCTCGGTGCCGGGTGCCAGGTTGATCCGGATCGGCATGCCAGTCTGCCAGTAGCTCGAAATCTGAAGCACGGCCGGACCGCTCAGGCCGCGGTGCGTGAACAACAGGTCTTCCAGGAAACTGATTTTTGTTTTCTTGCTGCCAGTTTCTATTTGTACCGGCAGCGACAGGCCGGACAGGGCGGCGTAGGGGGCCCAGGCTTCACCGTCAAAAGTCAGCGGCACCAGGGCGGGACGCGGCTCGATCAGGCGCAGACCAAACTGGCGGGCGATGCGGTAGCCCAGATCGGTGGCGCCAATTTTGGGAATCGACAGGCCGCCGGTGGCGATGACGACCGCAGCACACCGGATGGTGCCCCGGTCACTCTCTATTTCATAGCTACTTATGCTTGATGCATCAGGGCTAGAGGCTGAAAACACTATATTTTTTAAACTGCAGGGCTGCCAGCGCGTGACGTGACCGGCGTCGCACTCGGCCAGCAACATCTGGATGATGTCCTCGGACGACCGGTCGCAAAACAGCTGTCCCTTGTGCTTTTCATGGAAGGCGATGCCATGGCGCTGCAGCAAGTCGGTGAACTGGCGTGGCGTGTAGCTTGAGAGGGCCGAGCGGCAAAAATTCGGGTTGTTGCTCAGAAAGTTGGCTGGGGTGGTGTCGCGGTTGGTGAAGTTGCAGCGTCCACCGCCGGAGATGCGGATTTTTTCGGCGACTTTGTCACTGTGGTCGATCACCAGCACCTTGAGGCCCAGTTGGCCCGCCACGCCAGCACAGAACAGGCCTGCGGCGCCAGCGCCCACCACCACGACGTCAAAATTTTGCATGGGCCGCAGTGTAGGCGCCGCCCAGGGTCGGGTGCGGTGAGCTGCCCGCCGTGGCTTCCCGGGTCAAGCCCGCAAAGACTGTTGTGACAGCGGCTGCTGCAGTGCCAGCAGCCCCTGCAGCACGTCGCCCACCACAATCACGCTGGGACTTGCCAGATCTTCCCGCTCAAGGGTGCACTGCAGTTCGCCCAGGGTGCAGACGGCTTGGCGCTGGCCGGGCAAACTGGCGTTCTGGATCACGGCCACGGGCGTTTGGGCGGGCAGGCCGCTGAGCAACTCGTCCTGAATGCGCCGGGCACCGCTGACGCCCATGTAAATGACCAGGGTCAGGCGGGCGCTGTGCGCCGTGGCGGCGAGCGCGCGCCAGTCGGTGCCGCTGTCACCCGGCTTGGCGTGCCCGGTGATGAACACCACGCCGTGTGCATGTTCGCGGTGGGTCAGCGGCACACCCAGCGAGGTCGCGGCGGCCAGACCGGCCGTGATGCCGTTGACGACGTCAACCCGGACGCCTGCGGCCTGCAGGTGCTCCATCTCTTCGCCGCCACGGCCAAAGACAAACGGGTCGCCGCCCTTGAGGCGCACCACGGTTTCGCCCTCGCGCACCGCCATGATCGTGAGTTTTTCAATAAAGGCCTGCGGCGTGGACTGGCAACCCCCGCGTTTGCCGACGTGCACGACGCGGGCGCCCGGTGTGGCCAGCGCCACGATCGCGTCGCTCACCAGGTCATCCACCAGCAGCAAGGTGGCGGCCTGAATCGCTTTCAAAGCCTTGACGGTCAGCAACTCGGGATCGCCCGGGCCAGCGCCGACCAGCGTGCAGCGGCCCGCACCCGACAGGGCGCTGAAGTCGGTTGCCGACAGTTGATGGTCGCTGTGGGTTGGCAAGTCGGGCTTGCCAGGGCTGGGTGGCGGCGTTGGGGTGTGTGTCATGCAGTCGTCCTCGTTGCTTCCACTAGACGCACGATGTGTGCCACCTGCAGGGCGATCGGCGTTGGCACCGGTTGCTCACCGTCCAGCACCGCTTGTATCCATGCGGCAGTGCTGGCCACGTCAGGCGCTGGCAGGCCGGGAACGCTGGCCAGTGTGCCGCCTTGCGCCTCTTGCACCCGCGTGACCTGGCCGCGGGCGATGGCGTCCATGGCCGGTGTGCGCCGGGGGTCGGCGACCGGCTCGCCCTCGGTGCCGCGCAGCAGCAGGGCCTGGGCCTGCACCAGTTGAAACGTGGCTGTCATGGCCGCTGCGTACTCGGGATGGGTGTAGCTGCTGACGATCAGCGCCGGGCCGTCGCAGGGGTTCATCAGCTTGACCAGACTGTGCGCCGGGTTGCGCAAGCCCACGACGCGGCGCACGTCCAGCAGGCGCTGCAGGCCGGGGCACAAGAGCGCGGTCGGGATAAACTGCAATTCGCCATCTGCTATTGAATCAATAGCTTCTTTTGTAGGCACCGCAAGGGCTGCGAGTACATTTTGTGCTGAAACCCGGGTGCTCTCGGTGCTGGCACCGTGCATCACCACGGGCAGGCCCTCGCGTGCCAGCAGCAGCGCCAGCAAGGGCGTGAGCACCGGCAGCTTGCGCGCACCGTTGTAGCTCGGCAGCACCACGACCGTGCGGCCGTGGCTGGGAATTGGCTGCAGCCGGGCGGCGGTGGCGTCCAGAAAGCCCGCCATCTCCTGCGGCGTTTCGCCCTTGATGCGCATGGCCAGGCAAAACGCGCCAATTTCCAGCTCGGTGACGGCTCCGTCGAGCACCTGGCCAAACAGATCTGCCGCCTGCTCACGCGTGAGTGCGCGCGCGCCGTCCTTGCCACGCCCAATGATCTTGATGAAGTTGCCAATGCCCATCGGCTGATTGTCTGTGAATCATGCCTACTTTGGGCTATGAGCTTATGCCGCTGTCAGCTCAAGGGGGATGGCCGGGTTCGAGGGGTATCCTTGTCGATCTCCCAGTCGGACTGGCCGGCGACCTCAAAGTGCGCCCGTCCGCTGGACTTGGCACGGTACATGGCGGCGTCGGCGGCATTGACCAAGCTGGTGGGGTCGTCCAGCAGGGCGTTGGGCAGCGCGCATGCCACGCCAATGCTCAAGGTCAGTTGCGCCGCCGTGGGCGAGGCGGCATGCGCCACGGCCTCCTCGTGCATCAGGTCCAGGCACATTTGGGCCACCTCGCACGCATGGGCCCTGTCGGCGCCGGGCAGCAACAGCACAAACTCCTCACCGCCATAGCGCGCGACCAGCTCGCCGGCGCGTCGCACGCACCGGCTCAGCACGCTGGCCACCCGCCGCAGGCATTCATCGCCGGCCAGGTGTCCATAGTTGTCGTTGTAATTCTTGAAGTGATCAATATCCACCATCAAGAGGCTCAATGGCAGCGCGCTGCGAGCGGCGCGCTGCCATTCGTTGGTCAGGGCCTGGTAAAAACGCCGGCGATTGGCCAGGCTGGTCAACTCATCCATATGGGTCTGCTGGGACAAGCGCTGGTTGCTGGCCTCCAGTACCTTTTCTCTGCGCACCAGTTCGGTGACATCGACCCACGCGGCCACCAAGTAGCCTTCGGGCGTGCGGGTTTCGCAGTAATCGACCCAGCGGTTGTCCCCCAGCTCTTTCAACTCGTGCGCCTGGTGCGTCCCACGCGATGCCAGGCGCTGCGCCAGCCACGCTTGCTCACGCCCGATGGCCGCCGGTATCGCCTGTCGTTTCAGCTTGGCGCGGATCAGGGCCTCGAAGCTTTGTCCGATGTCTGCCGGCGTATGAAATTTAGGGTAAATTTTGTTGATCTTCTTGTTGTACAGCACGATGCGATCACGCTCGTCCCAGATTTCCAGTCCGACGTCCAGCGTGTCCAGGCTGGAGGCCAGCAATTGGCTGACCTGTCGTGTTGCATGCCTGGCCCGCGCGAGGGCAAGCCACAGCCAGGCAGCGACGCCCAAGGCGAACAACCCGGCGACCAGCCCAAGCCAACTCAGGCCATGCGGGGACGTGGCGCCGCGAATTTGGCTGTCCCACCACCAGGCCGCTGTTTCAGACGTCAACACCAATATCAGGGCGAGCAAAGCCAGCCACAGGAGTTTTGAAGGGGCGGGAGAGGGTTTCATCGAGGGTCACAGCGACCGCCAGATTTTCCGACCGTTGCGTCACTGCGCCATGCGAAGTATCAAATGGAAATAAATTTAGTCTCCGATTCAGACATGGCGCGCACGCCGACCCCAGAGTTGCACGGTGCGTGCAAGGACCGCTCCCGGTGCTAGCGCGTCGGCGGTGCACTGTGCGTGCGGGCCGTCAGGCGCCGTGCAACGCGTGATCCTGGGTCAACCCTGGGCGCAAGGCCGCGCCGGGTCACTGCACCATTCGCTCCAGCTGCCCGCATAGAGCGCGCTGCGGCCCAGCCCCGCGACTTCCATCGCAAGGAGGTTGGGCACGGCGCTCACGCCGCTGCCACAGTGGTGCACCACCGTCGCCGGGTCGCGACCGGCGAGCAGGGCTTCAAACTCGGCACGCAGCTGATCTGCCCGCTTGAAGTGCCCGTTGGCGTCCAGGTTGAGGCTGAAGGGCCGGTTCAGGGCGCCGGGGATGTGGCCGGCCACCGGGTCGAGCGGCTCGACTTCACCGCGAAAGCGCGGTGCGCCGCGCGCATCGATGACGGTTTGCGTCGGTCGTCCCAATTGTTTTGCTACTGTTTCGGTAGTTACTAACGTGGTGTTGGCGGGGGCTGGGGCGTAATTTGATCTAAGTGTTTTGGCCTCGGACCGCTCGCAGGGGCCGCTCTGCGCGCCGCCGCCACTGGCTTGCCACGCCTGCCAGCCGCCATCGAGCACCGCCACGTTGTCCTGCCCTACCCATTTCAGCAGCCACCACAAGCGCCCGCAGTAATTGACGCCCTGGCGGTCGTAGACCACGGCCTGCATGCCGTTGTCAAAGCCGATGCTGCCGAGCCAGGCGGCAAAGCTTTCACGTGAGGGCAGCGGATGGCGCCCGCCCGAGGCCGCGTCCGCTGCGCCCTTGGCACTCAAGTGCCGGTCCAGGTCAGCGCGCACGGCACCCGGGATGTGCGCCTGGCTGTACTGGGCATCGCCCGCCTCAGGCTGCATCAGCTCAAAGCTGCAGTCAAACACCATCGCCGGCTGTCCGCTGGCCAGCAAGGTCTGCAGTTGGGGGACGGAGATCAGGGTCTGGTACATGGGTCAATCCTAAATAGTTGGGGACAGAGCTTGTTCACTTCGTGTAACGGCGGTCTGTCCCACAAGATTTCAATTTGGTTGGGGACAGAGCTGGCCCACTTCGTGTGGCTGCGGTCTGTCCCGCAAGGTTTCAATGTTCTTCGGCCGGTGTGTTGGGCAGAGTCCGGGTACGCAGCATGGTGGCGAGCAGGCCGCTGGCCACGATCACGCCCATGCCGGCCCAGCCCAACAACGGGATCTGGTCACCAAACAGCACCAGGCTGTAGAAGGCGCCGAACACAATGCCGGAATACTGCAAATTCGCCACCAGCAGCGTCGAGCCGCGGCTGTAAGCGCGTGTCATGCACCACTGGCCCAGGGCACCGAGCACGCCAATCGGGATCAGCCAGATGGTGCTTTGCCAACGCACCGCCGTCCAGGGGGTCAGTCCTGTGAAGGCGATGCCGACCAGGCCCACCAGGGCCGAGCCGAGGGAAAAATAGAACACCGTGCGCCCCTCCGGTTCGCCGATTTTGCCGAGCGCCGTGACTTGCATGTAAGCCAGCGCAGCACCGAGCCCCGAGAGCAGGCCAATCAAGCCGGCAAACAACTGGTTTTGATCCAGCGTGGGCCTGAGCATCATCACGACGCCGACGAATCCCAACAGCACGGTCGCCATGAGAGACCCCTGGCGCTGCGCCTGGCCGTACAGCAGTGCGCCACCCACAATGAACGCCGCTACCCAGACCCCGCTCATGTAGTTGAGCGTCATGGCGGTGGCCAGCGGCAGGTGCGCGATGGCATAAAACCAGGCGCCCAGCGACAACACCCCAATGAAGCTGCGCCAGGCGTGCATCATCGGTACCGGCGTGCGCAGTGGCGTGCCACGCGCCCGCATCACCAGCGCCATGAAAACTACGCTCACGACGCCGCGGTAAAACACCAGTTCAAACAGGTTGAAGTCATTTGATGCGATCTTGATGCCCACCGCCATGGTGGCAAAAAAGAACGACCCCCAAATCATCCAGAGTGCTTGCATAGCGTGATGTTTTAAAATAGGGCTCTAGCCCCCGTGTAATGGGCGCAAGTAGCTATAAAAATAATAGTAACTATCTAATCAGGCTGAGCGCTCATGCGACGCCGGTACCAGTCGTGGAACTGCTGCATGCCGTCTTCCATCGGGCTCTGGTACGGACCAACCTCGTTGTCGCCGCGCTGCATCAGGGCCCGCCGGCCAGCGTCCATGCGTTCGCCAATCTCGTCGTCTTCCAGGCAGGTTTCCATGTAGGCGGCCTGCTGCGCCTCGACAAACTCGCGCTCAAAGGCCTGGATTTCTTCCGGGTAATAGAACTCGACCTTGTTCAGGGTCTTGCCGACCCCCATCGGGTGCAGGGTCGAGACCGTCAGCACATGCGGATACCACTCGACCATGATGTGCGGGTAGTAGGTGAGCCAGATCGCGCCTTGTTTGGGCAGCGCGCCGTTGCGGTAGGCGTTGAGGGCATCTTGCCAGCGCTGGTAGACCGGGCTGCCGGCCTTGCTGCGCGGGGTGGTCACGCCGGCGCCCAGGCCGACGGTCTGCACCGAGTAGTTTTCCTTGAACTCCCAGCGCAAGTCATCGCAGGTGACAAAACCACCCAGACCGGGGTGGAACGGGCCAACGTGGTAGTCCTCCAGATAGACCTCGATGAAGGTTTTCCAGTTGTAGTTGCACTCGTGCAACTCCACTTTGTCGAGCACAAAACCCGCGAAGTCCAGGTCGGCGCGCGGGCCCATGCCGGCCAGGTCGGCAGCAATGTCGCGGCCGTTGTCTTCAAACAGCAGACCGTTCCATTCTTTGAGCGGGTAGTTGTTCAGGTTCAGGCACGGGTCGTGCGGGAAGTGCGGCGCGCCCAGCAACGTGCCGGCCGGTTGTGCGCCGCTGGCGCTGTAGGTCCAACGGTGCAAGGGACACACGATGTTGCCGGCGGCTGCACCCGGATGCGTCACGTCCACCGAACCGCGCCCTTGCAGCATCACGGCCTGCCGATGTCGGCAGACGTTGGAAATGAGCTCAATGCCTTGCGGCGTGTGGATCAGGGCACGCCCCTGCCCCTCGTGCGCCAGCGTGGCATAGTCGCCCACCTCGGGCACACTCAGCCGGTGCCCGACATAGCGTGGGCCCGGCTGGAACAAGGTTTGCAGTTCGCGCTGGTACAGCGCTTCGTCAAAGTAGCTTGAAACTGGTAGTTGGCCGGTGGCCTGCTGCAGTTGAAGACTTAAATCAGACATCCGTCGGACCTAAAGACTCCCCACAGGGAGATGCGCCAAAGCGCGGTAAAAATAAACCGGCAAGGGCCGGTTGAGAATACAAATTGTACCTGCCGAGCAATTTTTGACCGGCCATGGCCGGACCGCTCAGCGCGGTTTTAGAGTCTTGTCTGAGCGGTTTTGTCGGCATGGGAAGCCCCCACAACGGCCAAACGCCTAAAATCGGTCGTTTTATCTACGAAATTACCCTGACCTCATGGCGTCGACTCCCAAACCCGTTTCAAGTGCCCCGGCCAGTTTTGAGGCCGCCCAGCAAGAACTGGAGCAGCTGGTGGCCCGGCTGGAGTCGGGCGAATTGCCGCTGGACCAGCTGTTGAGCCAGTACCAGCGCGGCGCCGAGTTGCTCAAGTTTTGCCGGGACCGGCTGGAAGCGGTTGAAAGCCAGATCAAGGTACTTGATCAAGGCACGCTTAAATCATGGACGCCCGAGTGAGCGGCCGCGCCACCTTTGACCTGGGCGTCTGGAGCGCGGCGCATCTGCAGCGCGTTGAGCAGGCGCTGGAGCGCTGGGTCAGCGCCGATGCCGCCACTGATGCCGAAGGTGGCGCCCCGGCTGAGCTCATTGCCGCCATGCGCTACGCGGTGCTGGACGGCGGCAAACGTCTGCGTCCCTTGCTGGTACTGGCGGCGGCGCAAGCGGCGCAGTCGGCCAGTGGCGAGCGATCGGACGCCACGAGCACGCCTGAAGTGGCACTGCGCGCCGCCTGTGCGGTGGAACTGATTCACGCCTATTCGCTGGTGCATGACGACCTGCCGTGCATGGACAACGATGTGTTGCGCCGGGGCAAAGCCACGGTGCACGTCAAATTTGGCGAGGCCAGCGCCCTGCTCGCCGGAGACGCCTTGCAGGCGATGGCCTTTGAGTTGTTGACGCCTGACGATGACGCCATCCCGGACCGCCAGCAGGCCGCCCTGTGCCGTTTGCTGGCGCGCGCGGCAGGCAGCTCTGGCATGGCCGGTGGCCAGGCGATTGATCTGGCCAGCGTCGGCGTGGCACTCACGGAGCGCCAGTTGCGCCAGATGCACCGCCTCAAGACCGGTGCCTTGTTGCAGGCCAGCGTGATGATGGGCGCTGCGTGCGGCGATGTATCAAGCCAGGCCAAGGACGCGCTGATGTCGTATGGCGCCGCGATCGGCCTGGCGTTTCAGGTGGTGGACGACATGCTCGATGTGACCGCCGACTCGGCAACGCTGGGCAAAACGGCCGGCAAGGACGCCGATCAGGACAAGCCGACCTTTGTGTCACTGTTGGGCTTGGAGCGTGCTGGCGTTTATGCCCAGGAGTTGCTGGCCCAGGCGCTGGCGGCGCTGGCCCGCAGTGGCTTGCCTGAGACGCAGGCACTGCAGGGTCTGGCCCAGCGGCTGGTCAACCGATCGTGTTGATTATAATAAATATTAGGTAAATTAGCCCCTGGCCCTTATGTAATAAGCGCTAATAGCTATTAAAAACAGAGCATATGTCACATAATTCGTATCCCTTGCTGCACACCATCAATGACCCCGCTGACCTGCGGCTCGTGCCGCGCGCACAGTTGGGCGCGCTGGCCGACGAGTTGCGGGCTTACTTGCTTGACAGCGTTGCCAAAACCGGGGGGCACCTGAGCTCCAACCTGGGCACGGTTGAGCTGACAGTGGCGTTGCACTATGTGTTCAACACGCCGCATGACCGGGTGGTGTGGGATGTGGGCCACCAGACCTACCCCCACAAAATTTTGACCGGTCGGCGCGAGCGCATGGCCACGCTGCGTCAGTTCGGTGGTTTGAGTGGTTTCCCGCAGCGCGGTGAGAGTGAATACGACGACTTTGGCACCGCGCATTCCAGCACGTCGATATCAGCCGCTTTGGGCATGGCGCTGGCGGCCAAAATAAAGGGTGAAGATCGCCACGCCATTGCCGTGATTGGCGACGGCGCGCTGACCGCCGGTATGGCGTTTGAAGCGCTCAACAACGCCGGGGTCGCCGACTGCAACTTGCTGGTCATCCTGAACGACAACGACATGAGCATCAGCCCACCGGTGGGCGCGCTCAACAGGCACCTGGCCAAGCTCATGAGCGGCCAGTTTTATGCTGCCGCCAAAAATGTGGGCAAGACCGTACTCAAAGGGGCGCCGCCGCTGTTTGAGCTGGCCAAGCGCCTGGAAGAAAGCGCCAAAGGCATGGTGGTGCCAGCGACCCTGTTCGAGAAATTTGGCTTCAATTACATCGGCCCGATCGATGGCCATGACCTCGACGCCTTGGTCCCCACGCTGGAGAACATCAAGCACCTCAAAGGTCCGCAGTTTTTGCATGTGGTGACCAAAAAAGGGCAGGGCTACAAGCTGGCCGAAGCCGACCCGGTGGCCTACCACGGCCCCGGCAAGTTTGACCCGGCGGTTGGTCTGCAGGCGCCTGCTACCAGCCCGAAGCAAACCTTCACCCAGGTGTTTGGTCAGTGGCTGTGCGACATGGCGGCCTTTGATTCGCGGCTGGTGGGCATCACGCCCGCCATGCGCGAGGGTTCCGGTATGGTGGAGTTTGAGCAGCGATTTCCGCAGCGTTTCTTTGACGTGGGCATTGCCGAGCAGCATGCGGTGACCTTTGCCGCGGGACTGGCCTGTGAGGGTTTGAAGCCGGTGGTGGCGATTTATTCCACCTTTTTGCAGCGCGGCTACGACCAGCTGATCCACGACGTGGCGATTCAAAACCTGCCAGTGGTCTTTGCGCTGGATCGCGCTGGCCTGGTGGGGGCCGATGGGGCCACCCATGCCGGCGCTTATGACATCCCATTTTTGCGCTGCATTCCCAACGTCAGCGTGGCCTGTCCGGCCGATGAGAACGAATGCCGGCAGTTGCTCAGCACTGCGTTTTCGCAGAATAGCCCGGTAGCCGTGCGTTATCCGCGCGGTGCCGGTGCCGGTACAGCCGTCCAGGCGGGCTTGGACCCCTTGCCGTTTGGCCAAGGTGAAATCCGGCGCATGGGCAGCGGTGTCGCTATTTTGGCCTTTGGCACGCTCCTGTACCCGGCGTTGCAGGCGGCTGAAAAGCTCAACGCCACGGTGGTCAACATGCGCTGGGCCAAACCGCTGGATGTGGCGTTGCTGCTACAGGTGGCCGCCGGCCATGACGCGCTGGTGACAGTGGAAGAGGGCGCCATCATGGGTGGCGCTGGCAGTGCGGTGCTCGAAGCCCTGCACGCAGCGGGCGTTATCAAGCCTGTGCTGCAACTGGGCCTGCGCGATGAGTTCATTGAACATGGCGACCCGGCCAAACTGCTGGCGCTGCAGGGGCTCGACGCGGTCGGTATTCAGGCCTCTGTTGCCCAGCGTTTTGGGCCGCTGCTGCTGCCGGCGCGCCCGGCGCTCAAAGCCGTCGCCTGACCCGCTCGGCCGGCTGGCCGGCTGCGCGCCAACGAGTCGCGTGTGAATTGATGCACGCAAGGGGAAACCCCTGCCATTTCTGGTCACGCATGTTCCTACAATAGCTGTTGACTGTAATGGGTCATTGCCATGCATACCCGCATCGCGATAATTTCAATTCACAACTCTAGGAGTGAACCAAATGGATCGTCGTTCCGTAATCAAGCACGCAGGCATTGCCGGCGTGCTGGCCGTTGGTGCTGCGCCGGCCGTGCATGCACAAGGGGCCAATGTTCGCTGGCGTCTGGCTTCGAGCTTTCCGAAGTCGCTTGACACGATCTATGGCAGCGCAGAAATGTTTGCCAAGACCGTCAAGGCCCTGTCCGGCGGCAAGTTTGAAGTGTCCGTGCATGCGGCTGGCGAACTGATGCCGGCGTTTGGCGTCGTGGATGCCATCCAGAATGGCACGGTCGAGATGGCTCAGACGGCCTCTTACTATTTCACCGGCAAAGACCCCATCTTTGCCTTTGGCTGTGCCGTTCCCTTTGGCCTGACCGCGCGCCAGATGGATGCCTGGATGGAGCACGGCAATGGCCGCAAACTCATGGACGAGTTTTACGCCAAGTACAACATCAAGAGCCGCAGCGCGGGCAACACCGGCACGCAGATGGGCGGCTGGTACCGCAAGGAAATCAAGACGGTCAAGGATCTGCAGGGTCTCAAAATGCGCTTGGGCGGCGGACTCTTCGGCGAGGCCATGCAAAAGCTGGGTGTGGTGCCGCAGAACATGCCTGGCGGTGACGTGTACCAGGCCCTTGAAAAAGGCACGCTGGACGCCACTGAATTCGTAGGCCCCTACGATGATCAGAAGCTCGGCTTCAACAAGGTCGCGCCTTACTATTACTATCCCGGTTGGTGGGAAGGTGGCGCCGAGCTGGAGTTCTTCATCAATAGCAAGGCCTTTGCGGCACTGTCGCCGGAAAATCAGGCGATCGTTGAAGCGGCAACTGCCGTGGCAGCCCGCGACATGACGGCCAAGTACGATGCATTCAACCCGATTGCTTTGAAGAAGTTGGTTGCCGAAAAGACACAACTCAAGGCATTTTCGAAGGACATCATGGATGCCGGCTTCAAGGCGTCAATGGCAGTGTTTGCTGAGCACGAAGCCAAATCGCCCGAGTTCAAGAAGATTCACCAGGACATGCGTGCCTTCCAGCGTGACCAGCTGTTGTGGCTGCGTTTTTCTGAGTTCCGTTACGACAGCTACATGACCACGGTGAAGCTGTAAGTCTGGACGACCAGGCCGCGCGCTTCGCGCACTGGTTGCTTTGATTCTTATTTTGTCCGATGACATGTGCAATGCATGTCACCGGACATTTCTGTTTTCGGACCATGACATCACAGCTGTGCTGACAACGGCACACAGTTGACGTCAAATACCGTTCCTGGTGAGCTCGTCGAACCACCCCTTCGACAGGCTCAGGGCGAACGGGTTCATCAGTCGGGGCAGTCAGCCCCGGTGAGCTCCAAGTTGACAGCTTGTTGACAGCAAAAGGAGGGAAAACCCCCGCACCGCTTGTCGCGCATCTTTCTACAATTTTCATTGACTCTCATCGGTCGTCGCTGTGCTTACCGGCACGTCGGCATACTTTCTCAATACTCCAGGAGTGAACCTTATGGATCGTCGTTCTCTAATTAAACACGCCGGCATCGCCGGTGTACTGGCCGCCGGTGTGGCGCCGGCTGTGCACGCACAGGCCACCGTTCGCTGGCGTCTGGCTTCGAGCTTTCCGAAATCGCTGGACACTATTTATGGCTCGGCCGAAGTGTTTTCCAAGGCGGTCAGGGACATGTCTGGTGGCAAGTTCGAAGTGTCGGTGCATGCGGCTGGCGAGTTGATGCCGGCGTTTGGCGTGGTCGATGGCGTGCAAAACGGCACGGTGGAAATGTCGCACACGGCGCCGTACTACTTCTTCGGCAAGAACGAGGCCTTTGCCATCGGCGGTGCCATTCCTTTCGGCATGAACTCGCGCCAGCTCACGGCATGGGTGGTCGACGGCAACGGCGGCAAGTTGATGCGCGAGTTCTACGCCAAGTACAACATTGTCAACTTCATGGGTGGCAACACGGGCGCGCAGATGGGGGGCTGGTTCCGTAAGGAGATCAAATCGCCGGCTGACATCAAGGGTCTGAAATTCCGTGTAGGTGGCTTTGCCGGCAAGGTGATCGAGCGCATGGGCGGTGTGCCACAGAACATTCCTGGCGGAGAGATTTATCAGGCGCTGGAAAAGGGCACCATTGATGCGGCCGAATGGATCGGTCCGTACGATGACCAGAAGCTGGGCTTCAACAAGGTGGCGCCGTTCTACTATTACCCCGGCTGGTGGGAGGGGAGCCTGAACCTCGAGTTCTATGTGAATCAAAAAGCCTTCAATGCCTTGTCGAGCGAAAACAAGGCCATTGTGCAGGCAGCGACCTACGAGGCACATGTCACCACGCAGGCCCGCTACGACGCACGCAACCCCGGTGCGCTCAAACAGCTCGTCGCCGCCAAAACCAAGGTGCTGCCGTTCCCGCAAACCGTGCTGGATGCGTCGTTCAAGACAGCAATGGAACTGTACGCGGACCTGGAAAAGACCAACCCGGATTGGAAGAAAATTTACGACGATTACCGCAACTTCCAGCGTGACGAGATCCTCTGGTTCCGTTTTGCCGAGGGACGCTTCGACAGCTTCATGGCCTCCAAGAAGCTTTGAGCGGATGATGGCGCCACGCGCGCTGTCGATCTGATCGACCCGCCAGGTTCGTCCGGCGGGTTTTTTTTCGCTTGGGGCCCCGGCGTTTCAGTTTTTCTTCTCTGGCGTGTCGCCGAGCGAGTCCTGCAGCGCTTTCATCGGATCGTCGGCGGGTGCCGGATCGCTGCTTTCGGTCGGCGTCTCGCCACCGGTTGCGCCTGTCATGCCGGCGGTCGGGTCGAGCTGCTCCATTGCGTCCGGCATGCTTGCTTCCATTTGCAGGCGGATCTTGTCGAGGTCGTACACCACCTTCTTGTCGAGGCCGCTTGAGACGATGCCGGGGAAGGCAATGATGGTGCCGACCATGATGATCTGGATGATCACGAACGGAATGGCACCCCAGTAGATTTGCATGGTGGTGACCGGCTGGATCAGCTTCTTGGTGAGCTTGTCGGTGTATTCTTTGGCGGGCGCCACGCTGCGCAGGAAGAACAAGGCAAAGCCAAAGGGCGGATGCATAAATGAGGTCTGCATGTTCACGGCCAGCAACACGCCGAACCAGATCAGGTCAATGCCCATCTTCTCGGCCACTGGAGCCAGCAAGGGCACGACGATGAAAGAGAGTTCAAAGAAATCCAAGAAAAACGCCAGAAAGAAAATCAGCAGGTTGACCACAATCAGAAAGCCTAACTGTCCACCGGGAACCGAGGTCAACAGGTGTTCCACCCATCTGGAGCCATCGACCCCTTGAAACACCAGGCTGAAGACGGTGGAGCCGACCAGGATGAACAGCACAAAGCTGGAGAGTTTGGTGGTGGCGCTCAGGGCTTGTTTGAGCAGTTTCATGCTCAGACGCCCCCGGCTCATGGCCATGAGCAATGCGCCCATCGCCCCCATGGCCCCGCCTTCGGTGGGGGTGGCCACGCCCAGAAAAATCGTGCCCAGCACCAGAAAAATCAGCAGCAGCGGGGGGATCAGCACAAAAGTCACGCGCTCCGCCATGCGTGAGAGCAGGCCCATGCGGGTGACCTTGTTGATGATCGCGATCACAAATGCCAGCATCACGCCAGCGCAAAGCGACACCACAATGGTTTCGTCCGTCGCCACGTTCAGCGCGGTTTCGCCCTTGAACCAGCTTAAGACTTGCGCGTAGTGTTGCCCGAGGTACACCGCCACCGCTGTCGACACGATGGTCAGAATCAACAGAGAGCGCATGCCGCTGCCGCCATTGTCTTCGCGGATCGTGCGGGCCTCAAGCGGTAATGCGGGTACCCAGTTCGGTCGAATGAAGGTCAAAAGGACCACATAGCCGAAATAAAGGGCGGTGAGGGCAAAGCCGGGGATGAACGCACCTTTGTACATGTCACCAACGCTGCGACCGAGCTGGTCCGCCAGAATGATCAGCACCAGCGAGGGCGGGATGATCTGTGCCAGCGTGCCCGATGCCGCAATCGCGCCGGCGGCGACCCGGCGGTCATAGCCATAGCGCAACATGATCGGTAAGGAAATCAGGCCCATCGAAATCACGGAAGCGGCCACCACACCGGTGGTTGCGGCCAGCAGGGCACCGACAAAAATCACGGCAAAGGCCAAGCCACCGCGCAGCGGGCCAAACAACTGGCCAATGGTGTCGAGCAAGTCCTCGGCCATGCCACTTCGCTCCAGTATCAGCCCCATCAGCGTGAAGAACGGAATGGCCAGCAGCGTGTCGTTTTGCATGATGCCGAAGATGCGTAGCGGCAGGGCCTGCAGTAGCGCCTCGGGCAGGAGGCCCAGTTCGATCCCCACAAAGCCAAAGAACAGACCACAGGCGCCCAGGCTGAACGCCACCGGAAAACCCAGCAGCAAGAAGACAATGAGCCCCCCGAACATGATGGGGGCAAAATTGTTGGTTAGAAATTCCATGTGTCTCTCCGGGGTCAGGCCGCGTTGGCTTTGGCAGCTTTTTCTTCAGCCAGCTTTTGAATCGCCTCAGCCAACTCTTCTTCTGCGGTCTTTTCCACTTTTTTGTGCGTGGGATCTTCAATCAGGCCCTGCAAGAAAGCCAGGCGCTTGATCAGCTCGGACCAGCCTTGCAGCAGCAGCAAACCAAAGCCAAGTGGAATCATGGCGTACACCGGCCAGCGAATCAGGCCACCGGCGTTGGAGGATATTTCGCCTGATTGATAGCCGTTGAGAAAGAAGGGAAAACCGAACCACAGAATGGCAACACAAAATGGCGTCAGGAAAAAAACCAGACCGAACACATCGATCCACATTTGCGTGCGCTTGGACCAGCGGCTATAGATGACGTCGATCTTGACGTGTTCGCCGCTGAGCAGTGTGTAGCCTGCGGCCAGCAGAAATGCCGCTGCAAACAAGTACCACTGCACTTCAAGATAGGCATTGGAGCTCATGTTGAACGCCTTGCGGACAATGGCGTTGATGGCGCTGATGACTGTGGCGGCGAAAATTAGCCAGATCACATTTCTGCCAATCAGGCCGTTCAGCCAGTCGACGGCTTTCGAGAGTTTTAGAAGCGCACGCATGGGGTCCCCATCATTAGAAAAATAAAAAAGACAGCCTGCAGCCATGCAAAGCAAGGTCTTGCAGAATGATCAATTTCAACGTTAGAGCGTAACGTGCTGAAACTGAAATAAACCTGACGATTTTGCCTATTTTTACATAGGGTAAACACTAGCGATTTGGCTGGTCAGTCGGGTGAGACTTATCCTGGCGATAGTCCCACCAGGGCAATACCCGGCGCATCGACAACACCTCGCCACTTTGCAGGGCCGCGTAGCCGGTAATCGTGGCCACCTCACTTTTCCAGGCGGGTGTTTGCAACAGATGCAATAAGGCCTGAATGCCGGGTTGTAACAGCGCGGACTTGAGGCACACCAGGTGGTAGCGTTCATCGGCCAGGGGAACAAAATCCAAGCCCGCTCGCTGCGCCGCTGCGGCGATGCCGAGCCCGGCATCACATTGACCGGCAGCCACGGCCTGCGCGACTGCTGCATGGGACGGCTCGGTGTGGTCATTGCTGATGATGTCAACGGCCATCAGCCGGGCTTGGATGAGCAGTTCATCCAGCACCACGCGGGTGCCGCTGCCTAAACTGCGGGCGGCAAAGCGGGCGCGCTGGTCGGCCAGGTCTTGCAGCGAGCGCAGACCCAGCGGATTGCCCTTGGCGACCATCAACCCCTGGGTGCGCTGCGCAAAGCCGATGATTTTGTGTTGACCCGGTTGCAGCAACGGCTTGTAGGTTCGCTCGGTCAATGTTTTTTTGCCGGTCCCCAGCAGGGTGTGAAAACCCGCCATCACGCAGCGGCCTTCGTTCAGGGCCCGGATCGCATCGACACTGCCGGTGAAGCGGATGTCCAGGTGCAGGCGGCGGGCATCAGGCCGTGCGCTGGCATCTGACGGGCCGCGCAGGGCATGCTCGCGCAAGGCGGACAGCGCGTCATCATGGCTGGCGTAAAGCGTCACCACATGCACGCTGTCATCAAAGGCCAGCGCGTAGCTGCGCTCCAGCTCGGCGCGCAGGGCCTCGATCTGTGGTGCCAGCCGTGCCTGTGCCTGGCGCTCGGCCCACATCAGTTTGTTGCCAAAGTCGGTGAGGCGGGCTGATTGGCCTTTTTCCCAGACCACCAGTTCATTGCCCAGTTCGTTTTCCCAGCGCTTGAGTTCGCCCCAGACGTGGCGGTAACTCAAGCCCAGCGCGCGGGCGCCGCCAGAGATCGAGCCTTGGTTGCTCACCGCTTGCAGCAAATCGATCAAAGGGTTGCGCACCAGTGCCGGGCTGCTGTCGCGTGACAGGGTGTAGTGGAATTGAAGCCTATGCACGGTGGTTCATATCGTCAGTGAATGATTCGGTGGCTACGATACCGCAACTTATGACCACCTTCACCGACAGCGCGGCGACGGCGCTGCAACTGATCACTTCATTGGATTCGGAACTGCTCACTATTGTGGGCCGGTCCTTGTCCGTCAGTGCCACCGCTTGCGCCATTGCCTGCTGCTTTGGGTTGGTGTTGGGCGCCTGGCTGGGCGTCGCCCGCTTTGCCGGGCGGGGCGCGCTGCTGACGCTGCTGAACACTTTTTTGGCCGTGCCCTCCGTGGTGGTGGGCTTGGTGATTTACCTGCTGTTGTCGCGCACCGGACCACTGGGCTACTTGGGCTGGCTGTTCAGTTTCAAGGCGATGGTGCTGGCGCAAGCCGTGTTGGTGCTGCCCATCGTGACGGCTCTGACGCGACAGGCGGTGGAAGATGCCCAGAGCTTGCATGGCGAGCAACTGCAGTCGCTGGGTGCGCGGCCCTTGATGCGCAGCCTGCTGCTGGCCTGGGACGAGCGCTATGCCTTGCTCACGGTGCTGATTGCGTCCTTTGGCCGGGCGGTCTCTGAAGTGGGCGCGGTGATGATTGTGGGCGGCAATATCGATGGCTTTACCCGTGTCATGACGACCGCCATTGCCCTGGAAACCAGCAAGGGCGATCTGCCGCTGGCGCTGGGCCTGGGGCTGATTTTGATCAGCGTGGTGCTGCTGCTCAATGTGCTGATTGCGCTGCTGCGTCGGTGGCGCGAAGTGCAAGAGGCCGGCGCCGCACCGGTAGCGCCGCTGGGGGTGGCCGTTTGAAATTGGATTTTCTATCGGTCAACGAAACGCCTGCCGCTGTCGGTCAGGCTTCTGGCCGACATGTCAAGCTGAAACCTGACCGACAAGTTGATCGGAAAGAACTGCTGCCCCCGGTGTTCGGTTTGGCCGCGGCCAGCGTGCATTTTGGCCGTCCCGCCAACGCAGTTCGGGCCCTGTCGGAGGTCACTTTGATGATCCACCCGGGTGAGCGTGTGGCGCTGGTGGGGGCCAACGGCTGCGGCAAAAGCACGCTGCTGCGTTTGCTGCATGGCTTGGCGACGCCGACAGCGGGCCAGGTGTTCTGTGGCGGCGACATGCGCCAAGCCATGCTGTTTCAAAAACCGCATCTGTTGCGCCTGTCAGTGCAAAGCAATGTTGCCCTGGGTCTGTGGCTGCGCGGCGCCTCGTGGCGCGAGGCCAAAGTGGCTGCCCTGGCGGCGCTGACGCGGGTCGGCTTGGCCGAGCTGGCGGGGCGCAACGCCCGCCAATTGTCAGGCGGCCAGCAGCAGCGTGTCGCCATGGCGCGGGCCTGGGCTTTGAGACCGCAGGTGTTGTTGCTTGATGAGCCTACCGCCAGCCTGGACCCGCACGCCAAGCGCGAAGTGGAGGCGCTGATTGAAGAGTTTGCCAGCGGGTCAGGTGCCATGACGCTCATTTTTGCCAGCCACAACCTGGGCCAGGTCAAGCGGCTGGCGAGCCGGGTGATTTACCTGGAGCAGGGCCGGGTGCTGGCTGATTTACCGGTGGAAGATTTTTTTAGCGGACCGTTGCTGCAACAGCAGTACCCGGCGGCCCATTTGTTTGTCAAAGGAGAATTGGTATGAAAACCGTAGAATATTTTAAGTCTTTTAGGCCTCTGGCCCTCGTGCATTATGCGCTTACAGCTACTATTTTCGTAGCGTCCGTGAGTTTGCCTGTGAGGGCTCAATCGCCATCGATTGTGGTGGCCTCCACCACCTCGACCGAGCAGTCGGGTCTGTTTGCGTACCTGCTGCCTGAGTTCAAAAGGGCCAGCGGCATCGACGTGAAAGTGGTGGCACTGGGCACTGGCCAGGCCATCGACCTGGGCCGCCGGGGTGATGCCGATGTGCTGTTTGTGCATGACAAGGTGGCTGAAGAAAAAGCGGTGGCTGAGGGCTTTGCCGTCAAGCGCTTGGAAGTGATGTACAACGACTTTGTGCTGGTTGGACCCGCCAGCGATCCCATCAAAGTCAAAGGTAACGATGTGGTCGAAGCGCTCAAAAAGATCTCCGCCGCCAATGGCGCCTTCATCTCGCGCGGCGACAAGAGCGGCACCCACGCGGCTGAACTGCGCTTCTGGAAGATGGCCGATCTGGCCGACAAGCCAGGTAGCGGCTACCAGTCTTGCGGCTGCGGTATGGGCCCGGCGCTCAATATGGCCTCCAGCAGCAACGCCTATGCGCTGACCGACCGTGGCACCTGGCTCAATTTCAAGAACCGGGGTGACCTGAAAGTGCTGGTGGAGGGTGACAAGCGTTTGTTCAACCAATACGGCGTGATGCTGGTCAATCCGGCGAAACACCCGCACGTCAAGGCGGCTGACGGCCAGAAATTTGTCGACTGGCTGACATCACCCGCCGGGCAAGGCGTGATCGCCAGCTACAAGATTGGCGGCGAGCAACTGTTTTTCCCGAATGCGGTGAAGTGAGGGCAGTTTAAGCCCAGCTGACGGGCTGGGCGCGATGCTGCTCAGGGCGACACAGCCAGCGCTGTCCTGGCAGCGGCCAGATCCCAGCCGGCCCAGCCGCAACTTTTGAACAGCACCGGGCCCTTGACCGCAAAGGCCTCAGATCGAATCACGTCAGCCAGATTGGCAAACCGGGCCACATCGAGCCCGGCCTGCAGCAGGTCGCCAGCCTCGTGTGCGGCATCCGTCGTGTCCACCACCAGCGTGCCTTGCTCGGCCACATAGCGGCACAGCTCTGGCGCCAACTCCACCATCTTTGGCGTGAACGCGCCCACGGCGGCAATAAAGGCGTCGATGCGCGGCAGGGCGCTGAGCACCACGCCGCTGGCCGGGGTGCAGGTGACAACCAGCGGGCACTCACTCAGCGCCGCATTGGCGTTCGTGACCACGCGCGCCTGCAGGCTCAGCGATTGCGCGTGCGTTGCCAGCGCGTGCGCACTGGCCGCGCTGCGTGAGGCAATCACGACCTCCTTGACGGCCAAGCCTTCGGCAAAGGCTTCCAGATGGGCCTTGCCTTGCACGCCTGCGCCCACGATCAGCAGGGGCCCGTGGGTGTTGGGCGCGAGCCGTTGGGCCGCCAGCAAGGACACGGCGGCGGTGCGCCGCGCGGTCACCGTTGGGCCATCCAGGATCAATTTGCGCTGGCCCGTTGCCACGTCAAACACCACCACGTCGCCCTGAATCGTCGCCAGGCCTCGCGCTGCGTTGGCCGGTGTGAAGGTGATGAGCTTGGTGATGGCGGTGCGGGCATCAATCGCGGGCATGACAAACAGGCAGCCGCCGCCGGGTAGGGGTTGCACCAAGCGCGGCGGCACCTGCACTGAAGGGTCGGCGAGAAGCAGAGCCAGTTCTCTGACCAGCTGCGGGTAGGGCAGACGGGCCGCCGTCTGGGCGGCGTCAAGCAGGGTCGTTGCGGTGGGTGTTGGGTAAGACGTTTGCATGGGTGAACTGTAGTGCTTCAGGCCACCAAGCCCGGATTGCGCAGCAGCACATACAGCGCCGTGCCGGCCAAAATGCTCAAGAGCGCGTGCCGACGCCACCATTGCAGGGCCACCACGGTAGCGACTGCCGCCAGTTCAGCCCACGGGCCAGACGGGTTTTGGCGGGCGCTGCCGACCAGCGTGTGCAACAGCAGCAGCGTCATGATAGCCAGCGGCAAAAAACGACCCAGCTTTTGCACCACGGGGTGACTTTGCAGCCAGCGCGCCGCCAGAAACGGCAAGGCGCGCAGACCAAAGGTAACAACGGTCATGGCCGCCAGAACACCCAGCGCGTAAGTTGTGTCGATCACGGTGCCACCTCTTTGGGTGCAGATGGGCGCCAGAACAGTCCGGCCAGCACGCTTAAGGCGATGGCAACCAGCAGCGCCTGTTGCGGGACCACGGCCTGGGCCACAGCGTAGCTCAGCACCGCCACCCACAGTGGCGCGGGCGTGTCGGCGCTGCGCCATTGCTCCACCGCCAGTACGGCAAACAGAGCCGCCAGGGCAAAGTCCAGCCCCACCAGTGGCACTTGGGCTTGGGTGCCGATCAGCGCCCCCAGCAGCGTGCCCAGCACCCACCAGCCCTGGTTCAGCAACGCCACCGCAACCATCTGGCGCGTGCTGGTGCCGCTCGGCAAGGTGGTCAGTACCGAGTAGGTTTCGTCCGTCAGGGCAAACACCAGGTACCAGCGCGCCCAGGGTTGAGCGGGCAGTCTGTCCAGCAGCGACAGGCCGTAGAACACATGGCGCAGGTTCACCACCAAGGTGGCCAGCGCGATGCTCGCCACCGGCAGGCCTAGGCTAAGCATCGGGATCATCATGAATTGCGCGGCACCGGCAAAGACGAAGATGCTGGCCAGCAGCGCCAGCCACCAGCTAGCCCCCGCTTGCACAAATAAGAACCCAAACACCATGCCCAGTGGGACATAGCCCATGGCCACGGGGATGGAGAGCGACAGCACGGAGATGGGTGGCGGCTGGGGGGCTTGCGTATTGTCAGAAGCGGTGGGCATGAAACAGGAACAATTGAGTGGGGTGGCCAGGTTGGATATTGTGACTGCCTGCGTCTGGATCACCCTGGCTGCTAGCGCATCCCTTGTAGAGTCGATGTGGTGCGCAGGATAATCATTTCAAACTACTGGAGAACCTGATGTCAAAGACCCCGAAAATCGCCGTTTTGCTCGCGGGCTGCGGCCACCTTGATGGCTCTGAGGTGCGCGAGGCGGTGCTGACCCTGCTGGCGCTGGATCAGCATGGCGCGGCGTTTCAGTGCATCGCGCCCAACGCGCCGCAATTCCATGTGATCAACCACATCACCGGTGAGCCGGTGGCAGGTGCGCAGCGCAACATTCTGGAAGAGTCCAGCCGCATCGCCCGCTTGGGTCAGTGTCTGGATTTGGCCAAGGCCAAGGTGGCGGACTATGACGCGCTGGTGATGCCGGGTGGCTACGGTGTGGCCAAAAACCATTGCTCGTTTGCCTTCAAGGGCGCAGATGCCGAAGTACGCCCTGACGTGGCGGCCTTTGTGCGTGGCTTTTTTGACGCCAAAAAACCGGTGGGGGCCATCTGTATTGCCCCTGCACTGGTGGCGCTGGCCTTGCGTCAAGCGGATGACAGCGCGACGCTGACCCTGGGGAACGATGCGGGTGTCGCCGCCGCCATGCAGCAGTTGGGCCAGAAGCACCAGAACACGCCAAACGCGCGCGAGATTGTGATTGATGAGGCGCACAAGCTCATCACCACGCCCGCCTACATGTTTGACGACGCGCGCCTGAGCGACGTGTTTGTCGGTATCGAGCGCTGTGTGGCTGAGGTGCTCAAGCGCATCTGAGGTCCAGTGCATCATGCTCCTGGCTCCAGAGCCTCCTGCATGAATGCGCGTTACTCGATTTATTTATAGTAAATCGGCCTCTAGCCCGCATGTAATAAGCGTTTGTAGCTATTAATTTGATATTTGTTTTCTGTCTGCCTGAAGCCGGCCGGGCTAACCCAGAATTGCCACACCCTTGATCTGCGCGTACACCGCCAGGCCGGGCACGAGCCCCAGCGTGTGCGCCGAACGAGCCGTGATGCGTGCCAGCAGGGCGCTGCCACCCACTTCCAGTGCGACCATCACCTGGCCTGGGCCGTCAGCCGAAAGAGCAAGCACCGAGGCGGGCAGGATGTTCAAAATGCTGGTGTCGGTTTGGCGTTGCAAAGTCAGGCTGGCATCACGCGCAGCGACCCGCACGCGCAAGGTTTGGCCGACGGCGGCGTTTTGACGCGGCACCACCAGATCAATACCGTCAAAACGGGTCAGTGTGAGGTGGTCGGCTTCATCATGGGAGACCACGCTGACGTGCAGCACGGCCCCGGCGCTGTCGCCGTGCGCCAATGACAAGTCCAGCCGCGTCAATAGCTCAGCCGTCGGCCCGTGCGCCGTGACCCGGCCCCTGTCCATCAGCGCCAGGTGGTCGGCCAGACGCGCTACTTCGTCAATCGCATGGGTGACGTAAATGACGGGGATATCCAGTGTGCGCTGCAGCCGCTCCAGGTAGGGCAGTATCTCGGCCTTGCGCGGCGCATCCAACGCGGCCATGGGCTCGTCCAGCAGCAGCAGGCGCGGGCTCGCAGCGAGCGCGCGGGCGATGGCCACACGTTGACGCTCTCCGCCCGAGAGTTCGTGCGGCCAGCGCTTGAGCAGGTGCGCAATGCCCAGCAGGTCCAGGGTGTGATCCCAGCCTCTGAAGCGCTCTGACAGGGGCGTGCGCTTGAAGCCGTACTGCAGGTTGTGTTGCACTGTGAGGTGGTCAAAGAGGCTGGCTTCCTGAAACACATAGCCCAGGGCGCGCTGGTGGATGGGTTTGAAGAACCTTTGCGCGCTGTCTTGCCACACCTCGCCTTGCACGCAGACGCGGCCCTGCGCCATGGGCTCCAAGCCAGCGAGCACCCGCAAGGCGGTGGTTTTGCCTGCGCCGGAGGGGCCAAACAGGGCGGTGATGCCACGCCCGGGCAGCTCCAGGTCCATGTCCAGGCGAAAGTCCGGGCGCTGCAGTGCCACTTGCAGGGTCAATCCTGATGTGTCCACTGCGCGCGGAGTTTGATGGCTCCCGCTCGGTCTGGCCTGCGCCGTTTCAAGCCCTGGTCTGGCGTTCATGCACCCGCACCTTTGCGCCGCGCGCCGTTGTAAATGTGCAGCGCCAACAGTACGACAAAGCTAAAGCCCAGCATGACTGCCGCCAGCCGGTGCGCGTCTGAATACTCCATGGCCTCGACGTGGTCGTAAATCTGCACCGACACCACGCGCGTCACGCCGGGAATGTTGCCGCCCACCATCAGCACCACGCCAAACTCACCCACCGTGTGGGCAAAACACATGATGGCTCCGGTCACAAAGCCGGGTTTGCACAGCGGCATTACCACGCTAAAAAAAGCATCCAACGGTGAGGCCCGCAGGCTGGCCGCTACTTCCAGCGGGCGCGTGCCCATGGCTTCCATGGCGTTCTGGATCGGCTGCACCATGAACGGTAGTGAGTAAAAGCTCGATGCCACCACCAGCCCGGCGAAGCTGAATGGCAGCAGACCCAGGCCCAGCGCCTGCGTCCATTGCCCCACCGTCCCGTGTGGCCCCATGGCCACGAGCAGATAAAAGCCCAGCACCGACGGGGGTAGCACGATCGGCATGGCCACCAGGGCGCCTATGGGTTTTCTCAACCACGACCGGGTGCGCGCCAGCCACCAGGCCAGCGGCGTGCCCAGCAGCAGCAAGATGACGGTCGTGAGCGCAGCCACTTGCAGTGTCAAACCGATCGCTTGCAGGTCAGAGGGGGTGAGCAGGGCCATGAAAGTAGGTGCGTTAAATGTCAAATGTCGTAACCATAAGAGCGGATCAGGTCTTTGATGGTGGGGCTTTGCAGCATTTTGACCAGCGCTTGCGCTGCCAGGTTGTTGGCACCGCGTTGCAGCAGCACGGCATCTTGCCGAATCGGACTGTAGAGATTTTTCGGCACCACCCACATAGAGCCGCTCTTGAGCTTGCCGCCCTGCAAGACTTGCGACATGGCTACAAAGCCGATCTCGGCATTGCCGGTGTGCACAAAGTTGAAGGTCTGGCCAATGCTTTCGCCCTGCACCAGCTTGGGGGTCAGGGCAAGGGTCAGGCCCAGTTTGTCCATCGTCTGCAACGCCGCTGCGCCATACGGTGCCACTTTGGGCGCAGCGTAAGCCAACTTGCGAAAGTTGCCGTTCTTGAGTACGTCGCCCTTGGCATCCACCTTGGCGGCATCAGCCGACCACAGCACCAACTTGCCGGTGGCGTAGGTGAAGCGGCTCCCGGGCGTGGTCAGACCGTCGCTCTCCAGCGCAGCGGGGGTGGCGGTGTTGGACGCCAGCAGCACATCAAACGGCGCGCCGTTTTTGATCTGGGCATACAGCTTGCCGGTGGCACCGAGCGTGACCTGGATGGTGTGGCCAGTTGTTTTCTCCAGCACGGTGGCGATAGCCTTGATGGGCTCGGCAAAGTTGGCAGCTACCGCCACCTGCGCCTGGTCGGCCAGACTACTGGCTGAAAACACCAGTGCAACAGCGGCGAGTGTCAAATCGTTGACGCGAGATCTCACTAAAAAACTCCAGCTGATAATTTGAAAAATGAGTTCTAAAAGACGAGACGAGTTGCCATTGGATGGCTTCGTTATTCTTTTTTGGAATAGCGAAAGTGTAATGGAAATGGGAGTCGTATCTCTAACCGGCTGTTGCCCGGCACAATGCAGCTGATGAGTAAAGACGTTTTTTCTATCGAGGCTCTGGGCCACGAGCCGGCCGACAAACGCATGGATATCCTTCGCTTGATCGGCAGCACCGGGTCCATCTCGGAGGCAGCCCGCCAGGGTGGGGTGAGTTACAAGGCTGCCTGGCAGGCGGTTCATACCTTGACCAATCTGGCCGGTGTGGCACTGGTGGACCGGGCGGTTGGTGGAGCGGGTGGCGGCGGGGCGAAATTGACGGCGGCAGGCGAGCAGTTGCTCGATGCTGCGAGGCAGATGGACGCGGCGCGGCGCGACGTGCTGGCGCGTTTTAGCGGCGGCGCTGCGCAAGCGCTTCCAGGCGCGGGGTTGCGCACCAGCATGCGCAACAACCTGCCGTGCCGGGTGACGCAATTGATGACGTCAACACCCGGTGACCCGATGGTGCGCGTTGTTTTGGCTTTGTCGCGAGGCGGGCAAATCACCTCATCCATCACCCGTGAAAGTGCCGAGTTGCTGGGCTTGCAGCCAGGGCTGGCGGTGTTGGCGCTGTGCAAGGCGACGGCAGTGCGAATCACGGCGGGTGCTGTGCCCGCGCGTGACCATGTCAACCTGATCGCAGGCAAAGTGACCCGTTTGTCGCGCGGCGGCGTGCGCGACGAAGTGGTGATGACCTTGCCGGGTGAACTGCAACTACTGGTAGGCTTTGCGGACCACCCCAACCGCCTGCGCGCTGGCAGCGCGGTGACAGCCAGTGTGGAAGAAAACGCGGTGGTGCTGGCGCGGGTTTGAGTGCTCGTCAAGCCCGCCCGGTCAGGTGGCTTTTTGTCCCAGCTTGCGGTACACCGTGGCGCGGCTAATGCCCAAAGCGCGGGCGGCCTGCCCGACGTTGCCGCGTGCGTCGACGAGCGCCTGGCGGATCATGGCGGCCTCTACCTCGCGCAACGCCAGCGTTGGCGCAGCGCTGGGGCTGGTTTGCAGCGGGTGTGCCTCGTCGGCCCGTGCGATGGCTTGCGCCTGCAGGCGCAGTCCGCTCCACAGCGGCAGTTCCACCGCGCTGCCAGGTCGTTTGGCCGCATCGAAAAGTTGCTCATAGGGGATGCCAAACACCTCACTGACATGCACGGTGGCCATCCCGGCTATTGCCAAACAGGGCACCATCTGACGCGCCACCGGGTTGGCCCCGATCACCCAGCCGTCCGCGTCCAGGCTGAGGATGCCATCGGCATCCGTGCCCAAGGTGTTGCCCGGCCAGTTCAGCCGCAGCAGCAAGGCGTGGGCTTGAGCGCTGACCAGCGCGTTTTCTATTTTGCGGGCTGATTGCACGACCAGGTGCTTGAGCTCGGGCCGCTCCTGTGCGTCAATGCCAGTCACATCCAGCATGCCAACGCATGCGCCGTCTGGCCCAAAAAGCGGGGCGCCGGCACAACTGTAGACCGAGGTGGCCTCAAAAAAATGTTCACCCCGGTGCAACCAGACCGGCTGGAGTTCAGTCAAGGCCGTGCCAATGGCGGTGGTGCCAATGCTGCGTTCGGACAAATCGGTGCCCACCCGAGTGATCAGGTGGGCACGTGGGTCGGAGTGGTCAATAGCGCCGCTCGCATCGACCACCACGCCACAAGCGTTGGTCAGAATGGCGAAGTAGCGGGTATTGACAATGGCACGTGCGAGGTGTTCTAAAACCGGTTTGGCAGTCTGCACCAATCGCTGGTTGGCTTCCAGCGCCTGGCGCATCTGCGGCATGGACACCTGGCTGAATGTGACGGCCTCCTGGTGTTGCAGCCCGAGGCCGATGCAGCGCTGCCAGGAGCGTTCAATCCAGGGTGCAATCGAGCCGGCGGGCAGCGCTGCGTGTTCCCGCAGCGCCGCGCGCCGCGCTTGCTCAATGCCCGCCAGGCGCAGGGCCTGACTGGTGTTGGGGGGGCTGGCGACCGCAGGACGGGATGAGTGATTCATGGTTTTCAGCAAGTGACCAAATTTATCGCATTTTTGGGTTCTTGCGGCGTTGTCCGGAAACCGATCCAGACTCGTGCACACTCTCTGCCGTGAAATCAATCGCCCTCAGCACAAAACCTCGGCGGGTCAAGGCCACCTTCATCTGGCCGTTCGCGATCGTGCTCACCTTTATTTTGGCTGCGTTCGTGGCGACGGCCTATTACCTGCAGGTGCAGGTTCGCGACCGGGCGCTGGCTGCCCGCGTGGCGGCTGTGGCGAAACTGGTGGACCAAAAGCTCAGCAAGGATACAAGTTTGATGCAGGCGGTGCTGAGCACGATGATGGGCAATCGTGCCATCGAGCTGGCCTTCGCCAGCCTTGACCGCGGCGCGCTGGTGCGCGAAGCGGGGCCTCTGTTTGAAACCTTGCGCGCTGACCATCGCATCACTCACCTTTATTTCAATGGCCCTGATCTGGTCAACGCGCTGCGCCTGCATAGCCCCGGCCAATTTGGTGATTTGATTGACCGGGAAACCTCGATCAAGGCGCGGGACCAGGGCATTGCCGTGCATGGCATTGAGCTGGGGCCACTCGGGACGCTTACCCTGCGGCTGGTCGTGCCATGGCGGAGCCAAGACCGCCTGCTTGGTTACGTCGAGATTGGCGAAGAGGTTGGCTATCTGGTGGACGAAATCCGCGACAGCCTGTCGGTCGACTTGTTGGTGATGGTGGATAAAAATCTAATGCAGCCACAACAATGGCAACATGGCTTGGCTCTGTTCAATCGCCAGGGAAACTGGGACCGGTTTGGCGCCCAAGTGCTGGTGGCGCAGACCGCGAGTCAAGTTCCTGCCGCCCTGAACGACAGTGTTCTTGCCAGCCTGCGAGCGGGGCGCACTGCAGTATTCGAAGATGGCAAGCGGATATTGCATCTGGCGATGTTGCCGATGGCGGACGCGCGTGGGCGCCGCATCAGCGACTTGGTGGTGATGCTCGACATTTCCGGGCTGCAGAAGACCTTTCAAATGTCGATCCTGGCGGCGACCATGCTGAGTTTGGTGGCCGGTGTTGGCGTGTTGGGATTGTTCTATTTCGCCCTGGACCGGGTCGAGCGTGATTACCAGCGCCAGCACGATCTGGAACACCAGCTGCTGCGCGTGGGCAGCGAACACCAGCGCATTCTGCAAATTGAAAAGCTGTCGGCCTTGGGCACGATGGTGGGCGAGATTGCGCACCAACTCAACAACCCGCTGGTGGGCGTGGTCAACTTGGCGCAGCTGGCCAAGCGAGAGGCGGATGACCCCCAGAGAACACGTGAGCTGCTCACCGAGATCCACCGCGCAGGTGCGGACTGCCATGCCCTGATTCAGTCCATGTTGCGTTTTGCCAAGGTGTCGAGTTGTGTGAGTCGGCCCACGTCAATGGCGCAGGTGATTGAGGAAACGGTGCTGCTGTTTCGTCAGACCGAGCCTCGACAGTTGTCCGTGGAACTGCGCTTGCCCGCGCAGGCGGTGCTCCTCACGGTGGATCCGATCCTGATCCGGCACGCGCTGTTCAATCTGCTGCTCAATGCTGCTCAGGCGACTGTCGGCGAAGGTGCGATTGTCATTGCGCTTGAGCGCGCCGTGCATCCGGACGGCGGCGCGCCAGGATGGCTGCTCTCGGTGACAGACCACGGCCAGGGTGTTGCCCCGGATATTCTGGAAAAGATATTCTTGCCTTTCTTCACGACCCGCCGTGACGGCACCGGCCTGGGGTTGCCGGTGGTGCAGCACGTGGCACTGCTGCACGGCGGGTATGTGCGTGCCAGCAGCCAGTCTGGTGGTGGCACGCAATTTGCGATCTGGTTGCCACAAGAGACTAAGTTATGGGAAGACACCAGATCGGATCAGTTTGAACATGCTGCCTAAAATTCTGGTCGTTGACGACGACCGCTACACCCGCACGCTGATTGAGCAACTGATGCGCCAAAGCGCTGAAGTGCATCTGGCTGAGAGCGGGCAGGCTGCGCGGCAATTATTCGCTGCGATTGACTTCAATCTGGTGCTGATGGATCAGCGCCTGCCCCAAGACAAAGGGCTTGACCTGCTGCGTGAATTGCGCTTGCAGCGCCCCAAGCTGGTGGCCATTCTGATCACGGGGTTTGCTGACGTGCGCGATGCGGTGGCGGCCGTGCGCGAAGGATTGTTTGATTACCTGACCAAACCGTTTGAGGACCTGGAGGCGCTGGAAGCGGTTATTGGGAAGGCGCTTGAGCTGGACCGTGCCTACCGTGAAATTGACAGCCTGCGTAGCCGCCTGGCGGTTGAATCGGGTGCGCCCCACATCATCGGCCAGTCGCCGACCATGGAGCGGCTGTTGGGGCAGATTCGTGAAGTGGCCGGGCTCGACACCACGGTGCTGCTGGAGGGCGAAAGCGGTACCGGCAAGGATGTCATTGCGAAACTCATCCACGCCTGGAGCCAGCGCGCATCCCAGCCCTACCTGGAGGTCAACTGCGGCGGCTTGCCGGAATCCTTGCTGGAGAGCCTGTTGTTTGGCTACGAGAAGGGCGCGTTTACCGGCGCCAGCCAGGCCACGCCCGGTTATTTTGAGAAGGCGCACAACGGCAACCTGTTCCTCGACGAGATTGCCGACATGAGCCCCAAGCTGCAAAGTAGCTTGCTACGTGTGTTGCAGGATCACAGCTTTTGCCGCATTGGCAGCACCCAGCCGCGCAGCACTGATTTCCGTCTGATCTGTGCCACCAACCGCGCGCTGGTTGGCGAGGTCAAGGCCGGCCGCTTTCGCGAGGACTTGTATTACCGCATCAACGTGGTGGCGCTCAGTCTGCCACCCCTGCGCGAACGAGCGGGCGACATCATCCGGTTGGCGGTGCATTTTCTGGATCGCTACAACATCAAATTTGGCAAACAATGTGGCCCGTTCACGCCGCAAGCTGTGCGCGCTCTGGAGGCTTGCCCCTGGCCGGGCAACGTCCGCCAGCTTCAGCATTGCATCGAACGCGTGGTCGCCCTGGAGCCTGGCGGAATCATCGATGTCAATCACCTTGGGTCGACCTGCGATTGCCGGTCGGAGCCTGACCTGACGAACAGCGGCACACCTTCGCAGACGCCGGCTTATCAGGAGGCCCGCGCCGAGTTCGAGCGGGATTATCTGCGCTGCGTGCTTGACGCGGCTAAGGGAAATATCTCCGAGGCGGCCCGCCTCAGCGGCATTCCGCGCCAAAACTTATACGTGCGGATGAAGCGCTGGGGTTTTGTCACCGATTAGCGACGCATGTCATTCATTAGTGACAGTTTCGTTTGATGATTCTTGCCAGGGCGCGGGGATCCAAGTTCAGTTTTCTCTGATTTAGGCAATGATCTTTTCCCACGGTGACTGCCTGCACCGCCATGGCAGTCACGAAGGTTCCGCGTGTGTTGGCACGCCGCTTGCTTAGTCTTAGTTATTTACAGAAAGTAGCATCATGAAAAAAAGCGTATTGCTCCTGGCGATTGCCGCCCTGACTGCCGGTTATGCGGTGGCCGCCGATCCAGCCAAGATTGACTGGACCAAGATCAAAGCCACCAACATTCCATTGTTCTACCCAGGCCAATCTTCCTATGAATGGTTGCGCAGTGACGGCCACAAGGGGGGGAGCAAGGAAGTTGCGCGCGGTGATTCATGCGTGTCGTGCCATGACGAAGACACCGCTGAACAGGACCTTGGCAACAAGATTGTCAAAGGTGGAGCGCTGGAGCCGACGCCCATCAAGGGCAAGAGCGGCTACAAAGACCTGAGCGTTCAGGCCGCTTACGACGCAAAAAACATGTACCTGCGTTATGAATGGAAGACTGACAACCCCTATCCTGGCACCGAGCACCAATACCTGCGTTTTGATGGCAAAGATTGGAAAGTCTGGGGTTTTCCGAAGCTTGACAAAGTGGTGCAGGACGGCAAACAGCCCGGCATCTATGAAGACCGCATGTCCATCATCATCGACGACGGTAAAGTGGCTGATTTTGGCAAACAAGGCTGCTGGCTGACCTGCCACGACGGCCAGCGCGACATGCCCAAGCAGTTCACCAAAGAAGAAGTCGCTGCCAACCCGATGCTGACGGCGATCAAAAAGCGCGACGTGCGCAAATACCTGCCAGACAGTCGCACCGATCCACTGGATTGGAAGACTGGCAAGAGCGTGGAAGAGCTCGCCAAGCTCAAAGCCGATGGCAAATTTGTTGATCTCGTCCAGTGGCGTGCCCACCGCAGCAACCCTGTGGCCATGGCCGATGACGCCTATGTACTGGAGTGGCGCCTGGGTGATGCTGGAAAGGACATGTTTGGCGGCAATTCTGACGCCCAAACCCATGCGCCCAAGTTCATGTTCGATGAAAAGAAGATGGGCTTCAAGTCGATCACGGCTGATAGCCAGGCCCGCAAGGGCAACCTGTTTCTGGTGCGTGAGCAAAACGCTGTGCCCTTTGCCCCGAACGCTGGCTGGAAAGAAGGAGACATGATTCCTGATTACATCGTCAGTCGTGAAGATGCCAAGGGCTCAGCAGCCGATAACAACGCCATGGCGTCATGGAACGACGGCAAGTGGACCGTGGTGCTGGTGCGTCCATTGGGCTTGACGAACGCAGACGACAAGACCTTGAAAGCGGGCGGTGTGTACAACGTGGGTTTTGCCGTCCATGATGACAACATCACCACCCGTGGCCACCAGGTGTCGTTTGTGAAGACCCTGGGGTTGGGCTCCAAGCAAAAGGTTGATATTCAGGCTGTCAAGCTGAAGTAATACCTTCAGATAGCGCCTGAGCGCCGCCGCAGGGGATCTCCCTGCGGCGGCCTTTTTTTGCCCTGAACTGTTTCAATTTGAGAATTTTCAATATCCGGCACTTGTGATGAGGGTTATCCCTAGGCGAGAAGAGTCCTGAAGGTCGAACAATGGCTATGTATTTCAATTCATAGGCAAGGCACTTCACAAGTGCCGCTACCCAAGGAGACACACACATGCAAAAGGTGTTGCACATCAACGCAGACAAGTGCACCGGTTGTCTGCAGTGCGAAATGGCCTGTTCTTTCGAGAACTACGGCATTTTCGCCACGGCCAAGTCACGCATCAAGGTATTTGACTTTCACCACACCGGCAAAAAAGTGCCCTACACCTGCACCCAGTGCGATGAAGCCTGGTGCCTGCATGCCTGCCCGGTGGAAGCCATCACGGTGGACAAACTCACCGGCGCGAAAGTCGTGAACGAAGCCACCTGCGTTGGCTGCAAGGTCTGCACCATTGCCTGCCCGTTTGGCACCATCAACTACGTGCAGGAGACCGGCAAAGTTCAAAAGTGCGACCTGTGCGGCGGCGAGCCGGCTTGCGCCGATGCCTGCCCCACCGGTGCCATCACCTTCATTGATGCCAACTGGACCGGCTTGGGCAAGATGGCGCAGTGGGCCGACAAGCTTGGCAATCAACCTACAGTAGCCTAAGGAGAACGAACATGTCATGGGCAGGAAAAATCCTTCGCGTTAACTTGAGCGCCGGCACCGTCAAGTCAGAACCCCTTAATATGGAATGGGCCAGAAGCTACATCGGCTCAAGGGGCTTGGGCTCCAAGTACCTGGTCGAAGAGGTCGACGCCACCGTTGAGCCCTTGTCACCCGCCAACAAGATCATCTGGGCCACTGGCCCGCTGACTGGCACCATGGCCGCCACCGGTGGCCGTTACACCGTCATCACCAAGAGCCCGCTCACCGGTGCCATTGCCTGCTCCAACTCGGGCGGCTACTGGGGCGCGGAGCTCAAGATGGCCGGTTGGGATATGGTCATTTTTGAAGGCAAGAGTGACAAGCCGGTTTATCTTTATGTCAACGATGATTTTGCCGAGTTGCGCGATGCTGCTCACCTGTGGGGTAAGAGCGTGTGGCAGACCGAAGAGATGCTCAAGAAGAGCTTGCAGGATCCGCTGACGCGCGTGTCGAGCATTGGCAAGGCGGGCGAAAACGGTGTGCTGTACGCCGCCGTGGTCAATGACCTGCACCGCGCGGCGGGCCGCTCCGGCGTGGGCACGGTCATGGGCAGCAAGAACCTCAAGGCGATTGCCGTGCGCGGCACGTTGGGCGTGGGCAATATCCACAACCCCAAGGCCTTCATGAAGGCGATTGCCGAGAAGAAAAAGATTTTGGCCGACAACGCCGTCACCGGTCAGGGCTTGCCCGCCTATGGCACGCAGGTGCTGATGAACGTTATCAACGAAATGGGGGCGCTGCCTACTCGCAACCACCGCGACAACCAGTTCGAAAGCGCCAAAGATATCTCGGCCGAAGCCATGGCGACGCCACGCAAGACCGACGGCAAAAAGCAACTGGTGACGAATCAGGCTTGCTTTGGCTGCACCATCGCCTGCGGGCGGATCAGCAAGATGGACGAGAGCCACTTTACCGTGGCCAACAAACCCCAGTATTGGGGGGCATCCGGCGGCCTCGAATACGAAGCGGCATGGGCACTGGGTGCTGCCAACGGGGTCAAAGACCTCGAAGCGCTGCAGTACGCCACCATGCTGTGCAACGAAGAAGGCATTGACCCCATCAGCTTTGGCGCCACCGTGGGCGCGGTCATGGAAATGTATGAAATGGGCGTGCTGACCAAGGAGCAGATTGGTATCGAAGCCCCGTTTGGTTCGGCGCAGGCGCTGGCCTTTCTGACCGAAGAAACCATCTACAGCCGGGGCTTTGGCAAGGAAATCGGCCAGGGCTCCAAGCGCCTGACCGCCAAGTACGGCCAGCCCGACCTGAGCATGACCAGCAAGGGTCAGGAGTTCCCTGCCTATGACGGCCGCGCAATTCAAGGGATTGGCCTGGCTTACGCCACCAGCAACCGGGGCGGCTGCCATTTGCGTGGCTACACCATTGCATCCGAAGTGCTGGGCATTCCGGTTAAGACCGACCCGCTGGAGCATGAAGGCAAGCCCGAACTGGTCAAAGCCTTTCAGGACGCCACCGCTGCCTTTGACTCGTCCGGCCTGTGCGTTTTCACCACCTTCGCCTGGGGCCTGGCTGATCTGGCGCCGCAAATTTCAGCCGCCTGTGGCGACCAGTACACCACCGAAGAGCTGGAAAAGATCGGTGAGCGCATCTGGAACATGGAGCGTGAGTTCAACAACCGCGCCGGTTTCACCGCCAAGGACGACAGCCTGCCCAAGCGTCTGCTCACCGAAGCCTGCAAGACCGGTCCAGCCACCGGCAAGGTCAATATGCTGGCCGAAATGATGCCCAAGTACTACGCCGCTCGCGGCTGGGACACTGAGGGCCGCCCGACCGCTGCCACGCGTGAACGCCTGAGCCTGTAGGTTCCACGCGTTCCATGACAACAAAGCGGCTCTGAAAGGAGCCGTTTTTACTGAAAGGAAAATTCATGATCCATCACGTCATCCTCGGCGCCGGCCCGGCCGGTGTCATTGCGGCTGAGACCATCCGCAAGCACGCGCCCCAAGACACGATCACCGTGATCGGCGACGAGCCAGAGCCGTCTTACTCGCGCATGGCCATTCCCTATCTGCTGATGGGCAATATTGACGAGCGCGGCACCTACTTGCGCAAGAGTCCGAAGCACTTCGAAGACTTGAAGATAAATGTGCTTGTAGCCCCCGTCAATACAGTGCAGGTAGCTACAAAAAAAGTAGTGCTTGAGGGGGGTGAGTCGATTGCGTTTGACACGCTACTGATCGCCACCGGCGCCCATCCGGTGCATCCACCGATTCCTGGCATTGATTCGGCTGGCGTGCATACCTGCTGGACCTTGGCGGACGCCCGCGCCATCATGGCCCTGGCCAAGCCCGGCGCGCGCGTGCTGCAACTCGGCGCCGGCTTCATCGGCTGCATCATCATGGAAGCGCTAAGCAGCTGCGGCGTGAAGCTCAGCGTAGTGGAGATGGGCGACCGCATGGTGCCGCGCATGATGGGGCCCACGGCGGGCGGCATGATTCGCGACTGGGTGGATGCCAAGGGTGTGGAGGTGTTTACAGGGACCCGGGTCGAGTCGATCGAAGCGGGCACCCCCTTGAATGTGCGACTGTCCAATGGCCGGGTGATGCAGGCCGATTTGGTGATCAGCGCTGCCGGTGTGCGCCCCGCCATCGGGTTCATGAAAGACTCGGGCGTCACCTGCCTGCTGGGGGTGTTGACCGACGAGCACCTGCAAACCAATGTGCCTGGCATTTACGCCGCCGGGGATTGCGCCGAAGCCTTTGACAAGGTGTCGGGCAAGGCGGTGGTCAGTGCCATTCAACCCAATGCCGCCGAGCAGGCCCGGGTGGCCGCCCTGAATATGGTGGCTTATGCCCGCGGCCAGGCGCTCATGGCCGAACTCAAAGGCGTGACGCAAATCAATGTGCTCGACACGCTGGGGCTCATCTCCACGAGCTTTGGCGACTGGCAAGGCGTGGCTGGCGGTGAACATGTGGAACTCACCGACAAGGCCCAGGGGCGCCACCTCAGTCTGCAGTTCAAGGACGACGTGCTGATCGGTTGCAACAGCGTGGGCTGGACCGAACACGTGGGTGTGATGCGTGGCTTGGTCGAGGGCCAAGTCAAACTAGGGGCCTGGAAGGACACGCTGATGAACGACCCGACCCAGCTGATGCAAGCCTACCTGGACAGCGCCCAGGCACAAGGCAGCTGGTCCGGCGCGCAGGATGAGCGGCGGCGCTAGCACGCTTGACGATGAAGATCACCTTCAAACTGTTTGCATCGCTGACCGACTACCTGCCAGCCCAGTCGCGCTACAGCAACGTGCTTGAGCTCGATGTGGCGCCCGATGCCAGCATCAGCCAGATCATCGAGCCCTTCGCCCTGCCGCCGAAGATGGTGCATCTGGTGCTGATCAACGGCAAATACATTGAGCCCGAGAAGCGCCTGACGCAAACCCTCAGCGAGGGCGATGTGCTGGCGATCTGGCCGCCCATTGCTGGCGGCTGAGAAGCGCCTCAAGCATGCAATCCTTTTACGCCGAGCGCTTTGAGCGCGACATGGGCTGCACCGAGGCCGAGTGGCTGATGTGGCTGCCCAACGCCATTGGCGACCATTTCTGGAAACTGCAAGAGCACTCGGCCGGCGTGCGCATCGGCGACGGTGCCTTGGGGTTGACCTGGCAAGCAGGCGAGCCGCGCGTGATTGCACTCATGCGCATCCCCCGTCTGCTGGTGAACTTTCGTTTTGCCGGGCTGGACGAGGCGCAGCGCTACACGTTCATGAAGCGCTTTGACCTGTACATGCAGCGCGGTGGGGGTTAGGTTCTTCAACCCAGCCTTATGATGGACAGCTCCGCTTTAAATTTATGACGAATCTGGCTGTATCCCTCGTCAGTCATGTATAATTAGCTATAAATAATATAGCATTAATCGCACCCGGTACGCAATGCCCGTGGCCCGTACATTTGGATGCTGGATCAGACGTCAGGCCGTTGCGTCATTTGTCGCTCGGACTGCCGCCGCCAACCAGATATTGATGGCGGAAGACTTCTACCCGGCTGAGCCTGAGCAGCAAAACTACCACCAGAGCAACGCCGGGCACCATGCGTATCATCGCGGCGGCTGCGGCCATGTCGCGCCTGAACCCGCTTGGCGGCGACCCGGCGGGGCAGTAGGAAGGGTACGTCGGCTGGTTGCAGAAGCGGCGCATCAGATAATGCTCTGTGCCAAACTGCAGCCCCCGTCCTGATTTGAATGCTTTCCAGCCCAGTTCAGGGCGCTGGCTTTTGCAGCACCTTACTTGGCAACTCAATGGAACGCGACATGAAAAACAACTCGATCACTTCACTCACCCCAAGCTCCGCGACCACGACACCCATTCAGCCGCGCCTCACCAGCCTGTCCCATGGCGGCGGCTGCGGTTGCAAGATTGCGCCTGGCGTCCTGTCTGAAATCCTGAAAGGCATCACGACCATGCCGATCCCGAAGGAGCTTCTGGTGGGCATCGAGACATCAGATGACGCGGCCGTGTACCAGCTTAACGACGAGCAGGCCCTGATCGCCACCACCGACTTTTTCATGCCAATCGTCGATGATCCCTTTGACTTTGGTCGCATTGCGGCCACCAACGCTATCTCGGACGTCTATGCCATGGGTGGCAAACCGATTCTGGCGTTGGCGCTGGTCGGCATGCCGATCAACGTGCTGTCCACTGACACGATTGCCAAGATTCTCGAAGGCGGTGCCAGCGTGTGCCGCACGGCCGGCATCCCGATTGCGGGTGGTCATACCATTGACTCGGTCGAGCCAATTTATGGTTTGGTGGCGCTCGGTCTGGTGCACCCCAGCCGCGTGAAGCGCAACGCCGATGCCCAAGTGGGCGACAAGCTGATTTTGGGCAAACCGCTGGGTGTGGGTATTTTGTCGGCGGCGCTAAAAAAAGAACAACTGGATGGGCCTGGCTACGCGCAGATGATCGCCGTCACCACGCAGTTGAACACGCCTGGTCCCGAGCTGGCCGCGCTGGGCGGCGTGCACGCCATGACCGACGTGACCGGCTTTGGCCTGGCGGGCCACGCTTTGGAAATTGCACGTGGTGCCCATTGCACGGTGCAAATCGACTGGTCCCGGGTGCCGCTGCTGGCTGGCGTACGTGAGCTCGCGCTGCAAGGCATTGTGACCGGTGCCTCCGGGCGCAACTGGACCGCTTACGGGAAGGACATTGTCTTGCCTGCTGGCTTTGCTGAGGTTGACCAAGCGCTGCTGAGCGACCCGCAAACCAGTGGTGGCCTGCTCGTGTCGTGCGCCCCTGCGGCGGTGGCCGCTGTGCTGGAGATTTTCAGGCAGCATGGGTTTGATGCGGCCTGCGAGATCGGCGAGATCACGGCCGAGGCGGGCCTGTCTAAACTACAGTTACGTTGAGGGATCTGAGGATGGCATCACGCGCTTGGCTCCGAGCCCAGCTGTCTTCCACATTTTTGGTGTCGACAATCTTTACAGTTTCTGACGCAGATACCAGTCGTGAAAACGTAACTAATTGATTCAAAAGTACAATTTGTATTGGGCATGAATCGTGCTTGGATTCTTGGTAGAGCCCCATAAGGGTTCGTCGAACTTAATTATTTTTGTTTAGACCCAGGGAGACCCATATGAAAATCGCATCCAGATGTGCCGCCAGTGCACGCAAGCCCAGTTCACCCAAATCGCTATCCGTACTGCTATTGGCCGTGATTGGAGCGCTTTACGCCGCGGCTTCGGCATCGGCGACGCCCTTGCTGGGTCCGGATTTGGCGAGCTTCACGGTTCTGGGTGCCGAAACTGTGACCAATGTTCCCACAAGTACCATTGTCGGAAATGTGGGTGTCTCGCCAGGGGATGCACTTCCGGGCTTCAACTGGGTTTCAGGCACTGCGACGGCAGACGGGCAGGTGACGGGAGGACTGGTGCACTCCAACACGGCACTCGCGGCGTCGGCCCAGGCTCAACTCACTACCGCCAGACTGAATCTTGATTCTCTTGGGACGGGTACTACCCTAACACTGGCTGACCTGGTTGGACTCACGCTCTTTCCGGGCGTTTATACCGTTCATGCGGGAACCACCAATTTGTCGGGCGCGCTCACGCTCGACGGCCAGAGCAACGCCAACGCAGCCTGGGTTTTTCAGATGGATGCAGACCTGATCACATCGTCCGGCTCGTCCGTGAACGTGATCAATACCGGTGCAGGCGCCGGCGTGTATTGGAATGTCCGTAGCTCCGCGACCATCGGTACAACCACCGCATTCATGGGGAACATCCTTGCGCTCACTAGCATCTGGATGGATACCAAAGCAACAGATCTTTGCGGTAGGGCCTTGGCGGATACCGGTGAGGTGACGTTGATTCAAAACAGCCTCTCCGGCGTTTGCTCGGGCGAACTGGCTGGCAGCAACGGCTTGAGCGGCGGCCTTGAGGTTACAGGTACGGAGGTCACCTTCCTTCCATACGCCCCCGTTGGTGGTACCGTGCCCGAGCCAACGACGCTCGCGCTGCTGGGACTCGGACTCGCGGGGCTTGGCATAGCTCGTCGCCGCCGCGGTTGAGGTCAAAAAACACATCGCTGCGCCGATTTTCTGCCATTGCCGACAGCTATTGTTGACCAGAAAATATAATGCTGGTCAGCGCCCTCTCGGGCGAGTCTTGATCTGGAGAAGCCTTGATGCATCAGCGTTTGTCACTCTGGAACTTGTTGTTGGTGGTGTTGACGTTTCTGCCCGCATGCAGCGGCTATCGACCATTCGAGCAGTTGGCTGGATTGAGCCGGGATGTGGTGGTGGCCAGAATGGGTCAGCCCGACATGGAGCGCCGGGTGGACGCAGGCACTCGACTGGAATTCCCGCGTGGACCCTATGGCAAGCAGACCTGGTTTGTTTATTTCGACGCCGTCGGTCTGGCCACTCGCGCCGAACAAGTCTTGACTGAGCAGAATTTCATGCGCATCAACCCTGGCATGGCGCAGGAAGAAGTGCGCCAACTGCTGGGTAGACCCAACGAGGTCCAGCGACTCGGGCGCCAGCGTGGCGAGGTTTGGAGCTATCGCTATGAAAGTCCTTTCTGCCGCTGGTTCCAGGTGGAACTGTCCCTGCAAAAACAGGTGCGATTGGCTGGCTACGGCGAACCGTCCGAATGCAAAGAGCGGGAATTCAAGATTCGGCGTCACGACCCGCGCTGATCAATGGAATTGCCGGCAAAGCGGTTTTTTTACTACCCTATACGCTCTGGACAACTGGTGATGGATAGCCTCGGGTCTTAGCCCGCCAGGCCCACAAATACCTTTTGAACATCGTCATTTGCATCAATGGCGGTCAGGAATGCTTCTACCTCTTCCAGACTCTCCGCAGTCAAGCTGGCTGGATCGACGGGGTTCTTGGCCTTGTAGCCCAGTTTGGCGGACAAGACGCTGAAGCCATGGCTTGGCAGCGCGCGGCTAACCAAGTCGACATCAGAGGGATCCGTCAGGAACAGCGTGACGCCGTCGTCCTCGGCCGGTTCGAAGTCCTGAGCACCTGCTTCAATGGCTGCCAACTCGGGATCGGCACCTTCTGCGGCAGGCTCGGCCTCGATCATGCCCACATGGTCAAAATCCCAAGCCACTGAACCGGAGGTGCCCAACTGACCCTTGCGGAACAGCACACGCATTTCAGGCGCAGTGCGGTTCACGTTGTCGGTTAAACATTCGACCATCACAGGCACGCGATGCGGTGCAAAGCCCTCGTAAATGACACGTTCAAAATTGACGATCTCGCCGGTGAGCCCCGCACCTTTCTTGATGGCTCTGTCCAGGGTGTCCTTCGGCATGGAGACCTTTCGGGCCTGTTCAATAACCAGTCGAAGGTGTGCGTTTGAAGCCGGGTCTGCGCCGCTGCGCGCCGCAATCATGATGTCTTTGGCCAATTTTCCAAATATCCTGCCCCTGATATTTGCGGCCAGATCCTTGTGTTTTGCTTTCCACTGTGCGCCCATTTCTGATGTTCCTTGGTGTTATTGGTCTCGAATGGTACTGTTGATATTAGGGGTTAACCGGTCACACAGCAGAGAGAAGATGTGCTGAAAAACTCGGCAATACTTGTTCAAAATAGCCAAAATTAGAACGCGGGTAGTCAAAACACCAGCGCCGTAGGTGCGCGCCACCATCGCACTTTTGAGCAAAAGAAAAGCCCAACTGAAAACAGTTGGGCTTTAGGGGTATGGTGGTGCAGTGCGGACCTGGGTTCAAATCCACGCGTCAGACAAAAGGCCATCGGCCAGTCTACAGTCCAAATTTTGAGACAAACAGCCATTTTTGTAGACACCCTCCAATACTTAAGGTCAGCCAAAAAACCACGGTTTATATTGAAATTGGTAGTCAGTCGCCAGTCCAAACTGCGAACGGACAGAAAGAACGAAAAACAATGCAACTGCATTGACACGGTAATTCAACTGCATTACCATGAACAATATTCACCCGTTTGAATGGAGTGCCACATGGTCGCCACCCTTGAAGTCGAATCTACCCTGACTGACCGTTATCAGACTACGGTGCCGGAAACTGTTCGCCGCGCCCTGAGCTTGGGCAAGCGTGACAAGATCCACTACACCATTCGCCCTGGCGGTGAAGTTGTACTCACGCGAGTTGAGCCGCTGGAGGTCGATGACCCAGTGCTTGGACAGTTTCTGGGGTTTTTGGCGCGCGATATCTCCAGCCATCCGCAACGGCTTCAGGCTGTCGATTCCCACTTCTTGCAGCGCATCCAGTCGCTGGTCGGCGGCATTGAGGTCGATCTCGACGCCGCCTTGTTGGCAGATGATGAATGACCCCTGGCAAGCCACCGCTCCTGGTCATTAACGGCTGGACAATCTTTGCCCATCCACTGTTTCTTGCACAGGTTGAAGCGCTCACTCGGCAGGTCGAAGCGCTCAGACAGAGAGACCCGGCCGGATACACAAAGAAAAACGCCAGCAAGCGGCTAGCAGCGATAACCAAGCTGGCGTTTGAAGTGATTCCTCAAAACCCGGCTCGACCAGAGTACCGACAAGGCAACACCTTGGGTGACGACTACAAGCACTGGTTCCGCGCCAAGTTCTTTCAGCAATACCGGCTTTTTTTTCGCTACCACATGACAAGCAAGGTGATCGTATTTGCTTGGGTCAATGATGAGGACACCAAACGGGCCTACGAGAGCAGCGATGACGCCTATCGGATATTTCGCAAAATGCTGGAAAGTGGGCATCCACCTGATGATTGGCATCAATTGCTGGTGGAGGCGCGTTCTGAAGGTGCCCGCTTGCAACAGGTGGAGGCAGGGTTTTCGCAGGTACAGACTTGAATTGAGAAAACGCTTGGCTTCTTCGACCAACAGCGTTGTCATGGTGACGTTTAACATGGAGAAAAAAATGCACTACTCCGTGATGACCGAGAAGCAACTGGCCTCGCGCTGGAAAGTTAGCGTGAAAACACTTCGACGCTGGCGACAGAACAAGGTGGGTCCTGTATGGAGAAGGCTGTTTCGACACGTTCGTTACCACGATAGTGACGTTCTGGACTTCGAGCATCAGAGTGCTCAGAACTGGATGGGCTTTCTTGGCCGTGACGAAGGCACGCCGATTATTCTGACACCCGCGACCATAGACGGTGATTCCGGCAAGGTCGATCAGGATTCTGATTCCGAGTCGAAATCGAAGTACTTGACCGGCAAGGAGGTTGCGGCAATCACCGGTCTGCCCGCCCATCTTTTTGCGGATCGAGAAGAGCGCGAAAGCAAGCAAGTTCCCTACATGTCCCTGGTGGGCAACGTGCGGTACACCCTTGAGGAAATTTTGCGATGGGAAATGGCAAATAGCACGCCGGGCATTACGCCCGACCCTGTGAATCCAAGTCCCGGCATCACCACATGTGAGACGCAGGCGAGTACTCCACCTCGCATTCCTCGCTGGCACGAAATCATCGATGCACAGGCTGGAGAAGTTTGTCGCCACCCACAAGGATTACGACGCCGTTGACACAGAAACCATTGATGCGGCCTGACCGGCCATGGAGGAAAACATGGACATTCACCCTATTCACACCGAAGCAGCCTACAAGGCCACTCTCAAAGAGATTTTGGCCCTGATGGACTCCGACCCTGATCTGGGCACACCGGAGGGTAATCGTCTGGACATCTTGGCAACGCTGGTGCAAACCTATGAAGCCAAGTACGTGCCCGTAACTGCACCTGATCCGGTGGAGGCAATCAAATTCCGGATGGATCAATGCGGCCTGACCGTTAAAGATCTCGAGCCGATCATTGGCAAGAGCAACCGCGTCTATGAAGTTCTGAATCGCAAGCGTCCGCTGACACTTGCCATGATCCGCAGACTGCACCAGAGCCTGGGCATCCCGGCCGACGTGCTGATTGCGGAGACGGCGGCGGGGTGATCACTGACTGGAGCAAAACACAGAACGTTTCGATTCCGTACTCTTATCTGAACAGATGTTCCTGCTTTTAGCCCAAAGTCCACCGTTTCGGACGTTTGTTCCAGAGGGTGGACTGCGGACCACGGTTCAAATCCGACTTCTAACGTGATGAGTATAGATTAGGTAATTTGTCCTGATTTTGCGGAGTTTGTCCATTTCGCATCCTGCGATGTGCTCTTGCGATTCACTTTTGTTCCGCCACACCAAAAGGGCCCTGCCGAAATGAGTGCTCATCTTCGCTGAAGCAGGCAACTGATAAGCTCAATCGAGCGCCGCAATCATCATCTCGTCAAGAGATGTCAGAACGTCGCGGCGGGCACCCTCAATCGCATCGATTTCACTGGAATCCCCGCTCAGAGCTAATTGCGCAGGATCATCAAAGTGATGAAGTGTGATCGCCTGACGTAGCGCAATGATGCAAGGACCCGGATCAGGAATACGCTTCGCGGGAATGGCATCCCACGTCATCCATCCCGTTCGGGCAATACGGGGCAATAAAGTGGCCCGCTGCGAGATCAACGTCAATTGACCCACAATGCTTCGGCGCAGCTCATCGTTGTAGGACTGAGTGTGAAACTTTATCGCAGCCTCACCCAGTTCACCAACGATGGTACGCAAGATTTCCAGCTCATCGCGAATGATCTTTCGTCGAGACTGGCGCGACTGGTTTGACACCACCACGTACCAGCCTGAAATAATTAGTATGGGGGAAAATATCTTGGCAAGCGCATCCCAAGCATCAGATGTCATGGACGGACAGCGTTGTTCGAAGTGACCGCCTCGGCCACGTACTGCCGCGCTTCGTCGATGAAACTGCGGTTTTTGGATTGCAGCAAAATGTGCGAATCGAAGTCATTCACCGAATGCCAACGCATTTTGCGAACAATGCCACCAAACAACTCGTCTAAAAAGCTGCTGCCGTAACCCACTGTGCCGTCCAGCTCCACGACGACCACCTCGCCATCTTTGAGAGCTGGAGCCAGGTGATCGTCCCGGTACTCCTCGCCGCTGAATTTACTGATCCGCTTATACCGTCCGCCGGGATACCGGGTAAAGTCTGCTATGCGCAACGTGGTCATGATGGGTCTCCAGAGGCAGAGGTTGGACTTGATTGTAGTAGTGGGTAACGCCAAAGGTACATGGTGCCGTGCATAGAGCCTTGCAAGGCGCGCGTGACAGCGCTGCCCACGATTTTCCCTCTTTCTCGCGTGTACGCGTACAGCCCCCGGTTACTGATGATCATCAGCTGCCCATTGCCTGCACTATCAATCACCTTGTGGGCGTCGCGCAAACCCTTCCCTCGTTCTTTCAGGCCAGTGCTGGTGCGCCCGTATTCGATAGCGGCAGAGATGGACTGCACATCTTTCCCCCTGATGCGCCTGAATGCTGCCATCAGCTTGTTCAAAAGGCCAGGCTCATCGCGTAACTTGATGGGCAGAGCGTTCGCGATACCGATGCCAATATCAAAGATACATGTAGTCAATTCCCCGTTACGCAGCTGCTGAAAGCCCCACCAGCCGTCAAAGTGGCTACCCAAATGCCTGCGTTGCGGATGCACCTGGTAAGCATGCTCAACGCAATTGCTCACAGACTCGATCATGCCGCGAAAAAGCTCCTGCGAGTGCGGATTATCAGCAATGCGCAAAAAGGCTTCCAACTTGTCGGGCTCTGCCAGTGTCCAGGTACCGCTGGCGTGCGTCCAATGCACGATATCTTCGCGGTCCAGAACTTTGGCTTTGGGGAGACCCAAGAGGTCACACAAGCCTGTTTGAGTTAGAACCTGATGAATGCGCGCCTTCTTGGGCAGGGTGCCAGAAATATTCACGCCCCTGGCTCGCAGGTAACTTAGCTCGGCCTTAAAAGCCAATGTGGCAGTGGCCACAAGACGCGTAACTTGACTCATGTCAATGGAAAGGTGTGAGCCCTTGTAGCCACGCACTTGCCGCAAAAAGGCAAAAAACTCGCCAACGGCTTTGGTATTTCGGTCTGCAAATGGGAGGATGCAGAAATACGCTGGGGCCACGATGGCATCACGCTGGCGTCTGGGCCGAATATTCGCAACATTTGCTCGCAGGACGGCGCTGCTTTGTCCGATTTTCTGCCGCCGAAGTAGCCATGACCGACGCCCGAAACTGATTTTTTTCATTAAGAAATTCCCCGTGCCCAATCTATCGCGCACAAGCTCCATTATGGCAACGCGGTCTTTCCCATTGAGGACGGGAACTTCTTCGCCCACCAGTTTCACCAGCACTCGTACACCCAATTGCTGCCAACTGCACTATTCCCTCTGGCCGTGCCACTTTCCATACCCCTTTTGTATGGAAATTTTTATGGAAAACAAAACCTGTGCAGCGTGCGGCCAAGCCTTTCAACCGCATTTCAAAGTCCCAACCCAAACATACTGCTCATCACCAGTGTGCCAAAAGGCTCGGCGCCAAAACTGGCAACGCGACAAGCAACAAAGTGACCCAGACTACCGCGACAACCAACGCCGAGTCCAGCGCGCATGGATTGACCGCAATCCAGATTACTGGCGCGAGTACCGCAAGTCAAATTCCGAATCCGCCACAAGCGCCATAAGCCGTGAAAGTGAGTCGAGCAACCGCCCCCCGTTTGTAAAGATGGACGAGTTGGCAGTCCTCAAGGGAATTCCTGCTGGCGTGTACCGAATACGGCCAGTAGCTGGGAACGGCACCACGAAAAATGGCACCTGGGTCGTGGAAATCACCCCGGTTTGCAATTCCTGTCCATGTAAAGAGAACGACTGTAAAGATAGGACGTGTTGGAAGTTCTGTGACACCGGCGTTAACGTGGAACCCAAATGAGCTCTCGATCATTGATTTGAACTTACGTCCTGACCGTGATTGGCCACGTTAGGCTCGCAATCTGACGGTGTCCGGAGAGCCCATGTCCTTCCAACATGAGTGATCGGGACCTATGCAGTCAATCGAGGTAACGGCAGACGAGCCGGAACTGCCTAAACGGCTCCGTGCTGTCGAGTATGTCCGCATGTCGACGGAGCACCAGCAATACTCGACTGAAAATCAGGCTGGCAAAATCAGGGAGTACGCCGCCCATCGGAACATTGACATCGTCCGCACCTATGCCGATGCAGGCAAAAGTGGTCTGCGAATCGACGGTCGGCAGGCCTTGCAACAGTTGATCAAAGATAAGGAGTCGGACTCAGCAGACTTCTCCATCATTTTGGTCTATGACGTTAGCCGCTGGAGGCGCTTTCAGGATGCCGACGAATCGGCCTATTACGAATACATCTGCAAGCGCAAGAACGTTCACGTCGCGTATGTTGCGGAGCAGTTCGAAAACGACGGCTCGCCAGTAGCCACCATCGTCAAAGGGGTCAAGCGCGCGATGGCCGGTGAATACAGCAGGGAACTCTCGGCCAAGGTGTTCACCGGTCAGTGTCGGCTGATCGAGTTGGGCTATCGCCAGGGTGGTCCAGCCGGTTACGGACTGCGTCGCGTGCTCCTAGACCAGACCGGATCCGTGAAGGCGGAACTGGCGCGAGGCGAGCATAAAAGCCTGCAAACCGACCGTGTCATCCTGATGCCTGGGCCTGACGCCGAGGTAGAACTGGTGATCCAGATCTATCGCTGGTTTACGGATGACGGCCTGACCGAGTCAGAAATTGCGTTTCGTCTCAACGAAAAAGGCGTCCGCACCGACCTTTGCCGCGACTGGACCCGTGCCACCATTCGAGAGGTCCTCACCAACGAGAAGTACATTGGCAACAACGTCTACAACCGCCGCTCATTCAAGCTGAAAAAGCTCCGGGTGGAAAACACGCCCGACATGTGGATCAAAAAAGAAGGGGCGTTTGAGTCTGTCGTCACGCCTGAACTGTTTTACACCGCCCAAGGCATCGTGCGCGCCAGGGCGTACCGGTTTTCCAACGTCGAACTGATCGAGCGCCTGCGATCCTTGTTCCAAGACCGTGGATTGCGGCGACACCGGTCACTCAGCTGGTCGATGCTGGCAAGCCCAAAAAAGTCGCTGGTGTGAGTCCGGCGCAAATGGCCAACATGGAACGCGAGATGGGAAGTCTGCAGGAGCAATACAAACTTGTGGAACAAAACTTCAGCCAGGATGTTCTCAATTTGTGTCTTGCCAGTACCTACCTGTCCAAATTGCTGAAAAACGTCGAGATTGACCGGTACTTGCAGCAGCACTACCCCGAGATTCTGACGGAACTCAAATCCATCGTTGAATCCGAGTCACTCGACGCATAGATGAATGCCAAGCCACCAATTCTTGCATTCGCCGACCGGTCATGGCTTGCATGGCGGAGCAAATGCCCAACCGATTTTTGTTGATGATCATTCCGAAGATGACGCACCCGACACCCATCGAAACGCGCCGAAGCCGGATCCCGTCTGTCTGTACGGCCTGGTTGGCGACGTGGCCAGGGCTGGAAGTGAAGGCACGGAAGCCAACCCCTACGCGATAGCGGCCAATTTCATGGCGTACTTGTCGTGCGCCATCGGCCGTGGCCCCTAACTGCCAATTGGCAACACTTGGCACCATGCGCGGCTTTATGTCCTGCACATTAGTCGATCTGGTCGCGGTCGAAAAGGGGATGCAGTTTCACTGGTCAACCGCCTGGACACCGCACTGCGCCAGTTGAGGGAAGCTGCAGCACCACCCATCCACCGTGGTGGTCTGTCCAGCCGTGAAGGATTGGTCTCCCTATTCCACGACGGCTACAAAACTGGCAAGCTGGAAATCCCGGCCATTCAAGACAAGCGTTTGTGGGTCGTTGAATCCGAGTTCGCCAATGTTCTGCACCAAGGGCGACGCGAAGGCAATACCTTGTCGGCGGCCCTGCGCGACTGCTGGGACGGCGTTTGTCTGAAACCTGCCACCAAGTCCAACCGCCTTTATGCAAGCCATCCCCACCTGTGTTTGAGCGGTACTATTTCGCCCAGTGAACTCTTAGCTTTAATGCGCGCACGTGAACTGACGAACGGCTTTGCCAACCGATTCTTGATGATTTGGGCTGAGCGTGAAAAGATCGTGCCGTTTCCGACAGCCACGCCCCAGGAAACGGTGGACGCTTTGGCGTCCAGAATTCTTGGCGTTCTGGACTTTGTCCAGGCCGAGCATGTTACGGAGCGAGATCACCTGCAAGTTGGGCTCAGCGCACAGGCTCAAAGTATCTACGCTCAGTTGTATCGCGGGGAACTGATTGACGATAGCGCTGGCGAGCGTGTCACGGCTTTGCTGGAGCGTCGTGCGCCGATGCTGCTCCGGTTGGCCATGATTTTTGCCTTAACCGATCTGCAAACGCAGATTGACGTGCAACACATTCGAGCCGCCATGGGATGGATTCGCCATGGTGTCGAGTCAGCCAAATTTGTGTTCGTCAAAGCCACCGACGCGGCGGACTCGGTCCGAACCAACGCAGCGGTCAAGAAAATTGTGGACTTTCTGCGCGTTAAGGGTCCAGCCTCCCGTTGGAAAATCACCTCCGAGTGCTTTCAGGGGCATGCATCCAAGTCCATCATTGATGCTGCTCTCGAAAGGTTGCTGCTGGCGTCTCCTGCTCAAATCACGGTTCAGAATCAACCGCGAACCCGAGGTGCGCATGGGCCCCTGACCAACATCTACGCTTTGTCAGATGGTCGGCCACTACCCGCAACAACAAAATAGTCGCCTCACCAAACCCGAAATACTTCGCACTCTTCGCAACTACTGCGAAGAATTATTCGGCCATAAGCTGTTGAATTGAAAATAGAAAAAACTCTTCGCACACTTCGCGTAAAAAATGTGATCAGTAGCCAATTTCGACGTGAAGTTTGGTAGCGATCAGTGGTGTCCACTAGTACGGCAAATACGGTTCTCGATGTCGAAGGACAAAAGACACTGCCAGACTTGTTGGCGACACAAATCAATGTCCTCGGGGAAACGATTCCTGATTCAGCCCCTTGGTAAGCAACTTGAGACGCTGCCAGGCCAATGCAATCTCCGGATCCTGCACTTTGTCAAGTTGAGCCCGGCTACCATGGTAGGAGTTTGTGAACAGGTGGTCACGCCGCGCCTCGTGAACTGCAGGCTCCAGCAGTTCCCAGGGCGGAAGGCACACAGCCTCGCGCCGGGGTAAGGAGGCGGCCATCGCAAGGCCTCTTGGGTCGAAATCGAAGAAGGCCAGCGTCGGTCGATGATCATGTGCGATTAGCCGCGCCGCGCCATCGGTGCCGAAAGTATGCACCATACCCCGGAACATCCCCAATGTTGGCCGACCCTTGATCAGGTCTAATAGCCACAGGTACTCTCTGAGTTGCAAGAAGGTCTCAAGGTTCTCGCACACCAGCAGCACGTGATAAGGCAGCAACATGGCGTTCTGCCAAGGCATGGCCAGAAAACCATCATTGGGAGCGTGCACCCCCATCCCAATGGGAGCCACTGCCACGAGATCCTGGGCGACTGCCCGCGCGCCACTCTTCTCGGAACCGCCAGGCGGAGCTTGGCTGCGGGTGAATCCAGGCTCCGGCGACTGCAGGGCAAAGCCACGCGTGGCGAGCAGGCTGGCCGCGCGTTCGTAGTCCGCATCGCCATACGCCACCCGGGCGCCACGCACTAGCCCGAGTCCCTCGGCTCTCGCGAACTGGCTCGCCAAGTCACTGCGCCGATCAGCGGGACGCTCATTCGCGAGTCGGCGCAGGAACTCGACTTCTATGTTTTTCAAACAGCAACTCCTTGAGAGGACGCAGTTGTTGGCCGTCCCTTCTTCTTGGGAAAGGCCTTGGCATCTCGGAAGGTGTGAGCAAATCGCTCACCCTCACGTGGCATATTGCGGACCAGGGCGACCTCATACTGTCCGGCGCGCAGGGCGGCCAGAGCCAGCACCAACCAGATGGTGGGCGGCATGGTCTGAGCATCCACGTCGTCCTTGCGCCACTCAATCAGGGACAGACCACCGTCAGCCGTCTTGACGTCTCGCAACAGCTTGCCAAGGGCCTTCATCGCCGGGGTAATCGGTTTCGTGACAGGCGGATCGACGATCCGGGTGTAGCGCTTGGGTGGTTCCACTGGTATGGGGAGTGCGGCCTTGGTGGGCAAATCACGCGCCAATGCCGCCATCTCGTCGGCCATCCCACGGTCGCTCTCCATCGGTTCGATGTGCGCAACCAGCGCCGGTAGGCGGGTGGCTAGCAGGAAGGCCGGAATCTCGCCAGAAAGGTCTGCTTCGAAGCCGCGCCAGCCCGGCTGTTGGCGCAACAGCATGTCGGTGCGTGCGAGCAGTTTCAAATCCTGCTCCAGCACCCTCAGCCGGTAGATTTCATTACGCAGGAAGGTCTGCATGTCCGACAGCCCATGCTGCCAGAACATCATGCGCGTTAGAAGTTGACGGCGAATGAAGCGGGCCAGGTCATCTCGACCACGGATGCTAGCTTCTCGCTCGATTCGTTCAACCTCGCGCGCAAGGCGCTGCACGTCGCCGCTGAGAACACTGGTCTGCTTCTGATAGAAACGGTTTTGGCTCTTTTTGGCCTCCAGCGAGCGCACGTTTCCATAGCGTGTGCTCATCAGGATCTGCAACTGCAGCATGTTGCGATTCATCGTGTCGCCAATGTCGAGCACTGTTGTCTGCAATTCATCGACCATGCCGACCACAGACTCGCGATCACCGCGCAGAATCTCGACCTCATCCCAGAGCGATTTCAACAGCGTAATCTTGGCTCCAATGTCGGCCAGGCTTTGAAATGCAGGGAAGAGTTGCAGGTGATCCTGTAGGTACTCACGCAGCCGGGGATGCAGACGGTAGCCATCCTCATCCACCGGGCGCAAGGCGCCGACCTGGCGCAAAGCAAGGATGTCCATATGCGATGCGTCATCTCCGACCGTAACCACGCCGGACAAGGCCTGCGCCACCAAGTCTGCATGGCGGCTCAGCGTCTGCAGGACATCCTTGATCGGTGTGCTCATGAGGCTTTTAACCCACCACGTGCATCGTCTGGTGCGTCCAGCCGGAGCTGCGTGTCAATCGAATCCACCACCCCATCATCTGACAGCAGCGGTGTGTTCTCGTTGATGAAATTGAGTAGCTGGTAAAGGTACTGGACCTTGCCGGTGACCTGGTAGCCTTTGCTGGCGACATTAGTCTCGACGATATAACCCGTCTTCACTAGCTGCTCAAGCACACGCCTAACCCGATCGATTGAGGAATCGACGACCCGAGCACCGCTGATCTCCCGCATTTCGCTCAACGTCCTCTCCAGCCGAGAGTTGGAGCGCACGGCCTCGCTGATCTCCGACTCCCAGATCATGTCCCCAGGATGGATGTGTGGATCGCGACCCTGGGTCTCACGCATCACCTCAAGAAAATGAACAATCGGATCCAGTTTGCTACGCACAAGCCGCATTTCCTCGCGCAGACTGGCGCGCATCTCGTTCGTCACGATCGCATGGGCCATGAAGAATGCTCCATCGTCTCCAAGTCGCGCCAACCGATAGCCAATGCGCTCCAGCCATTCCTCAGCCTGACTTCTTCCCGACGTTTCCTGCAAAATCTCAAATTCATCCGGGTAGTGATATGCACAGACAAAACAGCCCTCGGCCAGGCGTTTGAGAGCGGATTCAATCCTCGACATAGAAATCCTCCTCTGCGTTGATATGGGTGGTGGCGATGGCCCCGGTGTTCTCGAAATAACTCAACCGACTGAATTGCCGCGCAAGAGCTGGATCAACACTGGGTGAAGCGCTGATCACGTCGATCTGGTGATCATTGAGAGTACGCATAAAGGACTCCAGGTTCCCCGCGTCGAACCGCCCCACTTCGTCTGTCACCCAAGTTAGTCGAACCCCAGAGTCGGTTCCCCGGATCATCTGGACGAAGCCCATCAGGAACATGGCCGTGATAAGCGCCGTATTTCCATTGGAGGAAACCGCTTGGAACTCCTCCTGGTTGCTAATGCGACGTGTCTGACCGTTTTCCACCAGCGAACACTCAAGCCGCACATGTTCGCTCAGATTCACTTGCACCCGACCGTCGACTGGCAAGATATCCTTGAACTGGCGCACTAGCATCACATCGTCAAGGGACGGCAGTTCGCGTTCCTGCACCGAATGCGTGCGCCAGCTCGAATGCCGACTCAAGGACACGTCTCGCATCTTGCGCAACACATTGAGATACTCAAGCTGGCTCACCCCAGACCTTACAGTGACCGACAGGTCGCGGAAGCGCTCAAATTTGGCCGTATCAGACAAAGCGTTCTGCAGCTGAGTGTTGAAAGTCTGTATGCGACGGTCAAACAGGTCCAGGTCACCGACGAAGGTGCTGGCCAGGTCCATGAATCCGACCATTTCCTTGTTGAGCTGATCCACGTAAGGTCCATACTCCATCGGCTCGAACCAGCCCACCAGTACACGAGCCTTTTCGCAGAACCACTCGTGTTCGTACAGTGTCTGTTCATCAGGCAGCTCCTTCTCACGCAATTCCACCCACTGCTGCACGCCACCCGCCTTGCTGAGCATTAGGTTGCGCAGTGCACGGGATTTGGCTTGAAGATCCAGTGCCTCAATGCGAAGTTGCTCCCTCTGTGCATCTACTTTCAGCTTGAGCGTTTCCACGTCCCAATCAACGTGCAGCTTTGACGGCACATGCGCATCGAATATGGACAGTGGTCCGTCACGCAAAAGCTTCAGAGACGATATCTCTTGGTCCCGGGTGAATATCTTGTTGTCTATCGCCTGGAATTCCAGTCGGACGGAATTTTCTAGGCTCGTCAGGACCCGCCCATGCTCCGCATGGGCATTCGTTTCACTGTCCAGCAGTTCCTTTGCCTGTTGCGCCACACGCCGCCAAGCTGGCAGGTTCGGCTCGATCTCAGCTCGGAACTTACGCCAGGAAGCGACCTCATGCCGATTAGCGGCAATTGAATTAAGGAGACCACCCAGTGCTTGGATCTCACCTTCCAGTTGCCCCACCCGGACCGGATCGACACCAAGTCCTTCGAGTTCACGTGCAACGTCAGCTTCGAGCGCCGTTAGTTGGTCAGTTCTGCGCTTTTCTGCCAACTCCTGCTCACCGCTCAGTCGCAACACCGCCGCGTTGTACTCCCCGCTCAATCGATCACCCTGGGATTTGAACTCCGCTTTCAGGGCTCGCAGTCGACCGACAGCCTCGCCCTCCAAGCTGCTCTTTTCTTCTGCCAAGGCTTCCAAGCTCTTCTTGACGATGACAAGCTGCTTCTCTGCCTGCGACTTGCAGGCCTGCTCTTCCTGGATCACAACATTTTCAAATCGCGTAACGTTGCTCTCGGCATTTCCCAAGGCTGTCCCAGCCAAGGCCAGGGTCGCATCCGTTTGCGCCCTGGTGGTTTCTGCGGCACCAAGAGCCTTGCCAGCCTTCTGAGCAATATCTTGCGTCTCGGCCAGCGCGCGTTGTTTTTCGACAAGGACATCCTGCGCTCTTCCGATCTGCTCGCGCAATTCCTTCATGTCCACCCAGGATGGCACTTCCAATTGCGACACACGCAAGGCAATACCGCCCACGCCCGAGTGCCCAGCTTGCGCCGAAGTACCTGGGTCATTCAGGGCGAGATACGGTGCAAGATCCTGTCGCCCGAGCAACACCGGATCGATGACCTTGGCCGTGTCCAACCACAACTGGGTGTCGACGCTGCGCAAAAATGCTAGCAAGGATCCAGTCGGCGGGTCCAACCTGGCCTTTAAATCCGCAATCTCTGCATCGATGGCTTGGATCTGCTGACCATGAACGGCGAGCCGCTCTCCGGCTTTCGTAGCCTCAAGCTGGCACCTTCGTTCCTCCGCTTGCGCATCAAGAAGCTTTTTTCCAGCCGTACCATGTTCGGTTCGTATCGTTCCCACTTCGGACCGGGCATTGACCAGCTCAGTCTTCGCCTTTTGACTGGCAACCGGGTGCTCGAATGCCGCTTGAAGCGATCCCGCCCGGACATTGAGATCATTGATCTCATTCGGAATATCGGTCAGGCGCACAGGCGCCTGTAGCGCGTCCTCCTCCTGACTTTGCTGTTCTGCCAACGCGCTCTGTAGAGTCGTCAGCTGCACAACTTCCGTTTGTCGCGCAGTACTGATACGGTTCAGCTCATTGGTGTACGCAATCTCAATTTCCTGGCTGCGCGCGAACTTACGCGCCGCAACATCGCCGCCAGCTTGGTTCAGCTGGGCCAATTCTGCCTCTTTGGATGACTTCGCCGACTTGTGACTCGCCTCCGCCGCCTCTTGATCAGCAAGTAGCTCGACATTGATTTTGGTGAAATACGCGGTGCGGGATGCAGCGGTAGCCACTTTCGACTGAGTTGCTGCCGCAGCTTCCTGCAGCGGAGGCAGCAAGGCTTCCAGTAGGGCGATAGCTTCTTCTATTTCCTGCGTCTGAGTGGAAACCTCCTCCGTGCGTTTTTCCTTGCGCTCCTTCAACTCGCCTTGCTCTCTCTCGATCTGACTGATCGCGGCTTTCACTGCTACCTTCAGAGCACTGAGCTCCATGTGCAACCCCTTGACAAGATCGACTTTTTCTTTGAGCTTTTTCGCTTCTGGTGCAGCCGTAGAAACCGCAACCATGTGGTCATGGGCCTCCAACCACTGGATAACGTCATTTCGACTTTTCTTAAGCTCCCGTCGGCTGTGTTCAGGGCCCGTCGCATCTCCGTGTGAATCCGAAACCCGGTCAATGACAATGTTCTGAAGATCGCGAAAGTTGATCTTTTCATTGGCCATCGCAGCCGCGATCTGCTCCAAGTTAGTCAGCGGCTTAGGTCCCAACGAGTGCACCGCAGCAAGACGTCGCAGGTCAGCGGCTTCCTTGGTGGACAAGCGCTCATTCAGTATGACACTGCGGTACTGATTAAGCATCAGCTTGCGAGTGACCTCGAATCCCATTTCTTCCACGCGACGCGGGTATTCATCGCGCAGCACAAACTGGTTGTTTTCGTCGTAGAAAAAATCTTCCCGAAATCCTGAGTGGATGATTCGAAACTCCGGAGCATCTGCATTGCTTTGACAGTGCATCACAACGCAACGCAGGTCAGTCTCAGTTTCACGCTCATATTCATAGACGACACAGCTGCTCGGGTCCGGCAGCAAGTAGGCAATCAATGAGTCACGTCCGCTTCCACGCAGGATTTGGGATGTGGTTGCACCGTAGAACACTGGCAAGAGGCGCAAAAACGTCGTCTTTCCCACGCCGTTTTCGCCGATGACGAGCACCCCACCGCGCGGATCAAGCTCCGCAACACGACCTGAAGGCAGTCGTGTGATGGAATTTTTAATGTTGATGGCGACAATGCGCCGCAATTGATATGGCACGGTACTCCCCCAGTAGTTCTATTCGCTCTCAAACTGTCACGACTCACTTTGTGCCCCACACATAGTCAAACAAGAAAATCACATTACCTTGGACACATCCAATGACAGGGTTGACCGCAATATATCATCATATTGATGATATAACAGACGCATTTTTGACCTATATAATTAAACTTTTAGAGACTCATATCAATCAATTTAAGATTAGGGTATGGTACGTATGCATCCCCAACGGGCAGAGAGCTTGAGTCACGCCCAGCGCGAACGACTAGCCTATATCGACTTTCGCCTCTACTTCATGGGAGAGATTGGTCGGCCAGACTTGGCGAATCGCTTTGGGGTGGCCCCTGCCGGTGCAACCCGTGATCTGGCGCTGTACCGAGAAGTCGCGCCGCAGAACATCGAGTTCGACGGTAGCAGCAAGATTTATCGCATCGGCAAGGCCTTCGTGCCGCTGTTTGAGCACGCATCGCCGCGCGTGCTGTCAGCGCTTGCCTTGGGATTTGGCGATGGTGTGAACGTCGACTCACAGTCGCTGTTGCCTTGCGAGTCACCCGCCGTCTTGAGTAGCGCACGGATGGATATTTTGGCTCCGATCTGCCGCGCCATCCATGCCAAACGTCCAGTGGCCATCCGTTACCACTCAATGAGCAGCGGCGAGTCCGAGCGTGTGATTGTGCCTTTCGCTTTGGTTGACACTGGACTGCGCTGGCACGCCCGTGCCTTTGATCGCAAGAGTGGTGAGTTCCGTGACTTCGTCTTGACGCGCATTGAAGCGCCGACGTTGCTTGATGAAGAACCCAATGCGAACGAGCGCCCGGACAACGACATCCAATGGACGCGGATCGTGGAGTTGGACTTTGTGCCCCATCCACGTTTGAGTCATCCTGAAATCATCAAGATGGATTACGGGATGAAGGGTAGTTCGATACAGATGCGCGTTCGCGCGGCGGTAGCTGGCTACATGCTGCTGCGTTGGAGCGTCGATGCGTCTCCAGACCACAGCTTGAAAGAAGAGCAATACCGCCTCTGGCTCAGCGACCCGCTCGCCTTGTATGGGGTGGAGAACGCAAAGCTGGCACCGGGGTATCGATCGCCGGTGGCGCAAACAAAGAAATGATGGGAAAGACAGAACACGATGGCCAAGACACTTGAAGCGAACGACAAGCTGATCCGGGAGATCTTCGAGGGCAGCTACCAGTTCGAAATTCCGGACTACCAGCGCCCCTACGCCTGGACGACGGAGCAAGCTGAGGAGCTGTTCAATGACCTTGCTTCGGCGATGCAGGATGCGCGCACCTCCGGCACAACCAGCCAGTATTTCTTGGGCAGCATCGTTCTCATCAAGAACGACAGGGAGCCGAAGTCATCGGTGGTCGATGGCCAGCAGCGCCTGAGTACGCTGACGATGCTGTTCGCTGTGCTGCGCGCAGTGATGCCTGATGCAGCCGACGACATCACGGACTTCCTCTACAAAAAGGGCAAGGTCAGTCTGGGCGAAACGAACGAGTACCGGCTGATTGCCCGCGAGGAAGACGCTGATTTCTTCCGCACTTTCATCCAGGAGCCCAGTGGCATTGCTCGCTTGGTCGCCAGCACGGACAAGCTGGAAGACAGCCGACTGCGCTTCCGCGAGAACGCCACCCTGCTACTGGAAAAGACGACTGCCTTGTCCAGTGCTGAGCGCGACGCCCTGTGGAAGTTTCTGGCTAACGACTGCTCGCTAGTTGTGATTTCCACGCCCGACCTCGAGGTGGCGTACCGCATTTTCTCGGTGCTGAACAACCGAGGCCTCGACCTCGCACCCATCGACATCATCAAAGCCGCTGTGCTGGGTTCTATCCGCACCATTGCAGGTGACGCCAAGAGCCGCGTCTATGCCAAAGAGTGGAGCCGCATCGAGAGCACGCTCGGCCGGGATGCCTTCGGCGACTTATTCGTCCACATTCGCACGATCTACGCCAAGCAAAAGCAGCGGGCCACGCTGGTCAAGGAATTTCAGGATCACGTGACCGAGTACAAGACGCCGATTGACTTGGTCGACAAGGTCATCAAGCCCTATGCCGAGGTCTGGGACTTTGTGCGCAGTGCCGACTTCGAAGCCACCGAGCTGGCCGAGACCGTCAACGACTACCTGTCGTGGTTGAACCGTGTCGACTTCAAAGATTGGGTACCCCCGGCTCTGGTCTATTTCAAGCGCTTCCGTCAGCAGCCCAAATTGCTGGCTGAGTTTTTCAAGGCACTCGAACGGTTGACCTATTTCATGCTGGTCACCAAGGTAGGGATCAACGAGCGCATCGAGAACTACGCCGCTCTCACCAAGGAGATCCAACCGGAGGCTTTCGACGGCGATCTCACCGCGTTGACAACGCTCGCTCTCACCGACAAGCAAAAGCGTGAGTTTCTGGCTGCGCTCGATGGCGACATCTACCGCCGATTGCCAAAGGCGCGAATGGCGCTGCTGCTGCGCCTCGAAGCCTTGGTCAGCGACGGCAGCAAGAAGCAGGCGTTTGACCACCTGTCGCTGGAACACGTACTGCCACAGACGCCACCGGCAGGCTCTGATTGGATCAAGTGGTTCCCAGACGAGGACGAGCGCGACACGTGGACGCACAGGCTGGCCAATCTGGTGCCGCTGCACGTTCGCAAGAACCCGGCCGCCAGCAACTACGACTTCGCCACTAAGAAGAACGTGTACTTCAAGGGCAAAGGCACGGCCTCGCCCTTCATCCTGACGCAGGAAGCCCGGTCGGAAGCCACGTGGACACCGACGATGCTGGATGACCGGCAGAAACGTCTCGTCGACGTTCTTAAAAAGCACTGGGAAATTGAGGTGCCGCCGACCGAATCAGTCAGCAAAGCGCCTGACACAACAACAGCTACGCAAGGGCAGGCTTAATGAAACCCGTAAAACAACAAGATCAAAGCAACCTGAAGTGGGTCGCCGACTTTATCTGGAATATTGCTGACGACCGCCTGCGCGACGTCTACGTGCGCGGCAAGTACCGTGACGTCATCCTTCCGTTCACCGTGCTGCGGCGGCTCGATGCCGTGCTGGAGTCGACTAAGCAGGCCGTACTGGAACGTAAGAAGTTCCTTGACACCCATAAGGTAGCCGAGCAGGACGGCGCGCTGCGGATGGCTGCCGGGCAGGCGTTCTACAACACGTCGGAATTCACCCTCGCCACTCTCACTGCCAGTGGACAAGGGCAGCGCCTTCGCGACAACTTCATTGATTACCTGGACGGCTTCTCGCCGAACGTTCAGGACATCTTGGCAAAATTCAAATTTCGAGACCAGATCCAAACGATGGTCGAGGCCGACATCCTCGGTCACTTGATCAACGACTTCCTTGACCCGGAGGTCAACCTCGCGCCGCTTCCAGTCAAGGATGCGGACGGGCGGATCAAGCTGCCCGCGCTGGACAACCACGGCATGGGCACGGTGTTCGAGGAATTGATCCGCCGCTTCAACGAAGAGAACAACGAAGAAGCTGGCGAGCACTTCACCCCGCGTGACGTGGTCAAACTGATGGCCAAGTTGCTGTTCATGCCAGTGGCCGACCAAATCCAGTCAGGCACCTACCTGCTGTACGACGGCAGTTGCGGCACGGGCGGCATGCTGACTGTGGCTGAAGAGGCGCTGCACGAACTGGCCGCCAGCCACGACAAGGAAGTCTCGATTCACCTGTTTGGGCAGGAGATCAACCCCGAGACCTACGCCATCTGCAAGGCCGATCTGTTGCTCAAGGGCGAAGGTGACGAGGCAGAGAACATCGTTGGTGGCGCGGATAAGTCCACGTTGTCAGCCGACCAATTCCGGTCGCGCGAGTTCGACTTCATGATCTCCAATCCGCCATACGGCAAGAGTTGGAAGACCGACCTTGACCGGATGGGCGGCAAGAAGGAATTCAGCGACCCGCGCTTCATCGTCAATCACGGCGGCGATGCCGAATTCAAGCTCATCACCCGTTCCAGCGACGGGCAGCTGATGTTCCTGGTGAACAAGCTGCAGAAGATGAAGCACAACACACCGCTGGGCAGCCGCATCGCGCTGGTGCATAACGGCTCCGCGCTGTTCACGGGCGACGCGGGCCAGGGTGAAAGCAATGTGCGTCGCTGGGTGCTGGAGAACGACTGGCTCGAGGCCATCATCGCCCTGCCGCTCAACATCTTTTACAACACCGGCATCGCCACCTACATCTGGGTGTTAGCCAACCGCAAGGCCGAACACCGACGCGGCAAGGTGCAGCTGATCGACGCCTCGCAGTGGTTCCTGCCGATGCGGCGCAACCTCGGCAAGAAAAACTGCGAACTGGCGGATGCGGACATTGAACGCATCCTCCAGAATTACCTAGACCAGCCGCCCGCCGATGCTGAATCCGCGAAGGCAACGCCTGAAAGCAAGTGGTTCGACAACGCCGACTTCGGCTATTGGAAGATCACGGTCGAACGCCCGCTACGCCTCAAAAGTCAGCTCAAACGCAACGCCATTGAAAGCCTGCGCTTTGCCGCCGGCGACGAGGCCCTGCGCACCGAGATTTACACCAAGTACAGCGACAAGCTGTACACGGAATTCGCGAAGGTCAAGCCCGAAATCGAAGCGTGGCTGAAGGGTGACGATGGCGACGAGGACGCCGACGACGAGTCGGACGACGAAGACGCGAAGACCACCAAGAAGGCCGTGCCGGAAAAACGGCGCAAGAAGCTACTCGACCCCGCGACGTGGTTGCGCGACAAGACCCTGGTGGAACTGGCCAAGCTGGCGCAGCAGGAACTTGGCGATGGCGTTTTCGACGACCACAACGAGTTCCGCACGCGCTTTGACGCCACGATGAAGGCGCACGGCAAGAAACTCGGCGCGCCCGAGAAAAAGGCCATTTACAAATCGGTGAGCTGGCGCGACGAAACGGCACCGCCCGTTATCGCCAAGCGCAGCAAGCTAAAAGCGGGTGAGCATTTCGAGCCCGGCCACGACGGTGCCTACCTGGAAACCGTGGGCAAAGATCGCTTCATGGTCGAGTACGAGGCAGACAGCGACCTGCGCGACACCGAGCAAGTACCACTCAAGGAGCCAGGCGGCATCGAGGCCTTCTTTGTCCGCGAGGTTCTGATGCACGCGCCAGATGCCTGGATCGCGATGGACGCGACCAAGATCGGCTACGAAATTTCATTCGCCCGCTATTTCTACAAGCCGACCCCGCTGCGGACGCTCGATCAGATTCGCGCTGACATCCTCAAGCTGGAGGAGCAGACAGAAGGCTTGCTGCACAAGATCGTGGGGGCGGCGTGATGGGCGGTACATACCAGTCATACCGGACATCCAAGATGCAATGGCTTCCGCCGGTGCCCGAGCACTGGGACGAGCAGCGCGCCAAGGTCTTCTTTCGTGAGGTGGATGAGCGCTCGCGCACCGGCGAGGAAGAGCTACTGTCGGTATCGCACCTGACCGGGGTTACGCCGCGCAGCCAGAAGAACGTGACGATGTTCAAGTCTGCGAGCTATGTTGGCTCCAAGCTGTGCCGTCCAGGAGACATCGTGATCAACACGCTTTGGGCGTGGATGGCAGCGCTTGGTGCGAGCAGGCACGTGGGCATCGTCAGTCCGGCCTATGGCGTGTATCGGCCGCATCATGCCGATAGCTTCAACCCAGCGTATCTAGACTACCTGCTGCGCACGCGTGCCTACGTTGCTGAATACATCGGTCGCTCAACCGGCATCCGATCCTCGCGACTGCGCCTGTACCCGAACCAGTTTCTCGACATCGCGCTGATTCAACCGCCTCACACCGAGCAAGACCAGATCGTCGCGTACCTGCGGGCGCAGGACGTCCACATCGCCCGGTTGATCAAGGCCAAGCGCGATCTCATCGGCCTGCTCACCGAGCAGAAGCTGCGCATCATTGATCAAGTGGTCACGCGAGGCATCGATTCTTCTGTCGGGTTGAAGCCTTCTGGAATCGAGTGGTTGGGGGATGTACCCCTGCACTGGGACATTGCCCTGGTGAAGCACGTCACGGATGTGCGCTTCAGTGGTGTGGACAAGCATTCGCATGATCACGAAATGCCAGTTCGCCTGTGCAACTACACAGACGTCTACAAGAACGACAAGATCACCGGCGACATGGATTTGATGCAAGCCACTGCGACGGCGGGAGAAATCGCCCGGCTCACGCTCAAAGCAGGCGACGTCATCATCACTAAGGATTCCGAAACGCCGGACGACATTGCGGTGCCCGCATGGGTGCCGGTCGGGCTTACTGGTGTGGTCTGCGCCTACCACCTTGGATTGCTGAGACCAGAGCCCGGTCGAATCGAGGGTGAGTTCCTATTTCGCGCCATCGGGTCTGCGCGCATCGCCGAGCAATTTCACGTGCTGGCAACCGGCGTCACGCGATTCGCCCTCGGCAAGCACGATGTCAAGAACGCTGTCATCCCGCTACCGCCGATCGAAGAACAGAAGGTCATCTGCAAGTGGATTGCCGATGAGTGCAAGCCACTCGAAGAAGCCATCCTGCGGGCGGAAGACGAAATCAAGCTGATCCGCGAATACCGCGAACGGCAAATCGCCGATGTCGTCACCGGCCAAGTGGATGTGCGTGGCTGGGTGCCCGGCCCAGATGACGTGGTGGCCGAGGAAGACTTGGTAGTGCTCGGCGGCGACGACGAACTGGATACCGATGGGGAGGAAGATGATGGCGACGACTGACACCAGCGAAAAAGGCCTGGAGGCCTTGATCGTGCGAGATCTCTGCACCAGCGGCGGCTATGTGCAGGGCAACCCCAGCGACTACAACCGCGACGTGGCGGTGGACGTAGTGCAGTTGCTGGCGTTTCTGCAGGCCACCCAGCCCAAGGCGGTCGAGACACTGGAACTGGCAAGCGAGGGCATCAAGCGCACTCAGTTCTTGCACCGCATCCAGGGCGAGATCGCCAAGCGGGGTGTGGTCGATGTGCTGCGCAAGGGCGTGGGCCACGGCCCGGTTCACATTGATTTGTACAAGCTGCTACCGACACCGGGCAACGTCAGCGCTGCCGAGAACTTCGGCAAGAACATCTTCAGCGTCACCCGGCAGCTGCGCTACAGCAATGACGAGGCTCAGCGTTCGCTGGACGTGGCCATCTTCATCAATGGCCTGCCGGTGATGACCTTCGAGTTGAAGAACTCGTTGACCAAACAGACCGTCGCCGACGCCATCACCCAGTACCAGACCGACCGCAACCCGGGCGAGCTGCTGTTCCAGCTGGGGCGCTGCGTGGCGCACATGGCGGTGGACGATGCCGAGGTGCGGTTCTCTCCGCATCTCACCGGTAAGACGTCGTGGTTTCTGCCATTCAACCAGGGATGGAACAGCGGCGCAGGCAATCCGCCAAACCCGCATGGCTTAAAGACCGACTATCTGTGGAAGCAGGTGCTGGTCAAGGACTCGCTGGCCAACATCATCGAGAACTTCACGCAGGTGGTGGAAGAGGAAGACGAAAAGGGCAAAAAGCGGCGCAAGCAGGTGTTCCCGCGTTTTCACCAACTGCGTACCGTCCGTGCCTTGCTGCGCCGTTCCCGCGAGGAAGGGGTTGGCAAGCGCTATCTCATCCAGCATTCGGCAGGCAGCGGCAAGAGCAACACCATCGCGTGGCTGGCTCATCAGTTGGTCGAACTCAAAACCGCCGCCGACGCGATGTTGGCTCAATTCGACTCGGTCATCGTCATCACCGACCGGCGCGCACTGGATACCCAGATTGCCCGCACCATCAAGAGCTACGACCACGTGGCATCGATCTTTGGGCATTCCGAGGATGCCGCCGAGTTGCGCACCTTCCTGCGCAAGGGCAAGAAAATCATCGTGACGACGGTGCAGAAGTTTCCTTTCATCCTGGATGAGCTGGGCGACCTCGGTGGCAAGAAGTTCGCGCTACTGATCGACGAGGCGCATTCCAGCCAGGGTGGCAAGACGACGGCCAAGATGCACATGGCCTTGTCGGGCGCTCCTGGTGACGATGAGGACGACGAAGACTCGGTTGAGGACGCCGTCAACAAGCTGATCGAGTCGCGCAAGATGCTGTCGAACGCCAGCTACTTCGCGTTCACGGCCACGCCGAAAAACCGGACGCTGGAGTTGTTCGGAGAGCGGTTCATCGAGGGCGGTGAGGCGCGTTACCGCTCGCCGGAGGAACTGACCTACACCACCAAGCAGGCGATTCAGGAGGGTTTCATCCTCGACGTGATTGCGAACTACACGTCGGTGGACAGCTTCTATCACGTCGCCAAGACGGTGGAGGACGATCCCGACTTCGACAAGGTGAAGGCGCTGAAAAAGATTCGGCACTACGTCGAATCCCACGATAAGGCCATCCGCAAGAAGGCCGAGATCATGGTCGACCACTTCGTGGCGCAGGTGGCGGGCAAGCAAAAGATCGGTGGCAAGGCGCGAGCGATGATCGTTTGCAACGGCATCGCACGGGCCGTCGACTACTACCGCGAGGTGTCGGACTACCTCGCCTCGATCAAGAGCCCGTTCAAGGCCATCGTGGCGTACTCGGGCGACTTTGAAATTGGCGGGGTGAGGAAGACCGAAGCCGATCTCAACGAGTTCCCGAGCAAGGACATTCCGTCCAAGCTCAAGCAAGACCCGTATCGCTTCCTGATCGTCGCCAACAAGTTCGTCACCGGCTTCGACGAGCCGCTGCTGCACACGATGTACGTGGACAAACCACTGGGTGGCGTGATGGCGGTGCAAACGCTGTCTCGACTGAACCGAGCTCACCCGCAAAAGCGCGACACCTTCGTGCTCGATTTCGCGGACAACGCCGAGGCCGTGAAAGCCGCATTTCAGGACTATTACCGCGCGACGGTGCAGGTCGGCGAAACAGACCCCAACAAGTTGCACGACTTGAAGAACGACCTCGATGCCAAGCAGGTGTACAGCTGGCAGCAGGTTGAAGATTTGGTTGCGCTCTATGTCACCGGCGCAGACCGCGACAAGCTCGACCCCATTCTCGATACCTGTGTGGCCGAGTACATCGACAACCTGGACGAAGAGGGTCAAGTCGAGTTCAAGGGCAAGGCCAAGGCTTTCGTGCGCAGCTACGGCTTTCTTGCTGCGATCCTGACCTACGGCCACCCGGCTTGGGAAAAGCTGTCGATCTTCCTGAACTTCCTGATCCCGAAGCTACCGGCCCCGAAGGAGGAAGACCTCTCCAAGGGCGTGCTGGAAGCCATCGACATGGACAGCTATCGGGTAGAAGCGCAGGCGTCACTGAAGATGTCGATGGACGATGCCGACGCCTTCATCGAACCGCCCCCGCCCGGCGGCGGCGGTGGTGGCGGTACGCCGGAAATCGACAAGTTGTCGAACATCATCAGAGCCTTCAATGACATGTTCGGCAACATCGAATGGAAGGACGGCGACAAGATTCGCAAGGTCATCACCGAGGAGATTCCGGCGCGCGTGGCTCAGGACAAGGCCTACCAAAACGCGCAGGCCAACTCCGACAAGCAGAACGCCAAGCTGGAGCACGACAAGGCGCTGAATCGCGTAGTGCTTGAGCTAATCTCCGACCACACCGAGCTGTTCAAACAGTTCAGCGATAACCCCAGTTTCAAACGCTGGCTGACCGATATGGTCTTCGACTCGACCTACCACCCGGGTGCAATACCGCCAAAGACCCCGCCACAGACGGGCGCGTCGGCGTGAGGAGGGGCAAATGGGAGAGGACGCAATGACAGGAATAGCCACAGCCGACCAGGGCAAGACTTCAGCACTTCGCAGAGAGGCGGAGCGACTGGAAGAAGACACCCTCTATTCGAGCAAGGGACATTTCAACGCCGAAGACACATGGGTGCGACGCAACTACTGGTTGGGTGTTCCGGCAACAGTGCTCGGAGCCGTCGCAGGCGCGACGCTGATCAAGAGCCAACCTGAATGGGCCACAGCGTTCACCCTTCTGGCATCGTTGCTCACTGGGTTGATGACTTTTCTCAAGCCCAATGAGCGCGCGGCATTGCACCGGGCTGCCGCTGGCCAGTTCCTTGCCCTTCGGAACGAGGCACGGTTTTTCCGGGAGATCGAACTGCTTCAGTCAGATCGACTAGACGAGCTTCCGGAACGGCTGAAGGCGCTTTCGGCAGCGCGCAATGAGTTGAACTTGAAGAGCCCAAGTATTCCGCGTCGAGCATTTGTTGCTGCGCGAAAAGGAATCGAAGAAGGCGAAGCCACCCACAAAGTGGACAAGGAGGAATGACAGGATGTCTGTATTGAGTTTTCTGACGAACACGGCCAGCAGTGCTGTGCTTTCTGCAACCGAGCAATCATCCATTACGACCTCGATCACAACGCTTCAATCCAGGATGGCGCTGCACTTCGACAGCAGTGCAATCGCGCAGCATTTCCGATTTGGATCGTCGACGCGGGGCACGATTCTGCCTCGCTCGATGGATGAGCAGTCCGACATTGACTACATGGTGGTCTTCAGCGACGGTAGCGCCACCCCTCAGACCTACCTGAATCGATTGAAATCCTTCGTCGAAAAGCGGTATGGCTCATCGGAGATCTACCAGTCCAACCCGACCATCGTTCTCGAACTGAACCACATCAAGTTCGACTTGGTGCCCGCGACGAAAACGTGGCTTGGAGAGCTTCAGATTCCCAACGGGGCGGGTGGCTGGATGACCACGAACCCGAACGATTTCAACGCGACCCTTGATGCAAAAAACAAGGAGCACAAATCGCTGATCAAGCCCACCGTACGTCTGTTCAAGTACTGGAATGCAACCGCTGGATTCCCGTTTCAATCCTACGAGATGGAGAAATGGGTCTGCGGCCTGAGCTTTTGGTTCCTGGCAAATCAGAAGGACTACTTCCTTGCGGTCATCGAAACCCTCGATACCAGCACGTCGTACTCACAGCGGGTGAATAACGAGATCACGCGTGCAAAGAATATCGTGGCCAATGTCAGGCAGTACGAGAAGGATGAGATGCCGGTAACGGCTGAGAACGAGATCAAGAAGTTGTTCAGGCTCTGAGGGGAATTTCTATGGCATTAAATCTGGCGAAGGCCGTACTTGGTTACTTGAAGGAACGGCCTGATGAGAAGCTGACTGCGCGGCAGATTGCCGAATGGATCTTCGTCACGTTCCCTGATGAATGCCAAGCGAAGAAGCAGAGCAGCCAGTACGTGAGCACGGACGCTGAGCTGGTGCAGCAGCTTGTCGCGGAAATCAGCTCGCAGCGCCCGCGCTTGCAGAAACGTCACCCAGAGTTGAAGACCACCGAGGGTCGGCCACGCAAGTATTACTACTCGGAGAAATCTGACGTCGCCGAAGTTGCGGCGGCTGAGGGCGTGGTTGCCGCTCCTATGGCAGACAGTAGCGATGCCAAGCTCGGGGAACACGCGATGTACCCGCTGCTCTCGCTGTATCTGTGGGAAGAGTTCGGGGTCTATTCGAAGCGCATTGACGAGAAGCGCTCATCGAACAAGCGAGGGCCGAACGGCAACCGCTGGCTGTACCCGGACGTGGTCGGGATGGAGGATTTGGGCGCTGAGTGGCACCAGGAGGTGCGGGACTGCGTGAATCAGTATTCCGACAAGCGCACCAAGCTGTGGTCGTTCGAGGCCAAGTTGCTGATCAACCGGTCGAACGTACGTGAATGCTTTTTCCAGGCAGTTTCAAACTCGTCATGGGCCAATTTTGGCTATCTGGTTGCTGCGGAGATCGAGGGCCAGGACACGCTCAAGGAGCTGCGAATGCTGTTCGCCGCCCATGGCATCGGCCTGATAAAACTGGATGCCGACAACCCGGCAGAAAGCCAGGTCTTGATTCCAGCTCGTGAACGGGACGAGATTGATTGGGACATGGCCAACCGGCTGGCAACCGAGAACCAGGATTTTCTGGAGTACGTGAAGCTGGTGAAGCAGTTCTATCAAACCGGCGAAGCCAGGCTGTCCGATTGGGATATACCCGAGACGACGGACTGAGGAAGGCTACTCGAGGTGGCCGATCACATCGAGGCGCTGCTCGCCTCGCTGAAACGCGCCAAACCATTCGTTGCGTGAGTCGGCTCGAGCCCGACTCACGAGTAAGGCAAAGCCCTCGCAGCCTCGCTCTTTGGCGGTAGCGAAATCGGACGTATCGAACTTGGCCTCGCGAATAAGCGACGTCGCGACCGTTTTCATGGCGTACTCAAAAAAATCCAGCAGGCCCGCCTGCAAGGCTCCGTCGATGCTGCGGGACGATAAGTCGTCGATGACTGCTTTTTTGAATTGATTGCTCATTGGTTGTGCTCCGTGTTGGCGTGGATGACATGAACGCGCTGTTCGGCGGTAAAGCCAAGCTCTTCCGCGTGGTTCGGGATCAGGCGTTGCGAAGCAGCCAAACTGCCTCAGCCTCGCGCCGTGTGACAAGTCCCGGCAGCACTTTTCCGCCGCCATAGACCCATCTGCGCAATTCCTGCGCAGCGCTCAGCCAGTCCCGTTGATTTATCCGCCGCCTCAACGTCGAGGTCTGCAACCGCCCCGCGCCAAGGTTGAACGTGAAGTCCACGATGGCCGCGAGTCGCCCCTCTGGCTCGGTGGCCAGCATCGGGCAGTAACGCAGTGTGGCGTTCAATGCCTTCACGAGGTCTTGTGCCAGATAGGCTTCGGCCTCCTTCTCTGTGATTGGCTGATGGTCTGGTTTGCAAAGATGGCCGTAGCCAATCGTCCAGAATCCAGCCGGGCAAACATATGGAACGGCGGAAACCTGCGTCCCGCGCTTCACCTTGCGTTCAAACCCTTCGAAGCGCTTGGCCAGTTCGGCAGCGACCTGCGGAAGCTGCACAGTCACGACTTAACCCGATCAAACACTCGGCCGAGAAACCAGAAATTCAGTACCCCAGCCCAGAGCGCCTGATCAGCCTCGCTCCAAGCAGCCAGCACTGCAGCGCCCCATCCGGCTCCGGCGTTGAGCGCAGCAACAAACGCGACGGTCTTTCCCGCGCAGTACAGTCCCATCAGCCAATATGTGATGACGGGCCGCACGCTAGAGGACAGCGCATCCGCCCATGGCACACCCGTTGGCCTGCCCTGCGCTGCGATGGCATCCTTGAACGCATCAATCGCCCCGGAATTCCAGGCCGCATCAGCACTGGCCCCAATCTCAGACATGCGCTGAGCCCCTCGAATCTTCTCGAATTCGATGGCCTTGTCTTGCATGGAAAGTTCGTGTCCACGCTCGCCTTTGCGATCAAGCCATTTCAGTATTTCAGGGGCCAGCCGAAACGCACCACCCAGGAGGCCACCGAGTAAAGTTTCAATCATGGACCACCTCCCACCAACTTGAGCTTGATGGCCGCGCCCACCAGCAGTGCAGCCAAGATGCCGGTGGTGACAACCTTGACGGCTGTCTGCCAGGCGGTGCGACGGGCATCACGCCAGGCTTCGATAAGACCGCGCAGTTCGCGAATATCCCGCGCGGCGTGGCCATTCTCCAGCCCAAGGTGGGCCAGCACACGCTCAGCGCCGCGCTCTGCAGCGCGATCCAGCAGGTCATCGAAGTCCTCTTTTCGAAAGAGCAGCATGTTCTCAATCAGGGCGGTTTTTTCAGGATCAGTCATGGGTAATCTCCAGAAGTAAAAAACCCGCCCAAAGGCGGTCAGCCTCGGGACGGGTACGGGGTTAAATCAGTGGGTTAGTTCAGGGGCGAGATTGGCGCATCAAATTTCGATCAGTTCCAGCGTCAGATTCGGGGCAATGGCTTCAATCACTGCGTCGCGCACAAACACCTTCTGGCCGACTGCGGCGCTGCCCACATTTGCGCGTGCCTTGAGCAAGCCGCCGCCAGGCAGTTGCAAGGTGACGACACCGCCGGTCACTTGCATCACAGTCCCCACCTGCAAGGGTGCTTCGGGGATCAATGCGCGAAACTCGCTGTACAGGTTACGCATAGGTCTGCACTCCCAATGTCTGCCAAATCTCAGGTAACCCCGCCTGCACACTGGTACTGCGCACCAGGCCTCGGCGAGTGAGGCTGCCATCCAAGTAATCCACGATGGCACCGGGCTCAATAATTCCGGTTTCCGGCAGCACTGGCAGACGCAGACTGACCTCAATTTGGCGTCCGGTGTCACTCAGCACCGCAATGCCACGCTGGCGCGCCGCAACCGCGTCTGTAATCAAGGCATCCACCACCATCGGGGCCAGTACATTACCTGCTGTGCCTGCACGGGTCACCTGCCCAAGCACGCCAACATCCTGACCCGACACGAACACCCGGTTGTAGGCTGGCTTTTCCAGCCAGCGCAGGGATTCGCGCGATGTGGCGTCGGCAGGCAGTTGAAAGTCTGGCGTCATCGTGTGCCAGTCCCACGGTGCTTTGGGATAGCGCGGCAAGACCTTGATCGTCTGGGTGGATGGATGGGGTTGCACATAGCCACCGGCAGCCGCCGCTATTTTGTTGATCGCGCCGATGTAAGAGCCCTGGTGGCTGAACACACCGGCAGGAATCAGCCAATCCACCAGTCCCCACTGCACGTCCCAGCCCAAAGGCACCCCGTTGACCGTGAGCACGTCGCCCATGATCTGTTGGGCAGTGCGTGCCTGGGTGTTGGTCAAATTGAGCGTCGGCGCATAGGGTGCGTCCAGCAATGCCGTCTTTCCCCTGCCTGCAATCCGTAAATCGTTGCTCCCAAACTCCCGACTGCGCTCAATACTCTCGACCAAAGCGCGGTAGGCAACCCCATTGATAAGGGCCTCGACCTCGACTGGCGCGCCGTTGGATGCGCTCTCCAGGTCCAGCAATGCGCGACCGGGAAGCGTGGCGCTAAAGCTCCAGGCCCACGAGTCGGCATCCAGTCCGAGAGTCATGCTGAAGGTGGGCAGCAGAATATTGCCATCCACTCGGCGCAGGCTGGCGTTATTGATGATCATGTAAATCCTCCGTATGGGCACCACCACGGTCTGGCCGGTTGGCACAGACTCTGGGTGTCGTTCGCAAATAAAAATGAGCCCTGTGGAACTTGACCAGGCGGCATCAAATAAAAGTCTGGTATCGGGCAGGTAGCACGGGGCTGGCGCCGGTGGTATTGACAGCACGTTTGCAGCAGAGCGCCCTGCCCTGGGGCGCATCCCCTCTTGGAACGCCACCTGCCAGCCACGATCGCGCGTCAAAGCACGGCCCGCACTGTTGACCGTTCCCAATCGGCGGGTAAATGGTTGCTCCCAGCGTACGACCAGCATGGTTTGGTGACCGACACCCGTACTCACAAAATCACGTACGCGCGCGGCACCCAGCCTGACTGCAACCTGATAGTCGGACTGCAGATTCGGGCGCACCGCGTGGTCGGCGCTCTGAAACGCCAGCGAGTTCGATTCAGGGTGTCGGCTCAATGCACCGTCAAACCAGGACGCAGTGCGGTTATCGATCTTGACCGCAGAGAATTGCGCAGCCGATGTCTTCAATAGAAGCCTGTCCCCTGCAGTCCACTTGTCCTGCGTGCCCAGCGGTGAACGGACCGCCATCCGGTGTGGTCCGTCAACGCCGAACTCGCCAATCGAAGCTTTTTCCCACGTAGCAATGACACGCGCTACTGTTGGTCGCTGGGTTTTTGACTGGTACAGCGCACTGGAGGCAAAGGTCATCGCGGGAAAGATGGCCGATGCAGTGCAAGGAATGATGGACCGCGCCCGGGCGACAAAGCTCAGTTCAGTAAAACTGGCCGCAAACTCCAATGTCCGGGATGGTGCTGGACCGGACAGGTCACCAAACAGTAGCGCCCAGGGTGGACCGGCAGCAGGGGTGCGCTCAAAGAACAGATCAACGCCAGCCATGATGCACTTTCGAATCAGCCCCCCAGGATGCCGCTAACCATTCGGGTTTCGCCCCCTTCAAAGAGAACCGTGTTTTGAATCTTGATCTCGCCAGTGCCAGTCAAATCAGACACGTCACAGTCAAAGGCGGTTTCTCCATTGCCATTCACAACGCGGGCCCACACCGCCACGCCACTGTTGGCGTTCAGTACCGGCTCGCCCGGGGCCAAGGTCAGGATCCCATCAAGCACGGAGCCACTTGGCTTGCTCAAAGGAAGTTCTGCCAGAAACCCGCTGGCTGCAGCGGCAGTCACCAGTGGCCGCGCGCCGGGATAGATGCGCACCCGGGCCACTCCCGCACCGGTATCCAGAAACGCCACTACGGCACTCAGTCGGGCGTTTTTAAGGTCAAATGACACCGACAAAGTCATGCGACATACTCCGCTGTGATGTTGTCGGCCAGAACAGCCCGATAGTTGTTCGCGTGGTCATAGCTGGCCACGGTGTATTTGTGGTCCCTGCTGACGCCCAAGAACGCATAAGCACCAGTAATTGGGTCGCTGAATACCTCGCACACCAGCAGGCGGGTTGTCTCGTCAATCAAGCAAACCCGTCGCTGTGCAGGGGTGTCAGGTGCACCTTTGATTTTCACGGTGCCCATAACTCTCCCGTCGCCTCCTTGATACTGGTTGCGGCGGGCCAGAGGAAGCCCCAGGTTGTAAACGACTGGTCCGCCGCTTGCGCGAGCTCGCAGGACGGTAGCATCCCGTCGTCCAATATCTTCCGTGAGCAAGCGAGATGATGGCCCACCAGTTGCGGCTGCTTCTGGGGACATCAAAACTCGCCGACCTTGGGTCGACTCAAACGCGCGAAAGCTCAGATCAGCGAGAGACTCTTGTGGTGCGTCCCACACCTTGATGCTGTGAATGCGTGCGGTTGACTGGTAGATGAAAATGCCAGGGCGCAGCGAAGGAAATGTGGATGCACAAACCAAGCGCAGGACGCCATCAACCCTGGCCTCTATCGCTACGTTGGAGGCATTGGCCTTACTGCCCATGTCCCACCGTAAATTAAGTACGCGTCTATCCCCCACCATGGTGAATGGGTCGCTCAAGTATTGGGGGGATGAGTTGCCTGCCAAGTCCCCTGACCAGGTTGTGGCACCCGCCCACTGGTTCAGTTGCCAATCAGTGCGCAGGTGGGAGAAGCGAAAACCATTGCTCTGACTAGCCTGGCCAGCTACAGCCCACGCCCCTGCATGTCGAAGGTTGCTACCCCCACTCAGATCGGCCACTAGTTCCAGGTCAAGCTCCATCTCCCCGGCCACTCTGAGTTGCTGCGAGGTGACATCCCAGATGGATTGCGCTGCCGCGCTGTTGCTCAGATCAACCGCTTGCAACGTGCTGTTGTAGGTGGCCGTTAGCGTGCCGCTCTGCTGCCGCAAGGTGGCAAAGCTGGCAGGTATGCCGTTGGCAAAGGTTTCATCTAAAACCAATGCCATGACTTACCGCCAAGGGCCGGTGATGTCGAAAGCGAAGCGGGCCACGTTGCCAAAGTAGTCAACAGCACTGTTGACCATCAGGAACTTCCGACCCGCATAACCAGTGACATTACTGACAACAGCCAAGTCAACAAGTGGCTGTTCGTTGTGGACCCAAAAGATGCCGGGCATCTTGCCGCGCAAGTGACCACCGGACTCTTGCCGCAGGTAAGTAGGATGCAGAATCAGGCCATAGTCCGGACCGTTCGGCCATGGCACGCCAGTGCGGTAGCCGCTGATCTGTTCTGCATTGTTCGTATTCAGCCCGAGAAAGCCTGCACGCGCGTTCCCGCCCACCTGCAGATGGTCGCGCATCAGCACTTTTCCGGTGTGGTTCAACGACCTGTTGCAGTAGTTGTTTGCATCGGGGTAGTAGCCTCCCGGATACGTGCTGGCTGGCGTGTAGGCATCTGTGGCCATCAGCAGTGTGTTGTACGCGTCCCCTTGGCGAAAGCTCTCGAAGTCGGTGAAGCAGTAACCACTGCGCGACCGGTAGGACGCCCCAACCTCGTTAAATAAGTAAAAACCACGGTCGTCCCCGACCAGCACCCAGTCCCGGTTGAACTCCTCAGGCGGCACGTTGTCCGCGTTGCCATCAGTGCGCCTTGCGTAGTACCACTTGTACCAACCGTCGTATGCGTTGCCGCCTGAGCCCGATCCGGCCGTATTTTGCAGCGGCCGAGCGGGATCAAATGGGGCCTGCGCGCCCACGACGGTGTCGACATCTGACATGCCTTCTGCCATTAGCACCTTGGCCTTCTTGGCGTAGGTGCCCGTCCAAGCCGGATCCAGCGCGTCGTCCACGCGCAGGTAGGCTCGGTTGCTCAGAATGCTCTTGCTGCGATAGACCCTTTTGTTGGTGGCGCTGAACGGTTTATCAAAGTTCAGTGGGGCCACTTTGGCGCTGATCGTGCCGGTGGCCGGGGTGACGGGCATACCGGACACCGCAAACGTGAAGTTGTTGGCGGTTGTGGTCAACACCCTGACCTCGCCGTTGTACTCAGACTGGTTGGCTCCGGCAATAACGACGACTTGGTCGACCTGGTAAAGGTGCCCCGCATTAATGCGGGCGGTGGCCACACCGTCTGCAAACGTCAAGGTGTCAATCGGCTTGAGGTTGAAGCCATCAATCAAACAGGCATCGAGCAGCGCTGTCATGGCACCGATGGTGTTGGTCAATTGCGGCGCGCCCTGCATGCCTGATGTGAAATATTTAACTGGAAGTGTTGCCATGATCTTTCCTTATTACGGACGGTCCACGTCGCCACGGACGAGGATGGTGAATTTGTCATTGATCACGCTCTCGGGGCCCTGCTGAATCGTGCGAACAATCCACACTGGAAACAGCGCGCCCACGGTGTTAAAGCGCAGCACATTGCCCACCGCCCAACCGCTGCCCCAGCCAATGCCTCTGATCGTGAAATACGGGCTACCCGTGGCCGGGTTAAGTGGCGATGTGTCGGTCGCAATCGTGGCGCTAGAAATGGTGCCGACGTGCTCACCGATGACATCAAAAGTTGTGGTGTTGGTGAAACGCAGCGCCCACTTTTCTGTGACGGCCCCTTTGTTGGTCACGGCCAAGGGAGCCAGAATGTCGTTGTAAGTGCCCGGGGCGACTGAGCCCACCACCGTATCGGCGTAGGTGACGGCATCCCAGGTGGCCTGATCGAATAGGACGGAGACCCGGGCTTTTAAGTCTTGCCCGACCAAGGCACTGGAGATGAAGCTGCCAGGAAACGGATAGGTGTGGGTGACTTGCCGGGTGAACGCCAACTGTCCGTTGATCTGAACGTCAGAAACCTGCACCATGTCCTCGATGCGATGCTCAATGGTCACCGGCTGGACGTAGCCGCTGACCGATGTGAACGTAACCTTGCCAGCCTCCAGGTCGGCGCTGTAGCCAGTATTGATGACTTGGCCATCTGCGCCGATGACACGCACACGACTGAGGCGCACGCGTGCGCAGTTGACGACTTGACCGTTTGACACGGTGGCCGTGACGCTGGCGGTGTGGCCCAGCACGGCAAACCCACCGGGCCGAAAGATGGACACCTTGCCGTCCTGGGGCAGCCGGACAGGGTCCAATCCCAGGATGTCAGCGTCCAGCGGCAGATAGGTGAAGCCCACCGCATTGAAGCGAATGGTGTTGGCGAAAACTGGTGCGGGTTTGAATACCTTGCCGTCGGTGCCCACATTCGCGGCCGAGTACCAAACTTGCGT